>NZ_QKLN01000019.1:0-119341 GCF_003225665.1 Pseudomonas sp. TKO26
TCAAGATCCGTGGCTTGCGGATCGAGCTGGGGGAAATCCAGGCGCGCCTGGGCGAGTTCCCGCAGATTCTGGAAGCCACGGTGCTGGCCCGCGAGGACGTGCCGGGCGACAAACGCCTGGTGGCGTATTACACCGGCGTGCCGGCGGCCACCGACGAGCTGCGCGCCCATCTGCTGGAGCAACTGCCGGAGTTCATGGTGCCGCAGGTGTTTGTGCACCTGGAGGCGTTCCCGCTGAGCCCCAACGGCAAGCTGGACCGCAAGGCGCTGCCGGCCCCGGACATGGCCGCGCTGCGCAGCCGTGAATACGAAGCGCCGCAGGGTGACACGGAAATCGCCCTGGCCCGGCTCTGGGCCGAGCTGCTGAACGTGGAGCGGGTAGGGCGCCACGACAACTTCTTTGAACTGGGCGGCCACTCACTGCTGGCCGTCAGCCTGATCGGGCGGTTACGCCAGGATGGCATCGATGCGAACGTCAAGGCGCTGTTCGAGCAACCCACGCTCTGGGAATACGCCGAAATTACCGAAAGAATGGAGATGGTCCTGTGAGTGTTCTCGAACTGTTGGCGACATTAAAAGAAAAAGATGTCCAGCTCTCCGTCAAGGGTGACCAGCTCGTCGTACAAGGCAACAAGCAGGCGTTGAAGGAACCGAGCGTGCTCGCCGCACTGCGCGAGCACAAGGCGGAGCTGATCGCCTTGATCAATGCCGGGCAGTACAGGGCACAGCGCGCCGGGCAGGTGGACATTCCGGCCAACCGCATCGTCGCCGGCTGCACGCGGATCACCCCGGACATGCTGACGCTGACCACACTCGACCAGGCGGCCATCGACCTTATCGTCGGGCAGATTCCCGGCGGCGCCGCCAACATCCAGGACATCTACCCGCTGGCGCCGCTGCAATCGGGGATTCTGTTCCACCACCTGTCGGCGCAGCAGGGCGATCCCTATGTGCTGCAATGCACCATCGGCATGGACAACCGCCAGTGCCTGGACGATTTCAGCCAGGCCCTGCAATGCGTGATTGACCGGCATGACAGCTTTCGGACCGCGGTCATCTGGGACGGGCTCGACGAGCCCCACCAAGTCGTGCTGCGCCAGGCCCGTTTGCAGGTTGAAGAACTCGTGCTGGACCCGGCTGAGGGTGATATCCGCCAGCAACTGGAGCAGCGTTTCGACACCCGGCACTTTCGCCTCGACATCAGCCAGGCGCCGCTGATCCGCATCGCCTATGCCCACGATCCGCAGAATGGGCGCTGGCTGGCGTTGCTGATGTTGCATCACATCATCTCCGACCATGCCGCGCTGGCCGTGGTGCAGCATGAAATCCAGCAATACCTGCTGGGTCACGCCGCGCAACTGGGCAAACCGGTGCCTTACCGCAATTACGTGGCGCAGGCGCGCTTGGGCGTGACTGAACAACAGCACGAAGCGTTCTTTCGCGACATGCTCGGCGAGGTGGACGAGCCGACCCTGCCGTTCGGCCTGGCGGATGTGCAGGGCGATGGCAATGCCCTGGAGGAAGCCGTGTTGGCCGTCGCGCCGACGTTGGGCCAGCGCCTGCGCGCCCAGGCCCGTCAGCAGGGCGTGAGTACCGCGAGCCTGTGCCACCTGGCCTGGGCGCAAGTGCTGGCGGCCGTCACCGGCAAACAGCGCGTGGTGTTCGGCACGGTGTTCCTGGGGCGCATGGAGGCCGGCGAGGGCGCCGAGCACGCGCTGGGTATGCTCATCAATACCTTGCCGCTGCGGGTGGATATCGGTGAGCAAGGCGCCCAGGCGGCGCTCAAGGCCACCCATGCACGGCTGAGCGCATTGCTCGGTCATGAGCATGCCCCCTTGGTGCTGGCGCAACGCTGCAGTGGCGTCGCCGCACCGCAACCCTTGTTCAGTGCCTTGCTCAACTATCGCCACAGTGCGGCGGCCCAGGCCGGTGACGAGGCCGAGAAGGCCTGGCGCGGCATCGAATTCTTCCACACCGAGGAACGCACCAACTACCCGCTGACCCTGAGCGTCGATGAGTTCAGCGACGGTTTTTCCTTCACCGTTCAGGCCTTGCCGGTGCTGGGCGCGCAACGCTTCTGCGGCTACATGCATGCGGCCCTGGAACATCTGCTTCAGGCGCTGGAGCAAAACCCGCAGGCTGCCGTCAACCAGCTGCCGGTGTTGCCGGATGCCGAGCGCCAGCAGGTGCTGGCAGGTTTCAACCAGACCCACGCCGACTACCCACGCGGGTTGACCATCCACCAGCGTATTGAACAGCAGGCAGAACGCAGCCCCGAGGCGCTCGCGGCGGTGTACGACGGCCAGACGCTGACCTATGCCGAGCTCAATCGCCAAGCCAACCACCTGGCTTATCGTCTGATCGAACTGGGCGTGCAGCCGGATGATCGCGTGGCGATCTGTGCGCGTCGCAGCCTGGAAACCCTGGTGGGCCTGGTCGCCATCCTCAAGGCCGGCGCGGCCTACGTACCCGTCGACCCGGCCCACCCACTGGACCGCATCGGCTATTTGCTCGAAGACAGCGCTCCGCTGGTGGTGCTGGTGCAACCGGGGCTGAGCGAGCGCTTGCCGGCGATGAGCGTACCGGTACTCGAACTAGACCCGCTGTTGCTGGCCGGCCCCGCGCGCGCCAACCCACAGATTGCCGGCCTGACCCCGGCACACCTGGCGTATGTGATCTACACCTCCGGGTCCACGGGTTTGCCCAAAGGCGTGATGGTTGAGCACCAGACCCTCGACAACCTGGTGAACTGGCATTGCGAAGCCTTCAACCTCAGCGCCGGCAGCCACACCTCCAGCGTCGCCGGTTTCGGTTTTGACGCGATGGCCTGGGAAGTCTGGCCGGCGCTGTGCGTGGGCGCCACCTTGCATCTGCCACCCGCGGCGCAGGGCAACGAAGACATTGATGCGCTGCTGACCTGGTGGCTGGCCCAGCCGCTGGACGTCAGTTTCCTGCCGACGCCGGTGGCTGAATACGCCTTCAGCCAGAACCTGCAACACCCGACCCTCAAGACCCTGCTGATCGGCGGCGACCGTCTGCGCCAGTTCACCCAGGCGCAGCGCTTCACCCTGGTCAACAACTACGGCCCGACCGAAGCGACGGTGGTTGCGACCTCCGGCGTGATCGAAGCCGGGCAGACCCTGCACATCGGCAAACCGGTGGCCAATGCCCAGGTGTACGTGCTCGACGCACAACTCAAGCCGGTGCCGCTGGGCGTCGCCGGTGAACTCTATGTGGGCGGTGCCGGGGTGGCGCGGGGTTACTTGAACCGTGCGCAAATGACCGCCGAACGCTTTCTCAAAGACCCCTTCAGCAGCGACCCGCAAGCGCGCATGTACCGCACCGGCGACCTGGTGCGCTGGCTGGCTGACGGCACGCTCGACTACCTGGGCCGCAACGACGACCAGGTGAAAATCCGCGGTGTGCGCATCGAACTCGGCGAAATCGAGACTTGCCTGGGCGGCCATCCCGCTGTGCGCGAGGCCGTGGTCATTGCCCGCGATGGACGCCTGATCGCCTACTTCACCGCGGGTGAAGCGCTGGATATCGAGCACCTGCGCCACTACCTGCAAGCCCAATTGCCGGACGCGATGGTGCCGGCGGCCTACATGCACCTGGACAACCTGCCGCTGACGGCCAACGGCAAGCTGGACCGCAAGGCCCTGCCGGAACCGGATCAAAGCGCGCAACCGAGCCGTGATTACGTGGCCCCGGTGGGTGAGGTGGAAATCGCGCTCGCGCAGATCTGGGCCGAAGTGCTCAAGGTCGAGCGCGTGGGCCGGCATGACCATTTCTTCGAGCTGGGCGGGCATTCGCTGCTTGCGGTGGGCCTGATCAGCCGCATGCGCCAGGCGGGCTTGCAGGCCGACGTGCGCGTGCTGTTCAGCCAGCCGACCCTGGCGGCGTTGGCCGCTGCTGTGGGCCACAGCCGTGAAGTGACGGTCGAGCCCAACCGCATTCAGCCCGGGTGCACACGCATCACCCCGGACCTGCTGACACTGGTCAACCTCGACCAGGCCAGCCTGGACCGGATTGTCGACAGCGTGCCGGGCGGCGTGGCCAACGTGCAGGACATCTACCCGCTGGCGCCGCTGCAGGAAGGCATTCTGTACCATCACCTCAGCGCCGAGCGGGGGGATCCGTACCTGCTGCAGGCGCGCTTCAGCTTTGCCGACGAGCAGCGTTTGCAGGCGTTTACCCAGGCGCTGCAGCGCGTGATCGACCGACACGACATCCTGCGCACCGCGATTGTGCTCGAAGGCCTGCCGGCCCCGGTACAGGTGGTGTGGCGCAAGGCTGAGTTGGCTGTGCAACAGGTGCTGCTGGAAGAAACCGGCGGCGATGTGATGGCCCAGCTTGAGCAACGCTTTGGTGCCCGCCAACACCGTCTCGACCTGGCCCGCGCGCCGCTCATGCAACTGGTGTATGCCCAGGACCCGGCCCGGCAGCGTGTGGCGGCGATTCTGCTGTTCCACCACATTGCCTTGGACCATACCGCGCTGGAGGTGGTCAGCCAGGAAATGCAGGCCTACCTGAGCAACCCGGATGCGCAGCTGCCCGAAGCGGTGCCTTATCGCAATTACGTGGCCCAGGCGCGCCTGGGTGTCAGCGAGCAGGAGCATGAGGCGTTCTTTTGCGAGTTGCTCGGGGATATCGACACCCCGACCTTGCCCTTCGGCCTGCAAGATGTGCAAGGCGATGCCCGAGATATCGAAGAAGCGCACCTGGTGGTCGATGCCGAACTCGACCGGCGCCTGCGTGGCCAGTTGCGTCAGCTTGGCGTCAGTGCCGCCAGCCTGTTTCACCTGGCCTGGGCACAGGTGCTCGCGGCCGCGACCGGCCAGCAGAACGTGGTGTTCGGCACCGTGCTGATGGGCCGCATGCTCGGCGGTGAAGGCGCCGAACGGGCCTTGGGCATGTTTATCAATACCTTGCCGCTGCGCCTTGACATCGACCAGCGCGATGCCCGTGCCGGGGTGCGCCAGGCCCATGGGCGTCTCAGCGCGTTGCTGGGGCATGAACACGCGTCGCTGGCCTTGGCCCAACGCTGCAGCCAGGTGAATGCGCCCTTGCCGTTGTTCAGCGCATTGCTGAACTACCGGCACAGCGCCGTGGCCGAGGGCTCCGAGCAAGTCCAGCAAGCCTGGCAGGGTATGGAAGGGCTCGGCGGTGAGGAACGCACCAACTACCCGCTGACCTTGAACGTGGACGAATGGGGTGACGGTTTCAGCTTGACCGTATTGACTCTGGCTCAAGTCGGCGCGCAACGGGTGTGCGGCTTTGTACACCAGGCGCTGGAGCAGTTGGTGCAGGCGCTGGAGCAGTCATCAACCACGGCGCTGCAGGCCCTGACCATACTGCCGGCGGCCGAACGCCAACAGGTGCTGCAGACCTTCAACGCCACCACGCGGGCGTATCCTGCCGCGCTGACGGTGCACGGGGTTTTCGAAGCGCTCGTGGCCGCGCAGCCTCAGGCACTGGCCGCTGTGCAGGATGGGCAGCGACTGACCTATGGTGAACTGAACAGCCGCGCCAACCGCCTGGCCCACCACCTGCTGGGCCTCGGCGCAGCACCGGGTGACCGAGTGGCAATTCTGCTGGAGCGCTCCCTGGATTTGCTGGTGGCGCAGTTGGCGATCAGCAAGTGCGCGGCGGTGTATGTGCCGCTGGATGTGAACGCCCCGGCAGATCGGCAAGCCTTCATGATTGAAGACAGCGGCGCCCGCTGGGTGTTGACCACCCGTGCAACCGAGGTGGCTGGCCATCGCCTTGACCTGGATACCCTTGATCTTGGCGATCATCCGGAACACAACCCGCCCCTTGAACAGTCGTCGGAAACCGCGGCCTACATCATGTACACCTCCGGTTCCACCGGCACACCGAAGGGCGTGCTGGTGCCGCACCGGGCGATCACGCGGTTGGTGATCAACAACGGTTATGCCGAGTTCAATCCGCAGGACCGCGTCGCCTTCGCCTCCAACCCGGCGTTCGACGCCAGTACCCTCGACGTCTGGGCGCCGTTGCTCAACGGTGGCGCAGTGGTGGTGGTTGATCAGGACACGCTGTTGTCCCGTGAGGCCTTCGCTGCCTTGCTGCAAGAGCAGTCAATCAGCGTGTTGTGGATGACCGCCGGGCTGTTTCATCAATACGCCGAAGGTTTGCTGCCGGTATTCCCGCAACTGCGTTATCTGATTGTCGGTGGCGACGTGCTTGACCCAAGCGTGATCGCGCGCGTGCTCAAGGACGGTGCGCCGCAGCACCTGTTGAATGGTTACGGCCCCACCGAAGCCACCACCTTTTCGACCACCTATGAAATTCAGCGTGCGGACGAGGGCAGCATCCCCATCGGCAAGCCGGTCGGCAACAGCCGCGCCTACGTGCTCGATGCCCGTCAGCAACCGGTGCCGGTGGGTGTTGCCGGCGAGCTGTACATCGGCGGGCAGGGCGTGGCGCTGGGTTATCTGAACCGTGCCGACCTTACGGCCCATGCCTTCCTGGTCGACCCGTTCAACGACGGCGGTCTGATGTACCGCACCGGCGATCTGGTGGCCTGGCGCGCCGATGGCACCTTGCAGTACCTGGGACGTAACGACCAGCAAGTGAAGATTCGCGGTTTCCGTATCGAGCTGGGCGAGATCGAAGCGCGCCTGAGCGAGCACCCGCAGGTCAAGGACGTGGTGGTACTGGCCCGTCAGGATGAGCCGGGGCACAAGCGTCTGGTGGCTTATTTCACCGAGCGCGAAAACGTCAACATCGAAGCGCTGCGCGACCATCTGCACGGCCAACTTCCGGACTACATGGTCCCGGCCGCCTATGTGCGCCTGGACAGCCTGCCGCTGACCAACAACGGCAAGGTTGACCGCAAGGCCTTGCCGGCGCCGGATCAGGATGCGCTGCTCAGCCGTGGCTACGAAGCGCCGCAAGGCGAAATCGAAACCCTGCTGGCACAGATCTGGGCCGACGTGCTCAAGGTCGAGCAAGTGGGGCGCCACGACAACTTCTTCGAACTGGGTGGCCACTCGTTGCTGGCGGTAAGCCTGATCGAGCGCATGCGCCAGGCCAACCTGAGCGCCGATGTGCGGGTGTTGTTCCGCCAGCCAACCCTGGCTGCCCTGGCGGCTGCGGTCGGCAGCGGACGCGAGGTGGCCGTGCCGGCCAACCTGATTACCCCCGACTGCGAGCGCATCACCCCGGCACTGTTACCGCTGGCCCGACTGAGCCAGGCCGGCATCGACCGCATTGTCGCCACGGTGCCGGGCGGCGTAGCCAATGTGCAGGATATTTACCCGTTGGCGCCGTTGCAGGAAGGGGTGCTTTACCACCATATCCGTACCGACGAAGGTGACCCTTACCTGCTGCAATCCAGCTACGGTTTCGACAACCTTGAGCGCTTCCAGGTGTTCGCCGATGTGCTGCAAGCGGTCATCGACCGGCATGACATCCTGCGTACCGGCCTGGTCTGGGAAGGCCTGGAAAGCCCGATGCAAGTGGTGTGGCGCAAGGCCCGGCTGGTGGTGCAGGAGGTCGTCTGCGACCCGGCGGCAGGTGAAGTGCTGGCGCAATTGCGCGAGCGTTTCGACGCGCGTCACTATCGCCTCGACCTGACTCAGGCACCCTTGATGCGTATGGTCTACGCCCAGGATCCGGCCAACCGGCGCGTCGTCGCGGTGCTGATGTTCCATCACCTGGTCATGGACCACACCGCGCTCGATACCGTGCAGCAGGAAATGCGCAAGATCCTGCTGGGCCATGGCGAGGCGCTGGGGCATGCCGTGCCTTATCGCAATTATGTGGCACAGGCCCGGCTGGGCAGCAGCGAAGCGGAACACGAGGCGTTTTTTTGCGAGATGCTCGGCGATATCGACGAGCCGACCCTGCCGTTCGGCCTGCAGGATGTGCAGGGCGAAGGTCACGGTGTGGGCGAGGCCACGCACTTGCTGGACCTCGACCTCAGCCTGCGGCTGCGCGAGCAGGCGCGTCAGGCCGGGGTGAGTGCCGCCAGTTTGTTCCACCTGGCCTGGGCGCGTGTACTGGGCACCTTGTCGGGTCGTCAGAACGTGGTCTTCGGCACCGTGCTGCTGGGCCGCATGCAAGGCGGCGAGGGCGCGGACCGGGCGCTGGGGATGTTTATCAATACCTTGCCGCTGCGCGTGGATGTGGCGCAGGACAGTGTGCGGGCGGCGGTCAAATCCACCCATGTGCGGCTCACGGCATTGCTCGGGCATGAGCATGCTTCACTGGCCCTGGCCCAGCGTTGCAGCGGGGTCGCGGCGACCACGCCGTTGTTCAGTGCGCTGCTCAACTATCGCCACAGTGCCGGGGTCGAAGACGCGGTGGAGATGGACCAGGCGTGGCACGGCATGTACCTGCTGCACGCCGAAGAACGCACCAACTACCCCATCACCCTGAGCGTCGATGACCTGGGCGAGCAGTTCAACCTCAGCGCGCTGGTGGTTTCGCCGATCGAGGCGCGGCGCATCTGTGACTACCTGCTGACCGCGGTCACGCACCTGGTGCAGGCGCTGGAGCAGACGCCGCAGCTGCCGTTGGAGCAGGTCAGGGTGTTGCCGCTGGACGAAACACGGCAGGTGCTGGAGGCGTTCAACGCCACGGCGCGTGCCTATCCCAACGGTCAGACCGTGCACGACCTGTTCCAGCAGCGGGCAGCGGCAACGCCGCAAGCCGTGGCGGCGGTGCAGGGCGCGGTTTCACTGAGCTACGCGCAACTGAATGCGCGGGCCAACAAACTGGCCCACCACTTGCTGAGCCTCGGCGCTGCGCCAGGTGAGCGGGTGGCGATTCTGCTGGAACGCTCCCTGGATTTGCTGGTGGCGCAGTTGGCGATCAGCAAGTGCGCGGCGGTGTATGTGCCGCTGGATGTGAATGCGCCGACGGATCGGCAAGCCTTCATGATTGAGGACAGCGGCGCCCGCTGGGTGCTGACCACTAGTGCGACCGAAGTCACTGGCCATCGTCTTGACCTGGACAGCCTCGACCTGAGCGCGGAATCCGAGCACAACCCGAACCTGGAGCAGTCATCGGAAACCGCGGCCTACATCATGTATACCTCCGGTTCCACCGGCACGCCGAAGGGCGTGCTGGTGCCGCACCGGGCGATCACGCGGTTGGTGATCAACAACGGTTATGCCGAGTTCAATCCGCAGGACCGCGTCGCCTTCGCTTCCAACCCGGCATTTGATGCCAGTACCCTCGACGTCTGGGCACCGTTGCTCAACGGTGGCGCAGTGGTGGTGGTTGATCAGGACACGCTGTTGTCCCGCGAGGCCTTCGCCGCCTTGCTGCAAGAGCAGTCGATCAGCGTGTTGTGGATGACTGCCGGGCTGTTCCATCAATACGCCGAAGGTTTGCTGCCGGTATTCCCGCAACTGCGCTATCTGATTGTCGGTGGCGACGTGCTGGACCCAAGCGTGATCGCCCGCGTGCTCAAGGACGGTGCGCCGCAGCACCTGTTGAATGGTTACGGCCCGACCGAAGCCACCACGTTCTCGACCACTTACGAAATTCAGCGGGCGGACGAGGGCAGCATCCCGATCGGCAAGCCGGTCGGCAACAGCCGCGCTTATGTGCTCGATGCCCGTCAGCAACCGGTGCCGGTGGGAGTCGCCGGCGAGCTGTATATCGGCGGGCAGGGCGTGGCACTGGGTTATCTGAATCGTACCGACCTCACGGCCCACGCTTTCCTGGTCGACCCGTTCAACGACGGCGGCCTGATGTACCGCACCGGCGATCTGGTGGCCTGGCGCGCCGATGGCACCCTGCAGTACCTGGGGCGTAACGACCAGCAGGTGAAGATTCGTGGTTTCCGTATCGAACTGGGCGAGATCGAAGCGCGCCTGGGCGAGCACCCACAGGTCAAGGACGTGGTGGTGTTGGCCCGTCAGGATGAGTCAGGGCACAAGCGTCTGGTGGCTTACTTCACTGAACGCAGCCGAGTGGAAATCGAAGCGCTGCGCGACTATTTGCATGACCAACTGCCGGACTACATGGTCCCGGCCGCATACGTGCGCCTGGACAGCCTGCCGCTGACCAACAACGGCAAAGTCGACCGCAAAGCCTTGCCAGCGCCGGATCAGGACGCGCTGCTCAGCCGTGGTTACGAAGCGCCGCAAGGCGAGATCGAAACCCTGCTGGCACAGATCTGGGCCGAGGTGCTGAAGGTCGAGCAAGTAGGGCGCCACGACAATTTCTTCGAACTGGGTGGCCACTCGTTGCTGGCGGTAAGCCTGATCGAGCGCATGCGCCAGGCCAACCTGAGCGCCGATGTACGGGTGTTGTTCAGCCAGCCGACCCTTGCCGCTTTGGCGGCGGCAGTCGATAACGGGCGCATGACCGCGGCCCCGGCCAATCGCATCAGCCTGGGCTGTGAGCACATTAGCCCTGACATGCTGCCCTTGGCCGACCTGGACCAGGTTGGCATTGATCGGGTGGTCGCCGGTGTCCCGGGTGGCGTGGCCAACGTGCAGGATATCTACGCGCTGGCACCGTTGCAGGAAGGCCTGTTGTATCACCACGTCACCGCCAGCCACGGCGATCCGTATCAGCAGCACGCGCTGTTTGCATTTGACAGCCGCGAGCGTCTGGATGCGTTTGCCCAAGCCCTGCAGGCGGTGATTGCCCGTCACGATATCCTGCGCACCGCGCTGGTCTGGGACGGCCTGGAAACGCCGGTGCAGGTGGTCTGGCGCGAGGCGCCGCTGGGGCTCACGTCATTGCGTGTGGATGAAGACGGCGACGTGGCTGCGCAAGTGCGTGAGCAACTCGACCCGAGCCGTTTCCCGCTGGACCTGCGCCGCGCGCCGATGATGCACCTTGGGGTCGCCCATGACCCCCGCCAGCAACGCTGGATCGGCATGCTGGTGTTCCATCACCTGGTCAATGACGCTGCTTCGCTGGGTGTGCTGACGGCCGAAATCGAAGCGCATATGCTCGACCAGCAGCACCGGTTGCCCGCCAGCGTGCCGTATCGCAACTACGTGGCGCAAACCCGCCAGGGCAAGGACCGTGCCGCCCATGAAGCGTTTTTTAGCGACATGCTCGGCGACTTTGACCAGCCGACCCTGGCGTTCGGCCTGCTCGAAACCATGGACGCCGCCAGCAGCGAGCAAGTGCTCGGCAGCGTGCCAGCAACGCTGGGGATGCGTATCCGGGCCCAGGCGCGTTTGGCCGGAGTGAGTGCGGCAAGCCTGTATCACCTGGCCTGGGCACAGATTCTGGGCGCCGTGTCGGGCCAGGATGACGTGGTGTTCGGCACCGTGCTGCTGGGCCGTCTGCAAGCCGGTGAGGGCGCCGACCGGGCCTTGGGCATGTTTATCAACACCTTGCCGTTACGCGTGAAGATGGCCGGCCTGCAGGTCAAGGCTGCACTCAAGCAGACCCACGCCGGGTTGTCGGCATTGCTGGCCCATGAGCACGCGCCGTTAAGCCTGGCACAACGCTGCAGCGCGGTGGCCGCGCCAACGCCGTTGTTCAACAGCCTGCTCAATTACCGGCATGTCACGGCTGGTGGTGAACACAGCCAACAGGCTTGGGAAGGTATCGTCGGGCTGGAAAGCGACAGCATCGTCAGCTACCCGCTGGTGCTGGAAGTCGATGACCTGGGCAGCGAGTTCCGCCTGACCGCGCGCGCACCGCGCGCCATCGGTGCGCAGCGCCTGCTGGACTACTTGCTGATCAGCCTGGACAACCTGGCCAATGCACTGGAAATGGCGCCTCGCGCGGCCTTGGCGCAACTGTCGGTGTTGCCCGTTGCCGAGCGCGAGGCCCTGCTCGGGTTCAACGCCACCGACGCCGCTTACCCACGCGATAGCACCGTGGTGCAGCTGATCGAGGCCCAGGCCGCTCGGACCCCGGGGGCAATTGCGCTGGTGCTGGGCGACCGGCAGTTGAGCTACCGCGACCTGAACGAGCAGGCCAACCGCGTCGCCCATTATTTGCGCAGCCTTGGCGCGGGCGCTGATCGCTGCGTGGCGATCTGCATGCCACGCAGCCTGGAGTTGATTGTCGGCTTGCTGGGCATTCTCAAGTCCGGCGCCGCCTATGTGCCGCTGGACCCTGAATACCCGGCGCAACGCCTGGCGTTCGCGCTGCAGGACAGCCAGCCGCTGGCGGTGCTGGTGCAGGACGCCAGCCGTGGCGTGCTGGGCGACACGGCGATACCGCTGGTTGACCTGGCGGACGCCGCTTTGGCCGAGCAGCCGCTGGACAATCCGCCCGCCCTGGCCACGGCCAATGACCTGGCCTATGTGATCTTCACTTCAGGCTCCACCGGCCGCCCCAAAGGGGTGATGGTGGAGCACGGCTCGCTGGTCAACCACATCGGTTGGCAAACCCGTGCCTTTGGCTTCGACGCTACAGACCGGTTCCTGCAGCGGACCTCGGTGGCGTTCGACGCTTCGGTCTGGGAGATCTGGACGCCGTTGGCCATCGGTGCGCGCCTGGTCTTGCTGCCGGCCGAGGCTTCGCGGGATGTCGAGCACATGGCGCGTACCCTGGTGGAGCAGGGCGTGACCATTGCCCAGTTCGTGCCGAGCCTGTTGCGCCTGCTGGTGCAATTGCCCGAGACGGGCGTGCGCTGCCGCTACCTGTTCAGCGGTGGTGAAGCCCTGGACCCGCAACTGGCCATGCAGGCCCGTGCGTTGACCAGCCACGGGATCGTCAACCTGTACGGGCCGACGGAAGCGACCATCGACAGCACCTCCTGGACCTTCAATGACGCCGGCCCACTCGATGTTGTGCCGATTGGCAAACCCATCGCCAACGCCCGCGCTTATGTGCTCGACGCGCACCTGCAACTGCTGCCGCTGGGTGTTGCCGGTGAGCTGTACATCGGTGGCGCCGGGGTGGCTCGCGGCTACCTGGGGCGTGATGACCTGACCGCCGAACGCTTCCTGGCCGACCCGTTCAACCCGGGCGGGCGCTTGTACAAAACCGGCGACCTGGTGCGTTACCTGGCGGACGGCAACATCGAATACCTGGGCCGTAACGACGACCAGATCAAGCTGCGCGGCTTGCGCATCGAGCTGGGTGAAATCGAGTCCTGCCTGGCGGCCCACGCCCAGGTGGAAGAAGCGGTGGTGCTGGTGCGCAACGAGCGCCTGATCGCCTATTGCCGTGCGCCGGCGAGCCTGGACCTCGAGGCCTTGCGTGCGCAGGCTCAAGCGCAATTGCCGAGTTACATGGTGCCCCAGGCGTATGTGCTGCTGGATGCGCTGCCCTTGAGCCCCAACGGCAAGGTCGATCGCCAGGCGCTGCCGGACCCGGACGGGGCGTCGGTGCTGGTGCGCGAATACGAGGCACCGCTGGGCGAGACAGAAATCACCCTGGCGCAGCTCTGGTGCGAACTGCTCGAAGTGGAGCAAGTCGGGCGTCACGACAACTTCTTTGAACTGGGCGGCCATTCGCTGTTGATGGTCAACCTGATGGGACGCATGCGTGCAGCCGGCTTGCAGGCGGACGTGCGCACCTTGTTCGATCAGCCGACCCTGGCGGCGCTGGCCGCGTCAGTGGGGGCGGGTGAAGAGCAGGCGGTACCGGCCAATCTGATCCCGGCCGACTGCACCCGCATCACGCCGTCGATGTTGCCGCTGGCCACCCTTGACCAGGCGAGCATCGAGCGCATCGTCGCGACGGTCAGTGGTGGCGCGGCCAACGTGCAGGACATCTACCCGTTGGCACCCTTGCAGGAAGGCATCCTCTATCACCACCTCAGCGCGGTGCACGGCGACCCTTACGTCATGCAATTGCGCTACGCCTTCGAGCACATCGAGCGCTTGCATGCGTTCAGCGCAGCGCTGCAACAGGTGATCGAACGCCATGACATCCTGCGCACCGGCGTGGTCTGGGAAGGCCTGCAACAACCGATGCAGGTGGTGTGGCGCACTGCGCGGCTGTCGGTAGAGCCTGGCTCGCCGGAGATCTTGCAGCCACGCCTGGACCTGACCCAGGCGCCGATGATGCAACTGCTGTATGCCGAGGAGGCCAGCGATGGCCGCGTGGTCGCCACGCTGTTGTTCCATCACATGATCCTCGATCACGTGGCCATGGAGGTGGTGCAGCAGGAAATGCAAGCCTTCCTCATGGACGAAACGGCGCAGCTGCAGGCCCCGGTGCCGTACCGCAACTATGTGGCGCAAACCCGCCTGGGGCAGAGCGAGCAGGCGCACGAACGGTTCTTCCGCGAACAGCTGGCGGACATCGAGGAGCCAACCCTGGCCTTTGGTCTGCAAGGAATTGCCGATGACGAGCCGGTGGAGGAAGCCTATGTGCCGCTGGACGCCGGGCTGAGTCGGCGCCTGCGCGTGCAGACGCGGCAACTGGGCGTCAGCGCCGCCAGCCTGTTCCACCTGGCGTGGGCTCAGGTGCTGGGCGTGGTGTCGAGTACCGAGCGCGTGGTGTTCGGCACGGTGTTGATGGGCCGTATGCAAGGCGGCGACGGGGCGGAGCGGGCGCTGGGTATGTTCATCAACACCCTGCCGTTGCGTGTCGACCTGGGAGGTGTCGGCGTGCAGGCTGCGCTCAAGGCCACCCATGCACGGCTCAACGGCCTGCTGGCTCACGAACATGCCTCGCTGGCCCTGGCGCAACGTTGCAGCAGCGTCGCGCAATCCACGGCGCTGTTCAGTGCCTTGCTCAACTATCGGCACAGCCATGGCGCGCCGGTGTCCGCTGCCCAAGCCGAGGCCTGGCAAGGCATGCAACTGTTGCAGGCGCAGGAACACAGCAACTACCCGCTGACCTTGAGCGTCAACGATCAGGGCCAGGCGTTCAGCCTCAGCGCGCTGGTGGTGGCCTCGGTGGGCGCGCAGCGCATCTGCGACTATGTCGTGGCTGTGGTCGAGCGCCTGGTCCAGGCGCTTGAGCACGCGGCGGACACGCCGATGCATCAGCTGTCGATCCTGCCGGCGCATGAACGGCAGCAATTGTTGAGCGGTTTCAACGCTACGCGGATCGACTTCCCCGTTGGGCACACCCTTCACCAGCGTTTTGAAACCCAGGTCGAGCTGTACCCCCACGCGCTGGCCGTGGTGTATCAGGGCCAAAGCCTGACGTACAGCGAGTTGAACCGGCAGGCCAATCAGCTGGCGCATCAGTTGCTCGATCTGGGCGTGCAGCCCGATGACCGCGTGGCCATCTGCACGCGGCGCAGCCTGGAAATGCTGGTCGGGCTGGTGGCGATTCTCAAGGCCGGCGCGTGCTATGTGCCGATCGACCCGGCGCACCCGGCCGAACGCTTGAGTTACCTGCTGGAAGACAGCGCACCCGTGGCCGTGCTGATCCAGCCCGCCCTGGCGCAACGCCTGCCAACCGTGACCGCGCCAGTGCTGGAGCTGGACAGTCGCCTGTGGCAAGGGCCGTCGAAGGGTAACCCGCAGGTCAAAGGGCTCACCCCGGCGCACCTGGCGTATGTGATCTACACCTCCGGCTCGACCGGCTTGCCCAAAGGCGTGATGGTCGAGCACCAGACCCTGGAAAACCTGGTGAACTGGCATTGCGACGCGTTTGAGCTGCGGCACGGGAGTCACACCTCCAGCGTTGCCGGGTTCGGCTTTGACGCCATGGCCTGGGAGGTCTGGCCAGCCCTGTGCGTGGGCGCCACCCTGCATCTGCCACCGGCCCGGGAGGGCGGCGAAGACATTGATGCGCTGCTCCAGTGGTGGCTGGCGCAACCGCTGGACGTCAGCTTCCTGCCCACGCCGGTGGCGGAGTACGCCTTCAGCCAGGCATTGCAACATCCGACCCTCAAGACCCTGTTGGTCGGCGGCGACCGCCTGCGTCAGTTCCACACGCCACAGCGCTGCAAACTGGTCAACAACTATGGCCCGACCGAAGCCACGGTGGTTGCCACCTCCGGTGTGGTCGAGGCCGGTCAGACGCTGCATATCGGCAGGCCGGTGGCCAACACCCAGGTGTACCTGCTGGACGCGCAGCAACAGCCGGTGCCCGTCGGTGTCGCCGGCGAACTGTACGTGGCCGGTGCCGGGGTGGCGCGCGGTTACCTGAACCGTGAGCAAATGACCGCCGAACGCTTCCTCAAGGACCCGTTCAGCCACGACCCGCAGGCGCGTATGTACCGCACCGGCGACCTGGCGCGCTGGTTGCCGGACGGCACACTGGATTACCTGGGGCGTAACGATGACCAGGTGAAGATCCGCGGTGTGCGCATCGAACTGGGGGAAATCGAAACCCGCCTGGGCGAGCACGCCCAGGTTCGCGAAGCCGTGGTGCTGGCGCGGGAGGCGCGCCTGGTGGCTTACTTCACCGAGACCCAAGCGGTGTCGATCGAGGACTTGCGTCGCTGGTTGCAGGCGCAGTTGCCCGAGTACATGGTGCCGAGCGCCTATGTGCGGCTCGACCATATGCCGCTCACCGCCAACGGCAAGCTCGACCGCCGGGCACTGCCGGAACCGGGGCTGGATGCGCTGATCAGCCGTGGCTATGAAGCACCTGAAGGGGACGTGGAAACCACCCTGGCGCAGATCTGGGCCGAAGTGCTCAAGCTGGAGCAGGTGGGGCGTCACGACAACTTCTTTGAACTGGGCGGGCATTCATTGCTGGCGGTGGGCCTGGTGGAACGGATGCGCCAGGCCGGGTTGCAGGCCGATGTCCGTGTGCTGTTCAGCCAGCCAACCCTGGCGGCGCTCGCCGCTTCCGTGGGCGCCGGTCATGAAGTGGCAGTACCGCGTAATCGCATCGAGCCGGGTTGCACGCACATCACCCCGGACCTGCTGCCCCTGGCCACACTGGATCAGGCGAGTATCGAGCGGATTGTCGCCAGTGTTCCGGGCGGCGTGGCCAACGTGCAGGATATCTATGCCCTGGCACCGCTGCAGGAGGGCTTGTTGTACCACCATATCAGCGCCGAACAGGGCGACCCGTACCAGCAACATGCGCTGTTCGCGTTCGACAGCCGCCAGCGCCTGGAAGGCTTTGCCCAGGCCCTGCAACGGGTGATCGCGCGCCATGACATCCTGCGTACCGGCCTGTTCTGGGCGCAACTGGAAGCACCGGTGCAAGTGGTCTGGCGCGAGGCGCCGCTGACGGTCGAGGAGTTCGTCCCGCAAGCGGGCGAGGTGCTGGCGCAACTGCGCGAACACTTCAGCCTGGGACGTCACCGCATGGACATCCGCCAGGCACCGATGATGCATCTGGGCTTCGCCCATGATCCGCAGCATCAGCGCTGGATTGGCATGCTCAGCTTCCACCACCTGGTCAATGACGCCACGTCCATGGGCGTGCTGGTGGCGGAAATCGAAGCGCACATGAGTGGTCGCGAGGCGCAACTGGGGGCTTCGGTGCCGTACCGCAACTATGTCGCCCAGGCCATGCAGGGCAAGGACCGCGCGGCCCACGAGGCGTTCTTTGCCGAGATGCTTGGCGATGTCGACGAGCCGACGCTGCCGTTTGGCGTGCAACGCATCGACAGCGAGCGCGACCCCAGCGAAGAGGCCGAACACTGGCTGGGCGCGGCGTTCAGCCAGCGTCTGCGTCAGCAGGCGCGGCAACTGGGGGTCAGTGCGGCCAGCCTGTATCACTGGGCATGGGCGCAGGTGGTCGGCACGCTGTCGGCCCGCGACGACGTGGTGTTCGGCACGGTGTTGCTCGGCCGCTTGCAGGCCGGTGAAGGCGCCGACCGCTCCCTGGGCATGTTCATCAATACCTTGCCGCTGCGCGTGCGCCTGAGCGATGACAGTGTGTCGGCAGCCGTCAAGCGTACCCATGCCGCCTTGAGCCAGTTGCTCGCCCATGAGCATGCGTCATTGACCCTGGCTCAACGCTGCAGTGGGGTTGCCGCGCCGGCGCCGCTGTTCAGTGCCTTGCTCAATTACCGTCACGGTTCGGCCAGCGTCAGCGACGCCAGCCGGGCGGCATGGGAAGGGATCGAAATGATCGGCGGTGAAGGGGTCGACAGCTATCCGTTGATTCTTTCGGTGGACGATGTGGACGAGGACTTCCGGGTCAATGCCCTGGCGCCGCGGTCGGTCGGTGCACAGCGCGTGCTGGGGTACATGACCACGGTGCTGGGCGATCTGCTCGATGCCCTGGAGCAGGCACCCCATGCAGCTTTCCAGCACTCGTCGATCCTGCCCGCAGAGGAGCGCCGGCATGTGCTGCACGGGTTCAATGCCACCGCACGTGACTATCCGGCGAGCACGCCGGTGCACCAGGTGTTCGAGTCGTGGGCACAGGCGCAGCCGCAGGCCGTGGCGGCGGTGCATGGCGAGCAACAGCTGAGCTATGCCCAATTGAACGCCCGTGCCAACCGTCTGGCCCATCACCTGGCCAGCCTGGGGATGGCGGCGGGGTCAAGCGTGGCCGTGCTGCTGGAACGTTCGATTGACCTGCTGGTGAGCCAACTGGCCCTCAGCAAATGCGCGCTGGTGTATGTGCCGCTGGACGTCAATGCGCCGGTCGAACGCCAGGCCTTCATGCTCAGCGACAGCCAGGCGACGTTACTGTTGAGCCACGCCGGGCTGGGCAAGGCGTTGCAGGTGCAGCGGCTCGATCTGGATCAGACGCACTTGCGCCACTTGTCTGATGACAACCCGGCGCTCGTGGTCAGCAGCGAGGCGGCGGCGTACATCATGTACACCTCCGGCTCCACCGGTACGCCCAAGGGGGTGCGGGTGCCGCATCGAGCCATCACACGACTGGTGATCAACAACGGTTATGCCGATTTCAATCAGCACGACCGCGTGGCGTTCGCGTCCAACCCGGCATTTGACGCCAGCACCCTGGAAGTCTGGGCGCCGTTGCTCAATGGCGGCGCGGTGGTGGTGATCGACCAGGACAGGCTCTTGGCGCAACAGCAGTTTGCCGCTCTGTTGCAGCAGCAGGCCGTCAGTGTGCTGTGGATGACCGCCGGGTTGTTCCATCAGTACGCCGAGGGTTTGCTGGAGGCCTTTGCGCGCCTGCGGTACCTGATCGTCGGCGGCGATGTGCTGGACCCGAGCGTGATTGCCCGTGTACTCAAAGGCGGTGCCCCACAGCATCTGCTGAACGGCTATGGCCCGACAGAGGCCACCACGTTCTCGACCACCCATGAGATCACCCGGGCGGATGAGGGCAGCATTCCGATTGGCAAACCGGTCGGCAACAGCCGCGCTTATGTGCTGGATGCGCATCAGCAACCGGTGCCGGTCGGGGTGACCGGTGAGCTGTATGTCGGTGGCCAGGGTGTGGCGCTGGGGTACCTCAACCGGGCTGAGTTGACGGCGGAGAAATTCCTCGCCGACCCATTCAGCGACGGCGGCCTGATGTACCGCTCCGGCGACCTGGTGGCCTGGCGCGCCGACGGTACGTTGCAGTATCAGGGGCGCAACGACCAGCAGGTGAAGATCCGTGGCTTCCGTATCGAGCTGGGCGAGATCGAAACCCGTTTGGCCGGCTGCCCCGGGGTCAAGGATGCCGTGGTGCTGGCCCGTCAGGACGAGCCGGGGCACAAGCGTCTGGTGGCGTATTTTACCGAACGCGAAAGCCTGGATATCGAGGCGCTGCGCGCCCGTCTGCAGGGGCAGTTGCCGGAGTACATGGTGCCGGCGGCCTATGTACGCCTGGACAGCCTGCCGCTGACCGGCAACGGCAAAGTCGACCGTAAGGCCTTGCCCGCGCCGGACCAGGAGGCGCTGCTCAGCCGTGCCTACGAGGCGCCCCAGGGGCCGGTGGAAGTGGCATTGGCGCAGCTGTGGCAAACGCTGCTCAAGGTTGAACAGGTGGGGCGTCATGACCACTTCTTCGAGCTGGGCGGGCATTCGTTGCTGGCGGTCAGCCTGGTTGAGCAGATGCGCAAGCAAGGGCTGGACGCTGACTTGCGCGTGCTGCTCGCCCAACCGACGCTGGCCGCCATGGCGGCAGCGGTGGGGCAGGTGGAGCACGTGGTGGTGCCGCAATCCAGTGTGCCGACGCTTGAACGCAAGCGGCGCATTTGACGCGAGGCCCAACAGCTCCCCCGTGGGAGCTGTTGGGCTTTGGCCGGAAGACTCGCGCATGGGCGCTTCGATATGGCCAATCTGGCTGGCATGACCCTCAACTGTCGGGGCCGGGCAAACCGGCTCCCGCCTGTTTATCCGCAGGGCACCCCTGCATTGTCCCGGCTTCCCATGACATACACCTCAGTGCGGATGTTTTAGTTTTCCTGCCCTGTGGGGAGTCCTGTGGCACGTATTCAACCCATCCCTTTTTGAACCTGTCGGCGGCGGCGCCTCTGCCCAAGCAAGGCATGCGCCGACGCTCGATGCCCGGTATTTCGGTTACACGCGAAGTCGGGCTTTTTTCGTCACTGTTTTCGAATCTTAAGCAGGTCACACCATGCACTTCAGCGAATTGATGGCAGTTCTTTCGACCCACGCGATCCATCTGCAACGTGAAGAGGATGACCTGATCATCCTGGGCGACGATGAGGGACTCGATGACGGGGTGATCGACGGCCTGCGCAGGCACAAGGCGCAATTGCTTGAATTGATCGCCCGCAACGGTGGCGACTGGCTGAGCCCTGCCTATCGCATTACCCCGCAGATGCTGCCATTGACGACACTGGACCAGGCGACCATTGACCAGATTGTCGACGCCGTGCCCGGTGGCCTGGCCAACGTGAAAGACATCTACCCGCTGGCGCCGTTGCAGCAAGGCATGCTGTACCACCACTTGTCCGCCGAGCAGGGTGACCCGTATCTGCTGCAATCGCAGTACGCCTTCGACAGCCGCGAGCGCCTTGAGCAATTCACCGAAGCCTTGCAGTACGTGATCCAGCGTCACGACATTCTGCGCACCACCGTGGTCTGGGAGAGCCTCGATGAACCGGTCCAGGTGGTGCTGCGCAAGGCTGCGCTGATCAGTGAGGAAGTGCAGCTGGACCCGCGCGACGGTGACGTGCTGAGCCAGCTGCAAGGTCGTTTCGATGCTCGTCATTATCGCCTGGACATTCGCCAGGCGCCGATGATGCGCATGGCTTTTGCACTGGACTCGCCGAATCAGCGTTGGGTGGCGGTGTTGATGTTTCACCACATGGCGCTGGACCATACCGCGATGGAGGTGGTGCAGCATGAAATGCAGGCCTTCCTGCTGGGACAGGTCGAGCACCTCGGCGAGCCGGTGCCGTACCGCAACTACGTGGCCCAGGCGCTGCTGGGGGTAACGGAACAGCAGCATGAAGCGTTCTTTCGCGAAATGCTCGGCGACATCGATGAGCCGACCCTGCCTTTCGGCGCGCAGGACGTTCAGGGGGATGGTCACGGCATCGACGAAAGCCACCTGATGCTCGACAGCGCTTTGAGCAAGCGCCTGCGTGCCCAGGCGCGCCAGATGGGCGTGAGCGCCGCCAGCATGGTGCACCTGGCGCTGGCGCAAGTGCTGGGCAAAGTGTCCGGGCGCGAGGAAGTCGTCTTCGGTACGGTCCTGCTGGGGCGCATGCACGCGGGCGAGGGCTCTGAGCGTGCCCTGGGCATGTTCATCAACACCTTGCCGCTGCGGGTCAGCGTCGGTGCGCAAAGCGTGCGCAGTGGCCTGAAGTTGACCCATCAGCGCCTGACCGCGCTGCTTCAGCATGAGCACGCCTCGCTGGCCCTGGCCCAGCGCTGCAGCGCCGTGGCCACGCCGACGCCGCTGTTCAGCGCGATGCTCAACTACCGCCACAGTGCCATCGGCGCTACCAGCGAAGCGCAGGCCGCCTGGGCCGGCATGCAGGCGCTCGGAGCAGAGGAACGCACCAACTACCCCTTGACCATCAACTTCGATGACCTGGGTGAGGATTTCCATATCACCGTACTCGCGGGCCCCGAGATTGGTGCCGAGCGTGTCGCGCGCTACCTCAATGCCGCCTTGCAGAGTCAGGTCGATGCGCTGGAACACAGCCCCCAGGCGCCGCTGCAAACCCTGGGTATCCTGCCGGCCACCGAGCGCGAGCATCTGCTGCACGCCTGGAACAGCAACGAAACGCAGTATGCCGACGACGCGCTGATCCACAGCCAGGTCGAAGCCCGTGCGGCGGCGCAGCCTGAGGCTGTCGCGGTGGTGTTCGACGACCAGCGCCTGAGCTACGGCGCCCTCAACCAGCGCGCCAACCAGGTCGCCCATCGCCTGCTGGCGTTGGGCGTGCGCCCGGATGATCGGGTGGCGATCTGCGTCGAGCGCGGTCTGGAAATGATCATTGGCCTGTTGGGCATTCTCAAGGCCGGTGCCGGTTATGTACCGATCGATCCGGCCTACCCCCAGGAACGCATCAGCTACACCTTGCAAGACAGCGCGCCGGTGGCGGTGCTGGTGCAACAGGCGACTCACACTCGGGTGGCCGAGTTGTCGGTGCCGGTGATTACCCTGGACGCCGGCGACTGCCAGGACCAATCAACCGCCAACCCCGAGGTCGCGGGCCTGACGCCGGCGAACCTGGCCTATGTGATCTACACCTCCGGTTCCACCGGCTTGCCCAAGGGCGTGATGATCGAACACCGCAACGTGGCGCGCCTGTTCACCGCCACCGAGGCCTGGTTCCACTTCGACCATCACGATGTATGGGCTTTGTTCCACTCGTTCGCCTTCGACTTCTCGGTCTGGGAAATCTGGGGCGCGCTGATGCACGGCGGGCAGTTGCTGGTGGTGCCGCAGTTGACCAGCCGTTCGCCCGATGAATGCTATGCGCTGCTGTGCAGCGCCGGTGTGACCATTCTCAACCAGACCCCGAGCGCCTTCCGCGCGTTGATCGTGGCCCAGGGGCAGAGCCCGCTCAAGCACGCCCTGCGCCAGGTGATTTTTGGTGGCGAAGCGCTGGAGCCGGGGATTCTCAAGCCGTGGTACGCGCACAGCGCCAATGCCGGTACGCAACTGGTGAACATGTACGGCATCACTGAAACCACCGTACATGTGACTTACCGTGCCCTTGAAGCGGCGGACGCGCAGTTGGTGGGTGCCAGCCCGATTGGCGGGGGCATTCCGGACTTGCAGTTGTATGTGCTAGATGATCGGCGCGAACCCGTGCCGGTCGGGGTGGTGGGCGAGCTGTACGTGGGTGGCGCGGGCGTGGCCCGTGGTTACCTGAACCGCCCGGAACTGAATGCCGAGCGCTTTATCGCCGACCCGTTCAGCGACCGCCCCGGTGCTCGCCTGTACAAGACCGGCGACCTGGGCCGTCGCCTGGCAGACGGCAGCATCGACTACCTGGGGCGTAACGACGACCAGGTGAAAATTCGCGGTTTCCGGATTGAACTGGGCGAAATCGAAGCGCGCCTGGCCGCCTGTGACGGCGTGCGCGAAGCCGTAGTGATTGCCCGTGAAGACACGCCGGGGGACAAACGCCTGGTGGCCTACGTGATTGGCGCTGAGGGCAGGGCGCCGAACGCCGCCGACCTGCGGACCCAGTTGCTGGTGCATCTGGCCGAGTACATGGTGCCTGGCGCTTTTGTCATGCTCGACAGCTTGCCGTTGACCACGAACGGCAAGCTCGACCGCAAGGCCTTGCCGGCGCCGGACGCCGACGCACTGGCGCGGCGTCAATACGAAGCGCCTCAAGGCGCGGTCGAAGCGGCGATCGCGACGATCTGGCAGGACTTGCTCAATGTTCAGCAGGTCGGGCGCCAGGATCACTTTTTCGAGTTGGGTGGCCACTCGTTGCTGGCGGTCAAGTTGATCGAGCGCATGCGTCAGGTCGGGCTCGCTGCCGATGTGCGTGTGCTGTTCGGCCAGCCGACCCTCGCGGCCCTGGCCTCGGCGGTCGCCGGTGCGAGCAAGGAGGTGGAGGTCCCCGCCAATCGTGTGCCCGAGGGTTGCGAACACATCACCCCGGACATGCTGCCCCTGGCGGACCTCGATCAGGAGGCCATCGAGCGCATCGTCGCGACGGTGCCGGGCGGGGCGCGCAACGTCCAGGAAATCTACAGCCTGGCGCCCCTGCAGGAGGGCATCCTGTACCACCATTTGGCGGCCGCCCAAGGCGACCCCTATCTGCAATACGTGACCTTCAGCTTCACCAGCCGCGAGCGGCTGACACGTTTCGCCGAGGCACTGCAAGGGGTGATTTCGCGACACGACATTCTGCGTACCGCGGTGGTCTGGGAGCGCCTGGACGAGCCGGTGCAAGTGGTCTGGCGCGAGGCACGCCTGGGCCTCGATGAAATCCCCCTGGATCCGGCCGCCGGTGATATCGCAGAACAACTGACCGCCTGCCTCAACCCGCGCCACCATCGCCTGGACATTCGCCAGGCCCCGCTGATGCGCATCGGCTACAGCGAGGACGCCCCCAACCAACGCTGGGTGGCCGTGTTGCTGCTGCACCACCTGGTGGACGACGCAACCTCCCTGCGCATGCTGATCGCCGAAGTCGAAGCCCATACCCGCGGTGAAGAAGCACAATTACCGGCGTCGGTGCCGTATCGCAACTACGTGGCGCAGGCACGTCTGGGCGTGAGCCGCGAAGAGCATGAAGCGTTCTTCAGTGAAATGCTCGGCGACATCGACGAGCCAACCCTGCCGTTTGGCCTGCAGGATGTGCAAGGCGATGGCCATGGGGTGGAAGAGGTGCTGCTGCAACTCGATGACCACCTCAACACGCGCCTGCGCCAACTGGCTCGGCAGTTGGGCGTGACCCCGGCGAGCCTGTATCACCTGGCGTGGGCCCGGGTGCTGGGCGGTGTTTCCGGCCGCGATGACGTGGTGTTCGGCACGGTCTTGCTGGGGCGCCTGCAAGGTGGCCAAGGCGCCGACCGCGCCCTGGGGATGTTCATCAACACCCTGCCGTTGCGCATCAGCCTCAGTGAGGCGGGTGTGCGCAGCCTGGTCAAGACGACCCATGCGCGCCTGACCGGTCTGCTCGGCCATGAGCACGCGTCGCTGGTGCTGGCCCAGCGCTGCAGCAAGGTGGCGCCCTCTACGCCGCTGTTCAGCTCGCTGCTCAACTACCGCCAGCTTGGCGGTGGCGATGTGTCCCAGGCCGCGCAGGCCGCCTGGGAAGGTATCGGCATCCTCGACAGCAAGGAGCGCACCAACTACCCGCTGACCCTGTCGGTCAACGACACCGGCGATGCCTTCAGCCTGTCGGTCATGGCCGATGGCAGCATTGGTGCCGCGCGCATCTGCGGCTATATGCAATGTGTCCTGGAAAACCTCGTGCAGGCGCTGGAACAGACGCCACAGGCCGCGCTGCCAAGCCTGGGCATGTTGCCGGCGCTTGAGCGTGAGCAGCTGTTGCAACACTGGAACGCCACGGACAGCCTGTATGCCGATGCCGCGTTGATTCATCACCAGATCGAGCGCCAGGCTGCCGAGCAACCCGAGGCCATCGCGGTGGTGTTTGAAGACAGCCACCTGAGCTACGCCGAGCTGAACACCCGCGCGAACAGGGTCGCGCACCGCCTGCTGAGCCTGGGCGTGCGCCCGGATGATCGGGTGGCGATCTGTGTGGAGCGCGGGCTGGAAATGATCATCGGCTTGCTCGGCATCCTCAAGGCGGGCGCCGGTTACGTGCCGATCGACCCTGCCTACCCGCAGGAACGCATCAGCTACACCCTGCAGGACAGTGCGCCGGTGGCGGTGCTGGTGCAGGCGGCGACACAGGCGCGGGTTGCCGAACTTGCGGTGCCGGTGATCGATCTGGACGCGACGGAGCTGCAACTGCAGCCGATGCACAACCCGCAAGTGCCCGGCCTGACCTCGGCCAACCTGGCTTACGTGATCTACACCTCGGGCTCCACCGGCCTGCCCAAAGGCGTGATGATCGAGCACCACAACGTGGCGCGGCTGTTCTCCGCCACCGAAGGGTGGTTCAACTTCAATGACCGCGACGTGTGGGCGCTGTTCCACTCGTTCGCCTTCGACTTCTCGGTCTGGGAAATCTGGGGCGCGCTGATCCACGGCGGGCAGTTGCTGGTGGTGCCGCAACTCACCAGTCGCTCGCCGGACGAGTGCTATGCGCTGCTGTGCAGTGCCGGAGTGACGATCCTCAACCAGACCCCGAGCGCCTTCCGTTCATTGATCGCCGCCCAGGGCCAGAGTGCCTTGAAGCATTCCCTGCGCCAGGTGATTTTCGGTGGCGAAGCCCTGGAACCGGGGATGCTCAAGCCTTGGTATGCGCGTACGGCCAACGCCGGTACGCAACTGGTGAACATGTACGGCATCACCGAAACCACGGTGCATGTGACTTACCGTGCCCTTGAAGCGGCGGATGCGCAGTTGGTGGGGGTCAGCCCGATTGGCGGGCGTATTCCGGACTTGCAGCTCTACGTGCTCGACAGCGCGCGCGAACCGGTGCCGGTGGGCGTCGTGGGTGAGTTGTACGTGGGCGGCGCCGGGGTGGCGCGTGGTTACTTGAACCGCCCGGAACTGAATGCCGAACGTTTTATTGCCGACCCGTTCAGCGGGCGGGCCGATGCCCGACTGTACAAGACCGGTGACCTGGGCCGCTGGTTGCCAGATGGCAGCATCGACTACCTGGGGCGTAATGACGACCAGGTGAAAATCCGCGGTTTCCGTATCGAACTGGGGGAAATCGAGGCGCATCTCGCGGCCTGTGAAGGCGTGCGTGACGCGGTGGTGATTGCTCGCGAAGACCAGCCCGGCAACAAGCGCCTGGTGGCCTACGTCATCGCCGCCGATGGCGCCGAACCGGTGGCGGCCGAGCTGCGCCAGCAGTTGCTGGTGTCCCTGGCCGATTACATGGTGCCCAGCGCATTCGTGATGCTTGAGCGCTTGCCGTTGACCACCAACGGCAAGCTCGATCGCAAAGCCTTGCCGGCGCCGGATGGCGACGCCCTGGCGCGGCGCGAATACGAGCGTCCTGAGGGGGAGGTGGAGCACAGCCTCGCCGCGCTATGGCAAGAGTTGCTGGGCGTGGAGCGAGTAGGGCGGCACGACAACTTCTTCGAACTGGGGGGCCATTCGCTGTTGGCGGTGAAGTTGATCGAGCGCATGCGCCAGCTCGAACTGAGCGCCGACGTGCGTGTCCTTTTTGGCCAGCCGACGTTGGCCGCCCTGGCGGCCGCCGTGGGCGGCCATGCGCAGCTGCGGGTGCCGGCCAACCTGATCGAGCCCGGCTGCGAGCAGATCACCCCGGACTTGCTGCCCCTGGCCGAGCTGGATCAAGGCAGCATTGACCGCATCGTCGCCAGCGTGCCCGGCGGCGTGCGCAATGTGCAGGATATCTACAGCCTCGCACCGCTGCAGGACGGTATGTTCTACCACCATCTGGCAGCGGATCAGGGCGATGCCTACCTGCTGCACATGCTGTTTGCGTTTACCGGTCCCGAGCCGCTCAACCTGTTCGCCAAGGCCCTGCAAAGCGTGATCGACCGTCACGACATCCTACGCAGCAGTATCGCCTGGGAAGGGCTCGCCGAGCCTGTGCAAGTGGTATGGCGCCAGGCTGCGCTGGGCCTGGAACAGGTGGCCATCGACCCGGCCGAGGGTGACGTGCTGGCGCAACTGCACAGTCGTTTCGACCCGCGCCACTATCGCCTGGACATGACCCGGGCTCCGCTGATGCATTTGGCCTACACCGAGGACAGCGCCAACCAGCGCTGGGTCGGCATCCTGTTGTTCCACCATATGGTGCTCGACCATACCGCGCTGGAGGTGCTGATCGAGGAAGTCCAGGCCAGCCTCAAAGGCCAGAGCGCACAGTTGCCGCCGTCGATTCCGTATCGCGAGCATGTGGCGCAGTCGCGCCTGGGCGCCGATCGCCGGGCTCATGAAGCGTTCTTCGGCGCGATGCTGGGTGATATCGATGAGCCGACCCTGGCGTTCGGCCTGCAGAATGTGCAGGGCGACGGCAGGGGGGTCGAGGAATCGCACCTGATGCTCGACAGCGTACTGGGCGGGCGGCTGCGTGAGCAGGCGCGGGTGCTTGGGGTCAGCGCCGCAAGCCTGATGCACCTGGCCTGGGGCCAGGTGCTGGCGCAGGTCAGTGGCCGTGATGACGTGGTGTTCGGCACGGTGCTGCTGGGCCGCTTGCAAGGCGGTGAAGGGGCCGGGCGTGCGCTGGGCTTGTTCATCAACACCTTGCCGCTGCGGGTCAGCATCGGCGCCCACGGCGCCCGCGAGGCCGTGCGTGCCACTCACACGCAACTGGCGCAACTGCTGGCCCACGAGCATGCGTCCTTGTCGCTGGCCCAGCATTGCAGCGGCATGCCGGCGGCGCAGGCGTTGTTCAACACCTTGCTCAACTACCGCCACAGCGCGGCCGCGCAAGTCTCCACCGCCGACATTGCCGCCTGGGACGGCATTCAGGCGCTGAGCATGGAAGAGCGCACCAACTACCCGTTGGTGCTGAACGTCGATGACTTCGGCAGCGGCTTTCAACTCAATGCCCAGGCGCTGGTCGGGATTGGCGCGCTGCGCGTCTGCGTCTATATGCAGGCGGCGCTGCAGCAACTGGTCGATGCCCTGGAACATGCGCCCGCTACACCGTTGCAGGAGCTGTCGGTCTTGCCCGAGGCCGAGCGCCAGGAACTGCTGGAAGCCTTCAACGACAGCGAGCGTCCGTTCCCAGAGAGCTCGACCGTACACGCCTTGTTCGAGGCTCAGGTCGGTATCCGGCCGGACGCTGTAGCGGTGGTTCACGGTGAACAGTCGCTGAGCTATGCGCAATTGAACCGGCGCGCCAACCGCCTGGCTCACCACCTGATCGGCCTGGGTGTGCAGGCGGGTGACAGCGTAGCCATCCTGCTGGAGCGTTCCGTGGACTTGCTGGTCAGCCAACTGGCAATCAGCAAGGCCGCCGCGGTGTATGTGCCGCTGGATGTCAACGCCCCCGCCGACCGGCAAGCCTTCATGCGCCAGGACAGCGGCGCGCAATGGCTGCTCACCACCAGCGCCCATCAAGCCCCCGAAGGCGGCGGGCAGCTGAACCTGGACAGCCTCGATCTGAGCGATGCAGCGGTCCACGATCCGGCCCTTGAACAGTCTGCCGAGTCGGTCGCCTACATCATGTACACCTCCGGTTCCACCGGCGTGCCCAAGGGCGTGCTGGTGCCGCATCGGGGCATCACACGGCTGGTGATCAACGGCGGTTATGCCGACTTCAATAGCCATGACCGTATCGCCTTTGCCTCCAACCCGGCGTTCGACGCCAGCACCATGGACGTCTGGGGCGCCTTGCTCAATGGCGGCCAAGTGGTGGTGATCGATCACGACATGCTGCTAGACCCGCTGCGTTTTGGCGCCGTGTTGAGCGAATCGGCGGTGACCATCCTGTTCACCACCACGGCGCTGTTCAACCAGTACGTACAGCTGATTCCCGACGCCCTCAAGGGCTTGCGCATGCTGCTGTGCGGCGGCGAGCGCGCGGACCCGGCGGCGTTCCGCAGCCTGCTGGAGCATGCACCCAAGCTGCGTCTGGTGCATTGCTACGGCCCGACCGAAACCACCACCTACGCCACTACTTTTGAAGTGCGTGCGCTGGCCGACGATGCCGAGAGCGTGCCGATCGGCGGGCCGATTTCCAATACGCGCATTTACCTGCTCGATCAACGCCAGCAACCGGTGCCCTTGGGCGTTGTCGGGGAGATCTACATTGGTGGCAAAGGCGTCGCCAAGGGTTACCTGAACCGGCCTGAACTGACTGCAGAGAAATTCATTCTCGACCCGTTCAGCCGCGAGCCGGGCGCGTTGATGTACCGCACGGGCGACCTTGGCCGCTGGTTGGCCAAGGGCGAGCTTGATTGCCTGGGCCGGAATGACGACCAGGTGAAGATCCGTGGTTTCCGCATTGAACTCGGAGAGATCGAAAACCGCCTCGGCGAACACCCGCACGTCAACGAGGTGGTGGTGCTGGCCCGTGAGGACGAGCCGGGCAGCAAGCGCCTGGTGGCCTACTTCACCGAGCACCAGGCGCTGGACATCCAGGCCCTGCGCACCTGGCTGCAAGAGCAACTGCCGGAGTACATGGTGCCGCGTGCCTATGTGCGCCTCGACAGCCTGCCGCTGACCAATAACGGCAAGGTGGACCGCAAAGCGCTGCCGATCCCGGATCAGGAGGCCTTGCTCAGCCGTGGCTATGAAGCGCCGCAGGGCGAGGTGGAAGTGGCGCTGGCGCAGATCTGGAGCCAATTGCTCAAGGTCGAGCAGGTCGGGCGTGAAGATCACTTCTTCGAGCTGGGCGGGCATTCTCTATTGGCCATGCGGCTGATTTCCCAGGTGCGCGTGCACCTGGGGGTGGAGCTGGACCTCGCAGCGCTGTTTGCCCACCCGCAACTCTCGGCCCTCGCCCAGGCGGTGGCCAAGGCGGGGCGCAGCAGCCTGCCGCCGATTGTGCCGGTATCCCGTGAAGAGGCGCTGCCACTGTCGTTTGCCCAGCAGCGCCTGTGGTTCCTGGCGCAGATGGACAATGCCGGCGCCGCCTACAACATGCCGGTTGGCCTGGGCTTGCGCGGCGCCCTGAATACGCTGGCGCTGGAGCGCGCCCTGGCGCAGATCGTCAGCCGCCATGAAGTGCTGCGCAGCGTGTTTGTGGTCGACAACGATGAGCCGCAGTTGCTGATCACCCCGGTCGAAGGCGCTTTTGTGCTTGAACACAATGACCTGCGCGAACTGGCCGATGCAGCGCAGCAATTGCAGGCTTTGACCGAACACGAAGCGCTGGCCCCGTTTGACCTGGTCAACGGGCCGTTGCTGCGCGCGCGTCTGGTGCGCATGGGCGACGAACACCACGTACTGCTGTTGACCCTGCACCATATCGCCTCTGACGGATGGTCGATGGGCGTGCTGACCCGCGAGCTGATGGCGCTGTATGACGCCTTCAGCCAGGGCCTGGCCGACCCGTTGCCGCCGCTGGCCCTGCAATACGCCGACTTCGCCGTGTGGCAGCGCCGCTGGTTGAGTGGCGAGGTGTTGCACCAGCAAAGTCTGTATTGGCAACAGGCTCTGGCCGGTGCGCCGGCCCTGTTGACCTTGCCCACCGACCGCCCGCGTCCCGCGCAGCAGGACTTCTCCGGCGCGGTGCTGAGCCTGCAGCTGGATGCCGAGTTGACCCAGGGCCTCAAGACCCTCAGCCAACGCCATGGCACCACGCTGTACATGACACTGCTGGCGGCTTGGGGCGCGTTGCTCAGCCGTCTGGCCGGGCAGGATGAAGTGGTGATCGGTTCACCGGTGGCCAATCGCAACCGTGTCGAGGTCGAAGGCCTGATCGGTCTGTTCGTCAACACCCTGGCGGTGCGTATCGACGCCTCGGGCGAGCCGACCGTGCAAACCTTGCTGGCGCGGGTCAAGGCCCAGACGCTGGGCGCGCAGGCCCATCAGGACCTGCCGTTCGAACAGGTGGTGGATATCATCAAACCTGTGCGCAGCATGGCCTACAGCCCGATCTTCCAGACCATGCTGACGTGGCAGAACAACGAAAGCGTGGCCCCGGCACTGGGTGACCTGGTGCTGGAAGGCAGCGGCCAGATCAACAGCGCGGCGAAGTTCGACCTGTCGCTGGAGCTGTGCGAGGCCCAGGGCCATATCATCGGCTCCCTGAGCTACGCCACGGCGTTGTTCGATGCGCCGACCCTGAGCCGCCACCTCGGCTACCTTGAGCGCCTGTTGCGCGCCATGGTCGCCGACGATCAGGCGCTGCTGGCCCGGGTGCCGCTGCTTGATGAAGACGAGCGCCAACAGCAGCTGGCCGGTCTTGGCGGCCTGCGCACTGCGTTGCCGGCCGCCACCGTGCACAGTCTGTTCGAAGCTCAGGCGCTGCGCACACCGGATGCCTGTGCCGTGCAGGCCGGCAACGGTTCACTGACCTACCGCGAGCTCAACGAGCGTGCCAACCGACTGGCCCACCACTTGCGCGAGCTTGGTGTACAGCCGGATGAGCGCGTGGCGATCTGCGTGGAGCGCAGTGCCGAGCTGATTGTCGGTTTGCTGGCCATTCTCAAGGCCGGCGGCGCCTATGTGCCGATCGACCCGAACTACCCGCTGGAGCGCATTCACTACATGCTCCACGACAGCGCCCCGGCGGCGCTGCTGGTGCACAGTGCGAGCGCACACCTGGCCGGCGAGCCGGGCCTACCGGTGGTCGACCTCGACCGAGATGACGCGTACAGCCCGTACCTGCATAACCCGCAGGTGGCTGAACTGACGGCCACGCACTTGACCTATGTGATCTACACCTCCGGCTCCACCGGCCAGCCCAAGGGCGTCATGGTCGAGCATCAGGGCGTGGTCAACATGCTTGGCTGGTACCTTGACGACGTGGGGCTGGATGCGGGCGATGCGGTGTTGCTGCTGACGTCCCACAGCTTCGACCTGACCCAGAAAAACATCTTCGCCAGCCTGGCCGTGGGTGCCACCTTGCATCTGGCGGACACCCCGTTTGATCCTTCGAGCATCGTGCGCCAGATCGGCGATCAGTCGATCACCCACATCAACCTGGCCCCCAGCGCGTTCTATGCGTTGATCGACGCCGACCAGCAGTCCGCCTTGAGCCAGCTGCGCCGCGTGGTGCTGGGCGGCGAGCCGATCAAGCTGTCGCAATTGGAAAGACTGCCGGTGCCGCGCCCGCAGTTCATCAACAGTTATGGTCCGACCGAGTGCAGCGACGTGGTCGCCTGGCATGCGGTCGACGCCGACCTGGGCCGCTACGGTGCCGCCGATATTCCCCTGGGCCGGCCATTGCGCAACCTCAGGCTCTACGTGCTGGACGCCTACGGGCAACTGCTGCCGACCGGCAGTGTGGGTGAGCTCTACATCGGCGGCGCCGGCGTGGCGCGTGGCTACCTCAACCGTGAAGCGCTGACCGCAGAACGCTTCCTCGACGATCCGTTCACGCCGGGCGGGCGCATGTACCGCACCGGTGACCTGGCGCGTTACCGCGCTGACGGCACGCTCGACTATCTGGGCCGCAACGACGATCAGGTCAAGATCCGCGGCCTGCGCATCGAGCTGGGTGAAATCGAAGCACTGCTCGCGGCCCACCCCGAAGTGAACGAGGCTGCGGTACTGGTACGTGATGAGCGGCTGGTGGCCTACTTCACCGGCCTTGCGCCACAGATCGAAGACCTGCGCACCTACCTGCAGAGCACACTGCCGGAGTACATGGTGCCGTCGGCCTACGTGCAACTTGACGCATTGCCCCTGAACCCCAACGGCAAGCTGGATCGCAAGGCCTTGCCGGCACCGGGCCTCGACGCGGTGGTCAGCGGTGTGTATGAAGCGCCCGAGGGCGAGATTGAAGCGACCCTGGCGCATATCTGGCAGGACCTGCTGGGGCTGGAGCAGATTGGTCGACAAGGGCATTTCTTTGAATTGGGCGGCCATTCGCTGTTGGCGATGCGCCTGATTTCCCAAGTGCGCCAACGTCTGGGTGTGGAACTGGCCCTGGCCGATCTGTTTGCCCAGCCGCAACTGGCTGCATTGGCCCAGGTGCTGGCACAGGCATCGCGCAGCAACTTGCCGGCGATTTTGCCGGTGCCGCGCGACCAGGACTTGCCGCTGTCGTTTGCCCAGCAGCGCTTGTGGTTCCTGGCGCAGATGGAAGGTGCCAGCACCGCCTACAACATGCCGATTGCCCTCAGGCTGCGCGGTCACCTGGATGCCGACGCGCTGGAACGCGCGCTCACGACCATCGTGGCGCGCCACGAAGCCCTGCGCAGTCGTTTCGTGCAGCACAACAGCGAGGCGCTGGTGCGTATCGATCCGGCCGAGCGTGCCTTTGCCCTGCGGCGTCTGGACGTCGACAGCGAGGCGGCACTGCAAGCGCACATCAGCGCCGACGCGCTGCAACCGTTCGACCTGGAACAGGGGCCGCTGATTCGTGCACAGCTGTTGCAGCGTGCCGACGATCATCACGTGCTGTTGTTGACCATGCACCACATCGTCTCCGATGGCTGGTCGATGGGCGTGCTGACCCGTGAATTGATGGCACTGTACGAGGCCTTCCGTCACGGCCAGCCGGACCCGCTGCCGCCGCTGGCCTTGCAGTACGGCGATTTTGCCGTGTGGCAGCGCCGCTGGTTGAGTGGCGAGGTGTTGCAGCAACAGAGCCAGTACTGGCAGCAGGCGCTGGCGGATGCGCCCGCCTTGCTGATGCTGCCCACCGACCGCCCACGTCCGGCGCGCCAGGACTACAGCGGCGCGACCTTGACCCTGTTGCTCGACGTCAACCTGACCGCCGGGCTCAAGGCCTTGAGTCAACGCCACGGCACCACGCTGTACATGACCATGATGGCCGCGTGGGGCGCGCTGCTCTGCCGTCTGTCCGGCCAGGATGAGGTGGTGATCGGTTCGCCGGCCGCCAACCGCATGCGTGCCGAAGTCGAAGGCCTGATCGGCCTGTTCGTCAACACCCTCGCGGTGCGTATCGGTGCGGGCGAGGACCTGACCGTTGCCGCCTTGCTGGCCCATGCCAGGGACCGCACGCTGGCAGCGCAAGCCCATCAGGACTTGCCGTTCGAGCAAGTGGTGGAAGTGCTCAAACCGGCGCGCAGCCTGGCCCATAGCCCGGTGTTCCAGACCCTGCTGACCTGGCAGAACAGCGACGGCCCAAGCCTGGTCATGGGGGACCTGCAGTTCGAAGCGGTCGGCGAGACCAGCAGCTTTGCCAAATTCGACCTGTCCCTGGATCTGGGTGAAGTGCAAGGCCACATCGCCGGTAACCTGGAGTACGCCACGGCGCTGTTTGACGAGAGCACCCTGCAACGGTATCTGGGGTATTTCGAGCGACTGCTGCAGGCGATGGTTGCCGATGACCAGGTGCAGTTGGCGCATATCGCGCTGGTGGATGAGGAGGAGCGCGATCACCTGCTGCACGCACTCAACACTACCGAAGTCGCCTACCCGCACGAGGCCACTATTCACCAGTTGTTCGAAGCCCGGGTCGAGGCCGCGCCGCAGGCCATTGCGGTGGCGTTCGGAGCGCAGCGCATCAGTTATGCCGAGCTCAACCGCCGGGCCAACCGCCTGGCGCACCACCTGATCGGTCTGGGCATTGGTCCGGACGAGCGCGTGGCGATCTGCGCCGAGCGCGGCGACGAGGTGCTGGTGGGCCTGCTCGGGGTGCTCAAGGCCGGCGCCGCTTATGTGCCGCTGGACCCCAATTACCCGCCAGAGCGCCTGGCTTACATGATCGCCGACAGTACACCGTCGGCGGTGTTGACCCAGCGTCCGTTGCAGGACCGTCTGCCGGCCCTGGCGATTCCCCGTGTGCTGCTGGATGAACCGCTCGACGGCGCCGAACACAACCCGGTGGTGCCGGGCCTCAATGCCCGTCACCTGGCTTATGTGATCTACACCTCCGGCTCCACCGGCAACCCCAAAGGGGTGATGATCGAACACCGCGGGCTGGTCAACTACAGCCTCGACGCCGCGCGCTTGTTCGGCTTGACGCCGCAGGACACCGTGTTGCAACAGAACACGCTGAACTTCGACCTGTCGGTGGAGGAGATCTTCCCGGCCCTGTTGGCGGGCGCGACCCTGGCGCCAAGCCGCCATGTGTTCGGCACCGAAGCCGCGCGGGACCCGGCCATTAGCCCGACCTTCCTGCACCTGACGGCCGCTCACTGGCACACCCTGGCCGCTGAATGGCATCACGACCCGCAGCAGGCCCAGGCCCATCTGCGCGATGTGCGCTTGATCAACGTCACGGGGGATGCGTTGTCGGCGCAAAAACTCAAACTCTGGGACGAGGCGCGCCCGGCCCACGTGCGGCTGATCAACACCTACGGCCCGACCGAAGCGACGGTGTCCTGCACAGCGGCTTACGTGAGTTACACCGGCGACATCAATGGCAACACCACCATCGGCAAACCGATGGCCAACACCCGCATCTACCTGCTCGACAGCCGGCAGCAGCCCGTGCCGTTCGGCGTGGCGGGGGAGATTTTCATCGGTGGCGACGGCGTCGCACGCGGTTATCTGAACCTTGATGTGATCAGTGCCGAGCGCTTTATTGCCGACCCGTTCAGCCCGGTACCGGGTGCGCGGATGTACAAGACCGGTGACTTGGCACGCTACCTTGCGGACGGCTCGATCGAGTACCTGGGCCGTAACGACTTCCAGGTCAAGGTGCGCGGTTTCCGCATCGAGCTGGGCGAAATCGAATCGCGCCTGGGCAACTGCGCCGGCGTCAAGGAAGTTGCAGTGATTGCACGCGAAGACCGCCCCGGCGAGAAACGCCTGGTGGCCTACGTGGTGCCGCATGCCGGGGTCGAGCTGAGCGCCGCCGGTTTGCGCAGCTACCTGGCGCCGTTGCTGGCGGAATACATGATTCCGTCAGCCTTCGTCACCCTGCAAGCGCTGCCGCTCACGCCGAACCGCAAACTGGACCGCAAAGCCTTGCCGGCCCCGGATCAATCGGCGGTGGCGAGCCGTGATTACCAGGCGCCGCAAGGGCGTATCGAACGCCGCCTGGCACGGGTCTGGGAGCAAGTGCTGCAGCTGGAACAAGTGGGTCGGCATGACAACTTCTTCGAACTCGGCGGCCATTCGTTGCTGGCGGTCAAGCTGGTGGAGCGCATGCGCCAGGAAGACCTGCGGGTCGACGTCGGCGCCTTGTTTACCCACCCGACCCTGGCCGGGTTGGCCAAAGTCGTCGGCAGCAGCCGCGCGCTGGTGATTCCGGCCAATGCCATTGCGCCTGATTGCCGACGCATCACGCCCGAGTTGCTGCCGCTGGCCAACCTCAGCCAGGACGAGATCGACAGCATCGTGGCCAGCGTGCCGGGCCAACTGGCCAACGTACAGGACATCTACGGCATGACGCCGTTGCAGGAAGGCATCCTGTATCACCATCTGTTGGCGGATGAGGGCGACTTGTACCTGGAGCAGGCGTCGTTCAACTTCGCTAGCCGCGAGCGCCTCGATGCCTTTGCCCAAGCCTTGCAGGGCGTGGTCGAGCGTAACGATATCCTGCGCTCCACCATGCGCTGGGAAGGCTTGAGCGAGCCGGTGCAGGTGGTGTTGCGCCACGTGCCGTTCGCCCTGGAAGAGTTGAGCCTGGAGGGCGAAGGCGATGCCGGTGCGCAGCTGCGTGAGCGTTTCAACCCGCAGCATTTCCGCATGGACCTGCGCGCCGCGCCGCTGATGCGCCTGGTGGGTGCCTATGATGTTGCGCAACAGCAGTGGTGTGCGCTGCTGATGTTCCACCACATGCTGTTCGATCACCTCGCCATGGATCTTTTGCAGTACGAGTTGCAGGCGTTCCTCACCGGTCAGCAAGACCGCTTGAGCGCGCCCGTGCCGTACCGCAACTATGTGGCCCAGGCACGCCTGGGCCTGACGGAGCAGGAGCATGAAGGGTTTTTCAGCGCGATGCTGGCGGACATCGACGAGCCGACCTTGCCGTTTGGCCTGCACGATGTGCAAGCCGGCGGCGCTCTGGAAACGGCGCAACTGCTGGTGGAGGAGGGCCTTGGCCAGCGTCTGCGCAGCGCCGCACGGCAACTGGGCGTCAGCGCCGCGAGCCTGATGCATGTGGCTTGGGCGCAGGTACTGGCGCATGTCTGCGGCCAGGACGAGGTGGTGTTTGGCACGGTGCTGATGGGCGGGCTGCAGGGCGGTGAACGCGCCTTGGGGCTGTTTCTCAACACCTTGCCGTTGCGCGTCAGCGTGGGCGCCGAGGGTGCACAGGCCGGGGTCAAGGCCACCCATGCACGCTTGAGCACGCTGCTCGGTCATGAACACGCGTCGCTGGCCCTGGCCCAGCGTTGCAGCGGTGTGGCCGCCCCGGCACCTTTGTTCAGTGCCTTGCTCAACTACCGTCACAGTGCCGGTGCCGCCTCCAGTGAAGACATCGCGGTATGGACCGGCATCCACGCCCTGGGCGGTGAAGAGCGCAGCAACTACCCACTGTCGCTGGACGTCGACGACTTCGGCCAGGCTTTCGCCCTGACCGTGCAGGTCAGCCCGGAAGTCGGCGCACAACGGGTCTGCGGCTATATGCACGGCGCGCTCGACAGCCTGGTGGACGCCCTGGAACGTACCCCGGACGCATCGCTGAGCAGCCTGGAGATCCTGCCGCTGGCCGAACGTCAGCAGGTGCTGCTGGACTTCAACCAGACCCACACCGACGAGGCTCAGGATCAACTGATCCATGGCCTGTTCGAAGCCCAGGTACTGCGTAGCCCCGGCGCGACTGCGCTGGAGTTCGACGGCCAGGCGCTGAGTTACGCCGAGTTGAATGCCCAGGCCAACCAGTTGGCCCATCATTTGATTGCCCTCGGCGTGCAGCCTGACGACCGTGTCGCCATCGCGCTGGAGCGCGGGATGCAGATGGTGGTGGCCTTGCTCGCCACCCTCAAATCCGGTGCTGCGTACGTACCGCTCGACCCGGCTTACCCGCCGCAACGTCTGGCCTTCATGCTCGGCGACAGTGCGCCACGGGTGTTGCTCAGCGAATACGCGGTGCTGCCGCTGCTCGGCACGCTGCCGCAGGCCATGCAGGTGGTGACCTTGAACAGTGCGCTGCAACCCTGGCGCGAGCTGGGCACGCACAACCCGCAGCCTGCGCAGTTGGGGCTTGCCAGCGAACACCTGGCCTATGTGCTCTATACCTCCGGTTCGACCGGCACGCCGAAGGGCGTGATGATCGAGCATGCGGGCCTGTGCAATGAGATCCAGGCGATTCGTGGCCTGACCGGCTTGGGCGCGGGGGATCGTGCGCTGCAATTTGCGACCATCAACTTCGACGCTTCCATCGAAGAGATCTTTGGCGCGCTGACGTGTGGCGCCACCCTGGTGCTGCGCAGTGCCGACTGGTTGACCGATGCCGCGCAATTCTGGGGTCTGGCGGCGCAGGCACGGCTGTCGGTGATCAGCTTGCCGACCCGCTTCTGGCAAGGCCTGGCGGACGATCACAGCACTGCCATTCCGGCCTCTGTGCGGGTCATTGTGGTGGGCGGCGAAGAACTGAGCCCGGAGGCGGTGCAGCATTGGTTCCTGCGCAGCGGCCACACGCCGCGCCTGCTCAATACCTATGGCCCGACTGAAGCGACGATCATCGCCACCGCCAATGAAGTGTTTGCCGCCAACCCCCATCCACGTGCCATTGGGCGTCCGATCGCCAACACCCGCGTGTATGTGCTGGACGCCCATGGGCATCCGACGGGCCTGGGGGTGGCCGGTGAGATTCACCTGGCCGGTATCGGGATCGCCCGCGGTTACCTCAACCAGCCGCAACTGAGCAGTGAGCGCTTCCTGGCCGACCCGTTCAGCGATGGCCCGGGCCTTCTGTACAAGACCGGCGACCTCGGCCGCTGGTTGCCGGACGGCACCCTGGAATACCTGGGGCGTAACGATGACCAGGTGAAAATCCGTGGTTTCCGTATCGAATTGGGCGAAGTCGAAAGCGCGCTGCTGGCCTGTGAAGGCGTGCGGGAGGCCGTGGTCATGGCTCGCGACGACAGTGAAGGGCAGGTCGCCGGCAAGCAGTTGGTGGCTTACCTGTGCGGTTCGCCGGGCTCGATCGAGCAACTGCGTGAAGAACTGCTGAGCCACTTGCCGCAGTACATGCTGCCGAGCGCCTATGTCCAACTGGACAGCCTGCCGGTGACACCGAACGGCAAACTCGACCGCAAGGCGTTACCGGCGCCTGAGCAGGCGGTGCTTAGCCGTGACTATGCGGCGCCGGTCGGGGCTCTGGAAGAACGCCTGGCGGGCCACTGGGCCCAGGTGCTGAAGCTGGCAAGGGTAGGGCGCCACGACAGTTTCTTTGAAATGGGCGGGCATTCGCTGCTGGCGATTCGCCTGGTCAGCCTGCTGACCCAGGACGGCCTGCCGGTCACCCTGGCGCAGTTGTTCCAGCATGCCAGCGTCGCCTCGATGGCCGCGCTGCTGCGCTTGCGCAGCGATGCGCCGGCACTCGAGCAGGGCCTGGTCACGGTACGTGCCGGCGGTACCCAGGCGCCGCTGTTCCTGGTGCATGAGTTCAGCGGGCTGAATGTGTATTTCCCGGCGCTGGCCCGGCATGTGGATGCGGATATTCCGGTCTACGGCCTGGAAGGCGTGGCCTGGGGCGAGCCGCAGTTGCGGACCCTGGAATGCCTGGCCGCACGGCACATCGAGATGATGCGTAGCGTGCAGCCGCACGGCCCTTACCGTTTGGCCGGCTGGTCGTTCGGCGGGTTGCTGGCGTATGAAATCGCCGCGCAGCTGATCGGCATGGACGAGGAGGTGAGTTTCCTCGGCCTGCTCGACACCCACGTGCCGCGCCTGGTCGACCAAGGCAAGGCGCGCTGGTCGGTGGCCCATGCCCACAGCCTGCACCTGCTCGAACAGTGCCGTGCCTTCTGCCAGGTTCAACGGCCGGTGGATGGGCAGGCACTGGCCACCCTCGCGCAGCTGGAGGGTGACGCGGCGCAGATGGACTTTGACACCCTGTGGCAACGCTGCCGCGACGCCGGCCTGCTGCAACCGCAGCTGGCGGCGCTGTCCCGTGAGGCCCTGTGGGCCTACCTGGACCGTGAAGTCTCCCACGGCCATGCGCAAGCCCATTACAGCCTGTTGCCGCTGACCATGCCGGTGCATTTGTTCACGGCCGAAGAACGCATGGATGAGGCCTCGCGCAGCAGTGACACGCTGGGTTGGGATCAGGTTGTCCCGGCGGGCCTGCTGCAGCGTATCAGGGTGCCTGGCGACCACCAGAGCATGATGCAGGCGCCGCACATCGCGGCGTTGGGGCAGGCCATCGGCGATGCCTTGAAGGCCTTGCCGACAACACCGGCCAACACGCCTTACCAGCCGCTGTTGACGATTCAGAGCGGGCAGGCCGGGCAGGCACCGATCTTCTGCATACCGGGGGCCGGCGACAGCGTCACCGGGTTTATCGGCCTGAGTGATGCGTTCGGGCCGGCCTGGCCGATCCATGGCCTGCAACCCCGCGGGCTGGACGCCAAGGCGTTGCCCCACAGCCGCGTGGAGACGGCGGCGCAGGCTTATCTGCAGGCGCTGGAACAGCAATGCCCGAATGGGCCGGTGCATCTGCTCGGGCATTCTTTTGGCGGCTGGGTGGCCTTCGAGATGGCGCTGCGTCTGCAGGCCCAGGGGCGCGAAGTGTTGTCGCTGACCCTGGTCGACAGCGAATCGCCGGGCAGTTCGGGGGTGGTCGGCAAACCGTATACCGCGACCGGCGTGCTACTGCGCCTGATCGAAACCCTGCAACTGGCGGCTGGAAAACCGTTCGGGATTGATCAGCAGGCCTTCGCCGATCTGGATGAGTCGGCACAAATGGCAGCCTTGCACGCCGCCATGGTGCGCGTCGGCATGCTCTCGGCGCGCTCCACACCTGAGGTGATGCAAGGGCCGGCGCGGGCCTTTGGTGCTGCGCTGCGCACGGTTTACCAGCCACGCCAGCGCTACAACGGCCCGGTGCGCCTGGTGTTGGCCGATGATCCGACGCTGGATGCACAGGGCAATCAGCGCGAGCAGGCCGGCATGATCGAGGGCTGGAGCCGACACACGGATCACCTGCAGACCTGGTACGGGCCGGGTAACCATTTCACCCTGCTCAAGGCGCCGCACGTCTACAGCCTGGCGTCCTGGTGGCACGACGGCCTCCTGGTGCCGGCCGGCAAGGTGACCTCATGACGCGTGATACAGGGGGAGCCGGCACGGGCGCTTGCGCCCCTACCTGAAGCGAACATTCGAGCAACTTAGCGCAAGCCCGGCCAGCGGCCGGGTCTACCTTTCAACGTATTAGTGGTCATCTATGGAAAAGTCGAAGTTTCGCAAAGTTGTCTGGGGCGTGGGCCTGGCCGTTGTTGCCGGCCTGATTGTCTATTCGGTGCAGTCACCGGCTGAGCCGCCCCAGTACTTGACCGCCAGGGTCGAGCGCGGCGAGATCGAGAACGCGGTGCTTGCTACCGGGATCTTGCAGGGGGTCAAACAGGTCGACGTCGGCGCCCAGGTCTCCGGTCAATTGAAATCGCTGAAGGTCAAGCTCGGCGACAAGGTCAAGAAGGGCCAGTGGCTGGCGGAAATCGATCCGCTGGTGCTGCAGAACGCCCTGCGCCAGGCGCAGGTCAACGAGGAAAACCTCGAAGCACAACGCAAAGCCACGGCGGCACAAGTGGCCCAGACCAAATCGGTGTGGGAGCGTTACACCCAACTGCAATCGGACGCGGCCATCTCCCGCCAGGATTTCGAGACCGCCGAATCCAACTACCTGGTGCAGAGAGCCAACCTGGTGGCCCTGGATGCGCAATTGAAAAACGCGCGAATCCAGATCGACACCGCCAAAGTCAACCTCGGCTATACGCGTATCGTCGCGCCGATGGACGGTGACGTGGTGGGCATCGTCACCCAGGAAGGCCAGACCGTGATCGCCGAGCAACTGGCGCCGGTGCTGCTGAAATTGGCGGACCTGGACACCATGACCATCAAGGCCCAGGTCTCGGAAGCCGATGTGATTCACATCCGGCCAGGCCAGGAGGTGTACTTCACCATCCTTGGCGAGTCCAATAAACGCTACTACGGCAAACTGCGCGGCACTGAACCTGCACCGCAGAACTACCTGGACACCCAGGCCGCCGGCACCGCCAAACAGAACACCGCGGTGTTCTACAACGCCCTGTTTGATGTGCCAAACCCCGATCATCGCCTGCGCATCTCGATGACCGCCCAGGTGCGCATCGTGCGCGACACCGCCAAGGATGTACTGATGATGCCGGTTGCGGCGCTGGGCAAGCGCAATGAGGACGGTTCGTACGTAGTGCGGGTAGTGGATGAGACCGGCCACGCTCAGGAGCGCAACGTGCAGGTGGGGATCAACAACAACGTCAAGGCCCAGATCAAGGATGGCCTGGTGGAGGGCGACCAGGTCGTCATCGGTGATCCGACGCCGGCCGTGGCGGGGAGCTGACAATGACCCAAGCATTGTTGGAACTCAAAGGCATCAGCCGCAGCTTCATGGCCGGTGAAAAAGCGTTCATGGCACTCAAGAATGTCAGCCTCACCATCAACACCGGGGAAATGGTGGCGATCACCGGGGCGTCGGGCTCAGGCAAGTCGACCCTGATGAACATTCTCGGTTGCCTGGACTACGCCACCGACGGCAGCTACACCATCAGCGGTCGCGAAACCCGCGACCTGGGGGACCAGGAGTTGGCGGAACTGCGCCGCGACCATTTTGGTTTCATCTTCCAGCGTTATCATTTGCTGCCGCATTTGAGCGCCATGCATAACGTCGAGATGCCGGCGATTTATGCCGGTGTGTCGGAAGGCCAGCGCCATAGCCGTGCCAAGGAGTTGCTGGCCCGGCTGGGCCTGGCCAATCACTTGGTCAACCGGCCGAGCCAGTTGTCCGGTGGGCAGCAGCAGCGGGTGAGTATCGCCCGGGCGTTGATGAACGGCGGTGAAGTGATCCTCGCGGATGAGCCGACCGGCGCCCTCGATACCGCCAGCGGCAAGGAAGTGATGAACATCCTGCTGGAGCTGCATGCGGCGGGGCATACCGTGATTATCGTGACCCACGACCCCAAGGTGGCGGCCCACGCCGAGCGCATCATCGAGATGCGCGACGGCGAAGTGCTCAGTGACCGCCTCAACCAACGCGCCGCACCGGAGGTCGAGGCCCCGGTTCCCACCCAAGGCCGGGCCACGCCGGGGCGGCGTCTGGTGGCGAGCCTGGGGTTGTTCAAGGAAGCCTTCGTGATGGCCTGGGTCGCGTTGATTTCCCACCGCATGCGAACCTTGTTGACCATGCTCGGCATCGTGATCGGCATCACCTCGGTGGTGTCGATCGTGGCCATCGGCGAGGGCGCCAAGCGCTATGTCTTGAACGATATTCAGGCGATCGGCAGCAACACCATCGACATCTACCCGGGCACCGACTTTGGCGACAGCCATGCGTCGGCGATTGAAACCCTGGTGTTGTCCGACGTGACCGCCCTCAGCGAGTTGCATTACATCGACAGCGCCACGCCCAACGCCGGGCGCAACCTGCTGTTGCGCTTTGGCAATATTGATGTCGACGCCACGGTGAATGGCGTGAGTGCCAGCTCGTTCCAGGTCCGCGGGATCAAGATCGCCGAAGGCATCACCTTCAGCCAGGACGACGACACCCGCCAGGCCCAAGTGGTGGTGATTGACCACAACACCCGTAATCGCCTGTTCGGCCCGAACGTCGAGGCGCTGGGCCAGATCATTTTGGTGGGCAACCTGCCGTGCACGGTGATTGGGGTGGCGGCGGACAATAAAAATATCTTCAACACCAGCAAGGCCCTCAACGTCTGGGTGCCTTACGAAACCGCCGCCGGGCGCTTGTTGGGCCAACGCCACCTGGACAGCATCACGGTGCGGATCAAGGATGGCCAACCGAGCAAGGTGGTGGAGGATAACGTGGTCAAGCTGCTGCAACAGCGCCACGGGACCAAGGACTTTTTCACCTACAACCTCGATAGCATCATGCAAACCGTGCAGAAAACCAGCCAGTCGCTGGCATTGCTGCTGTCGTTGATTGCGCTGATCTCACTGGTGGTGGGGGGGATCGGGGTGATGAACATCATGCTGGTGTCGGTGACCGAGCGTACACGCGAAATCGGGATTCGCATGGCGGTCGGGGCGCGGCAGTCGGACATTCGCCAACAGTTTCTGGTGGAGGCGGTGATGGTTTGTCTGATTGGCGGGGTGATCGGGATTTCCTTGTCGTTTGGTATCGGGTTCTTGTTCTCCCTGGTGATCAAGGAATGGCAGATGGTGTTTTCGCTGGAATCGATCATCACCGCATTTGTCTGCTCCAGCCTGATCGGCATCATCTTCGGGTTTGTACCTGCGCGTAATGCCGCGCGGCTGGATCCGATCGAGGCGCTTGCTCGGGACTGAAGCGCATACCAAAAAGCCCGCCAACCGGTGTCGGTTGGCGGGCTTTTCATTGCATCGGGTTTGCTATGGAACAACAGCAGCTCTGCGCTGCTGCTGTTTTTATGCGCTTTGGCCGACCACCTGCAAACGGTGCGCGGCGGCGCTGCTGATGGCGTCTTCGAAACGATCAAGTACGCTGCCAACCTGGGCTTCGCTGATGGTCAGGGCGGGCAGGAAGCGCAATACCGAACCGTGGCGCCCACCGGTTTCGATGATGAGGCCGTTGTCGAAGCAGTTGTGCTTGATCGCCTTGGCCAGCGTGCCATCGCCCAGGCCGGCACGGCTCTCTGTACGCGGTTTGGTGACCTCGACGCCGATCATCAGGCCACGGCCACGCACGTCGGCAATCGCATCATGCCGCTGGGCAATGTCTTGCAGGCCGGCGAGCAGTTGCGCTCCGCGTGCGGCAGCGTGTTCCACCAGGCCCGCCTGGCGAATGTGGCGCATGGTTGCGCGCCCGGCGACCATCGCGATCTGATTGCCACGGAAGGTCCCGGCGTGCATGCCCGGGCCCCAGGTGTCGAGGTGTTCGGCGTAGACAATGACCGACAGCGGATAGCCGCCACCGATGGCCTTGGACAGCACCAGAATATCGGGGACGATCCCCGCGTGCTCGATGGCAAAGGTGCTGCCGGTGCGGCCCAGGCCGGTCTGTACTTCGTCGATGATCAGCACGATATCCAGCTCGCGGGTGATCTCGCGCAGCCCGCGCAGCCAGGCGTTCGAAGCGGGAATGCAACCGCCTTCGCCTTGCACCACTTCGACGAGCACGGCGGCCGGGCGGGTGACGCCACCTTCAGGGTCCGACAGCACGGTGCGGATGTACTCAAGCGACAGTTGATCGGTTTGCTCGCCGTCAGTACCGAACGGGCAGCGGAAGCGGTACGGAAATGGCAGGAAATGGGTGTTTTGTGCAGTAACGCTGGGGATGCCCTTGGGGTTGAGATTGCCCATGGCCGAGAGGGCGCCAGCCGTCATGCCGTGATAGCCACCGTGAAACGCCATCAATGCCGCGCGTTTGGTGTAGTGGCGCGCCAGCTTGATCGCAGCTTCCACAGCATCCGAGCCGCTAGGGCCGCAGAACAGGATCTTGCTGGTGTCGCGCATGCCTGCCGGCAGCTGTGAAAACAGCTCCTGCACAAAGGCATGTTTGGCCGGGGTGGCGAGGTCCAGTGCTTGCTGCAACTGATCGGAGCCCAGGAACTCCAGCACCGCGTCTTTGACTTCCGGCGGGTTATGGCCCAGCGCCAGGGTGCCGGCGTTAGCCAGGCAGTCGAGGTATTCCTTGCCTTGCGCATCCCTGAGCCACACTCCATTGCCGCTGACGAACAGGCGCTGGAAATTGGCGGCATAGGTGCGTGCGTTGGATTCGACTTTCTTCAGATAACTTAGCTCTTCCATAGTCATGCACTCATCGGCTGCGGTAAACGCAGCGCTGGAAAGTTGATGAAACAAGAGACGGTGTTTAATCTATGACAGCGGCTATTTTCAGACAGTAGACAGTGGGCCGCAGAGAGGGCTGAATTACAGTCGAAAGTGAACAACAAGTTGAGCCTAATAGCCGCTGAGACAAACGCTACCCGAGCAACTTAAGAACAGGCTTAGTTTGAAGGAAGGTGGCCGTTATCGCTATTAAGGTAGGCAGCGGATGTCCCCGATATCTCTGTCATTTTACAGGGTCTTCAGAACGGGAATTTAATGCGGGTAGTGGCGCGTCGGAACGAACAGCAGGGCGGCTCATTAGAAGGCACTTTAGAATGCCGCCGCCCGTGGGATGAAAAACTAATATCGTGGTTTTGCCGAAGGCAAACATGACATTATTGTGGCAAGTCGGAAGTGATCGGTGTAGCCGGATTGGCATGCATCCAGCGAACAAGAGAGTGCCGGCCACTGATACCCATCTTAATGACGGCACGTTTCAAGTAACTCTCCACCGTATTAACTTTCAGTGCCAGTGCTTCAGCCAGTTCAGGCGCGGTTCGCCCGGCCAGGAGGCCGGTGCAGATTTCCTTTTCACGGTTGGACAGGTGCAGGCCCGACTGCTGCAAACGCTCCTCGAAACGCTGGCGCAAGGAGCTGGTGTCCCCGTTTTCAGGGACAGCATCGGTGACGCCTGGATTGTTGTCCGGCAACGTTTGAGGGTTTATAGCGTTAATATGCTTCTCAACCAGCGGCAGCAGCAACGAGGAGAAATCCTTGAGGATTATTTGCTCTTGCGTTGAGAAGTTTTTCACCTGTGTTCGATAGAACGAAAGTATATAAAAATATTCGTTCTTTCTTGACTGGAGGTGCAATTGGGAACTGAACGTGATGGGCGCCAGATCGTTCTTTAGATTCCCGTTAACGGTGAATGAAAAGTTTGCCTTGGAAGTGTCGAGCGGGGCATCGATCAGTCGCGAATCGTTTGACAGTGCGAGGGTTTTTTCCGGTTCGGATCCAATCAGCCCGTTCATGCATTCCGTACTGAGGATCTGCGCGCCGATGGTGTTGCATTGCGCACGTGGCAGTCCCGCACTTTTGGCGGGTATTTGCGTAATGTGCGTAGCATCCACGGGCAACTTGGCCAGCACCAGATCATGCAGCAACCGGGGGAAATTGCGGCTGCCCGTACTGGCGATGACCTTACCGATAAGAGGGAACAGCGTTTGTGAGTTCATCATTTCACCATCATGTTTCGAATTAAGGGTTGGCGCAGTGGCTGGATGAGAGTGATTGACGTGCTTTCAGAGAGTGGAGTGGATGCGGATCAACACCTTGCAAGGCTGCAATACCAAGAAAAGTCGGGGTTTTATTGCATGTTGGTAAAGGGTGTCCTAGCATGTTTGCCGGTAATGGCAGAGTGATATTAATCGGCTGTTTGTGCTGTGTGGCTTGACCACGGTTCATGCCTGAATCAGCCGTTCTGTGCCCATCAGCATCGACAACAAGCCAATGCCCAGCAGGAACAAACCGGGTGCTTTGGCCATGATTTTCTGGGCGGTCACGCTGGGCAGCAATTGGCGCGAGATGGCGCCGTAGACCAGCAGAATGGTGACATCGATCACACCCCAGATCAGCGCGAGCACCAGGCCCTGTTTAATGAAGTCGCCGCCGGGTTCAATGAACCCCGGCAGAAAGGCCAGGAAGAACAGGATGTCTTTGGGATTGGACAGGCCCACTTTCAGGGCCCTCCAAAAGAAATGACGCTGGCTGTTTTGTACGCTTGCCACGCCTTCGGAGCTGCCGAACAGGCTGTTGATTCCCAGCCAGGCCAGGTACAGCCCGCCGACCAGCTGGCCCCAGTTCAACAGCGTGGGGCTGACGTCCAGCGCGGTATAGATCAGTGTCAGGGTGATCAGCAGCAACAGTTGGGCGGACAGAACGCCGCCGGTGATCGTCGCGGTGGGCCAGGCTTGCCTGGCATCGGAAATGACCAGGGCCACCACCGGACCGGGAGAAGCAATCAGGAAGAACACGGCGAGTGCGAAGGTCAGGTGCAGCATGGTCATAGGGTGGTTACCAGATCCAGGACACGTGTATTTTTACCCAGCCGTTGCGCGTAGTAGCGGTAGCCGGCCACCGCAAAAGTGCGTTGGATCCAACGGTCACTTCCGTCGAGGCTGGCGGAAAATGCGCTCCGGGCATGGGCGGTTTTGCGGTTGTCGATGATCAACAAATCGCCTGCGTTGAGGCGCACAGGATGAGCAACTTCCCAAGCGGCTTTGCGCAGGGTTTCCAGTTTCTCTTGCGCCTCTTTACTGCGGGAAACCATGAACTGGGGGTCGAAGCGAAAAAAGGGCGACTCAGGGTCGCCGTATAGAACCGTTTGTTTTTGATTTATATCAATTCGGCAGTTTTTTTCCGTGTCGCAGTAGTCAGACAGGAAGTTGTACTTTTCTTCATGAAAATAGGCCAAGTCTTGCGGCGGCAGAATATCGCGGATGCCATCGATGGAACTGATAAAAGTTGCCGCCTCGGCACCCGGGTCCTGGCGCAGACAAAACAGCACCAGGTAATCCGGTGATACCGCGTGAAATGCGTTTTCGGTGTGCAGTTCGAGTTCGCAATCGTAACTGTCAGAGCTGGCAAGTTTAGAGTGCTTTTTATGTGGAAAGAAGTTGTTGACGATCGCCCCGTCTGACTCCTGGATGTAACCAATAGGGTCGCCAAGCATGGCCGTTGCTTTCAAGATGATTTGTTCGCTGATGGTGCACTCTTTATTCAGTCCGGCGCGATCGCTGGGGGTCGGAGGCACCGTACCGATTGGCAGGTTTTTCAAATGCAGGAAGCCTTTCTTATTACCGAAAAGGCGGAAATTCAATATATCGGACTCCACCGTTTGATCGAGTCTGGTGTGCTGGATACTGGAGGACAGGAAGTGATTGAAGTCGGGCATGATAGTTGTCTGCTGTGTATTTAAGAATGGTGAAAGCCACAGAGGGGAGGGGGCATGCCGTACGCAATAATGGTTAGAAGTAAGTTGCTGCTGCGCCCGAGCGTTTTATAAGTTCTATCGCTTATTTATATAGTTCATTATTTGGCAAACGCACTGTATTTAAAAGCAGAAAAAAAGGACAGGTAAGGATGAGTAGAAATCATGGTGCTCTGGATCAGATGGTCCGTCGATTGCCGCCGCTTTACGCGTTACGCGCCTTTGAGTTGGCCGCGCGTTTCAGCTCATTTACCCAGGCCGCAGAAAACCTGTTCATCACTCAAAGTGCCGTGAGCCGGCACGTCAAAACCCTCGAAGAGCATTTTGGTTGCGCGTTGTTCGACCGCAAGGGGCCGAAAATATTCCTCACTCAGGCCGGGCGATTGCTTGCGCAGGAATTGCAAGTCGGCTTTCGCCTGATCGAGCATGCCTGCTCCACCACTAGCCGCAAGGAGCACACCTTGCGCGTCAAGGCGCCGTCGACCTTGACAATGCGCTGGTTGCTGCATGTGCTGGATGAGTTCAATACCGTCGACGATGCGCAGCAGGCGCAATTGTCCAGCGAGTGGATGGATGTGGACTTCGTCAATTTTGACGTTGAGCCCTTCGATTGTGCGGTGTTGTTGGGCAACGGTCGCTTCAGCAGTGACCAGGGGTTCATCAAGCTGTTCGATGAATGGCTGATCCCGGTCTGCTCGCCGGGCTTGCTGGCGCAACACGAACAGAACGGCGAAGGGGTGTTTTCCGCGGAGTTGATTCACCCGTCCCGGGATCGGCGTGATTGGCAGCGCTGGCTGGAGCGCGTGGGCTTGATGTCGGCGGTGTCCTGGCAGAAAGGCAAGATTTTCGACACGCTGGAGTTGGGTATTTCCGCCGCGATTCAAGGTCGGGGCGTCTCCATTGGCGATCTGGCGCTGGTGGGTGACGAATTGGTCAAAGGCTCCCTGGTATTGCCCTACAACAAGGCCGTCAGCACGGGCGACAGCTATTACCTGGTCTGGCCGGCGCGCAGCAATAGCAACGCAACGCTGGAGAGTTTCAAGCGTTACTTGCTCGAAGCCGTGCCGGTCATCGACGAGCGCGGATTGGAGTTTTTGAGTTGAGTGGGGAGCACGTTGGCAACACTGGCATGGAGTGCGGATCAGAGGGCTGCCTTGTGCGCTTGTTGTGTATTCAACGCTCGGAGCGCAGCCGGCGCCACAATGTGGTCCGGCTGATGCCCAGGCGACGTGCAGCTTCGTCGAGGTTGCCCTGGCAGCTTTCAAGCGTCTCTTGTACGTGACGCAATTGCGCAGCCTTGCCAACGCTGTGCAGGTCCGTATCCCGTGGCGACTTTTTCCGTACCTGTGGCAGGGGCGAGCCTTCGCACAGTTCGGGCAGCACGCGGGCCAGGTAATGCTCGTCCAGCTTCTGCTCGCGTAGCAGTTCGCGGGCGGAGAGCATCGCCCGCTCGATCACGTTCTCCAGTTCCCGGACGTTGCCCGGCCAGGCATAGCGGGTCAGGTATGGCAGCAGGGCGGCCGGTATCTCGGCAGCCCCCGGCGGCTGGCCCTGGACCAGCAGGCGCTGGCTGATGCCCCGGCAGATCAGGGCAATATCCTCTGGTCGCTCGCGCAGCGGAGTGGTCTGCAGCCGCAGGATGTTGAGCCGGTAATACAGGTCGCTGCGAAAATCGCCGTCATTCATGGCGGCGCGCAGGTCCTGGTGAGTGGCGGCGATGATCCGTACGTCGATGGAAATCGGCTCGGTGCCACCCAGGCGCAGCACCTCTCGCTCCTGCAGCACTCGCAGCAGGCGGGTTTGCAACGATACGGGCATATCGCCGATTTCATCGAGAAACAGCGTGCCGCGGTGCGCCGCTTCGAGCAGTCCGGGCTTGCCTCCCTTGCGCGAGCCGCTGAAGGCGCCTTCCTCGTAGCCGAACAGTTCGCTTTCCAATAGCGATTCGGGAAACGCCGCGCAGTTGATGCCGACGAAGGGTCCCTGCTGGCGGGGGCTCTCATTATGGATGCCTTGGGCCAGCAGCTCCTTGCCGGTGCCGCTTTCGCCGGTGATCAGTACGGTCGAGTGGCTGGCAGCGAAACGCTTGGCCATCTGCAGCATTTCGCGGTTGGACCGGCTGTTGCCGCTGAGTTGCTCAAGCCGGTAGCGGGCGGTGAATGCGCCCGGACGGCGGGTGGCGCGGATGCGCTGGTCCGCCCGCTGTACCGCGGTGATGTCCTGGCAGGTCAAGACCAGGCCCGTACGCTCGCCGTTTTCGAGGATCGGCAGCAAATTGCTGACCACCGCATGGGAGCCGAGCCTGATCACCCGGTTTTCTTCGCCGCCGCCATCGAGCAATGCCTGTTGCAGGTCCAACTCCGGGCACAGTTGCTGCAATGGTCGGCCTAGCGCGGCGCTGGCCGGCAACTCCAGCAGGTGCGCCAGGGCCGGATTCAGGGATTGCACCAGCCCCTGGTTGTCGACCGCTGCCACGCCCGTGGGAATGTGTTGCAGCACGGCGTTCAAATGGCGGCGCTTGGCGATCTCTACGCGCTGGCTGTCGAGGATACCCAGGGCCTCCTCAAGCGCCTTGCGTACCGTGTCCTCACTTAGCGACAGCACCCCACAAAGCCCTGCCTGTTCCGCCAGCTCAACCACCGTCGACGAACCTATGATGCTGCGAAAACCCAGCCGGGCGGCCTGTTCGACCGCCTGGCGGGCTTCTTCCAGCGTGGTGTAGGCGGCCTGGTGAACCGGCACGGTGAACAGTGCGTTCATCGCCTGCAGGTCGTAATTGATGCTGCTGTAGCTGAGCAAGGCCACCTGCGAGGAGTGCTCCCGGGCTTGCCCCAGCGCACGTAGCAAGTCAGCGCCGCCCACCTGCATGGACAGCACCGGGCGTGCCAGGTGCTTGCGCAGGTAGGCGGCGGTGGCGCCGGCACAGACAAATACGTCGGCTTCACCGCGCTGTTCCAGCTCGCGGGCGGTCTGCAACGCTTCGGACACCGAGGTGTCGAGCACTTCGATATGGGTGTCGGGGTAGTCCGCGGTGAGCCCGGCCACCACCAGGGCAAGGCGGCTGCGTTGCTGGGGGCGTTGCAGGTGGCTGATGAGCACGACGACCTGGGAGGCGGGAGGGTGCATGGCTGGACCTGTTCATAAATGAAATGCCTCGATAGTGCAGCATTTCTTTCAAGTATGAAACGCGGCGCTGTTGCATCGCCGCTCACGGAAACAGCAGACGCCTGGATTGGCGTGGCTTGCAGCCGATCAGCGAAGAATTGGCACAGGCATTGCTCTTGCCGACCTGCTAATTCAAAACTGAAGGCAGGGACCACCGATCCATGAGCAGTTCCCCCATGAGACCCACCACCGGCGACGTGCCTGCAAGCCCGAGCGACGATCAGCGCCTGGTCGACTTCATCCGCGAGCATGCCGCCGCCACGCGAGTGGTCATCGACGCCCGCAAGCGCCTGAGCGGTGGCGCGATCCAGGAAAACTGGCTGCTCGAACTGCAGATCGAAGGCGGCCCATGGGCCGGTGCCCGGCGCTGGGTATTGCGCAGCGACGCGCTTTCCGCGCTGCCGGCGAGCCTCGATCGCGAACAGGAATTCGCCGTGTTGCAGGTGGTCCACCAGGCCGGGGGGAAAGTACCGCGGCCGCTCTGGCTGTGCCGTGACCCGAGTGTTCACGGACGGCTGTTCTTCCTCATGGAGTTCGTTTCGGGGGTGGCTGCCGGGCGCTTGCTCAGCGCCGGCGCCGGCGTCCACGGCCAGGCGCAGCTAGCGGCGCAACTGGGGGCCAACCTGGCGCGCCTGCATCAAATCCGTCCACCGTGCGCAGCGCTGGACTTCTTGCCTGTGCCGGACCGTGCACCGGCCCTGAATACCATCAGCGCCTATCGCCGCTACCTCGACACCCTGGCCGAAGCTTACCCAGTACTGGAGTGGGGCCTGCGTTGGTGTGAACTGCACGCGCCATCCAGCAACGACCTGTGCCTGCTGCATCGCGATTACCGCACGGGCAACTACCTGGCCAGCGAGCAAGGGCTGGAAGCGGTGCTCGACTGGGAATTCAGCGGCTGGGGCGATCCTTGCGAGGACCTTGGCTGGTTCACCGCGCGCTGCTGGCGTTTCACCCGTCCTGACCTCGAGGCCGGTGGTATCGGCCTGCTGGAGGATTTCCTGCGCGGCTATCACGAGGTTTCGCCATTGCGCATCGAGCGCAGCCAACTGCATTACTGGCAGGTGATGGCGACCCTGCGCTGGGCGGTGATCGCCCTGCAGCAGGGGCAGCGCCACCTGTCCGGCGAAGAACCGTCCCTCGAATTGGCGCTGACCGCGTGCCTGTTGCCGGAACTCGAGCTCGACATCCTCAACCTGACCGGCGGAGACGCGCCATGACCCAGCCGAACGCCCACGAACTGTTGGAGATCGCGCGCCAGACCTTGCTTGAGCAACTGCTGCCGGCGCTGTCCGCTGAACTGCGCTACCCGGCGCTGATGATCGCCAATGCCATGGCCATCGCGACCCGCGAAAGTCGCCTGCAAACCCGCGTCTGCACCCAGGAACAGGCACTGCTGAGTGCCCTGACCGAGGGGGCCGGACCGTCATTGGCCGAGACCCGGCGGCAACTTGCCCAAGAGATTCGCCAGGGCCGCCACGATGCAACGCAGCAGCAGCTCACCCTGGTCAAGGCGCTGCGCCAGGTGACCGTCGCCCGGCTGGCGATCAGCAACCCCAAGGCCGTGCCCTGAGCTGCGCCCGTACCCTTTCCCCGGACCGACTGAAGAAAGAAGGACAGACATGAATTTCACCCTGCCGGACGAGCTGCTTGCATTGCAGGCCAAAACCCGCGATTTCATCGCTGAACAGGTCATTCCGTTCGAGAACGACCACCGTCAGGATGCCCACGGTCCCAGCGACGCCCTGCGCCAGGAGCTGCTGGCCCGCGCCCGGGCCGCCGGCCTGCTGACCCCCCACGCCAGCCGCGAAATGGGCGGGCTGGGCCTGAGTCATGTGGCCAAGGCGATCGTCTTCGAAGAAGCCGGGTACTCCCCGCTGGGCCCGGTGGCCCTGAACATCCACGCCCCGGACGAGGGCAACATCCACTTGATGGACGTGGTGGCCACCGAAGCACAGAAGGATCGCTGGCTGCGGCCACTGGTCCAGGGGCATGTGCGCTCCTGCTTCGCCATGACCGAACCGGCCCCGGGTTCAGGTTCCGATCCCTCGATGCTGCGCACCACCGCCACCCGCGATGGCGACGACTACCTGATCAATGGCCACAAATGGCTGATCACCGGGGCCGAGGGCGCCGGGTTCGCCATCATCATGGCGCGCATGGAGGACGGCACGGCAACCATGTTCCTGTCCGACATGCAGCGCGACGGGATCATCCACGAGCGGCAACTGGACTCCCTGGACAGTTGCTTCACCGGTGGCCACGGGCAGTTGCGCTTCGACAACCTGCGGGTTCCGGCGAGCGATGTGCTGGGGGAAATCGGCAAAGGCTTCCGCTATGCCCAGGTGCGCCTGGCGCCGGCACGCCTGACGCACTGCATGCGCTGGCTCGGGGCCGCGCGCCGCGCCCACGATATCGCCTGCGACTATGCGCGCACCCGCGACGCCTTCGGCAAGCCGTTGGGCGAGCACCAGGGGGTGGGTTTCATGCTGGCCGACAACCAGATGGATCTGCACCTGGTACGCCTGGCGGTGTGGCATTGCGCCTGGGTGCTCGATCAGGGGCAGCGGGCCAATGTCGATTCGAGCATGGCCAAGGTGATCAGCGCCGAGGCGCTGTGGCGGGTGGTGGATCGTTGCGTGCAGGTGCTGGGCGGGCGTGGCGTGACCGGTGAGACCGTGGTGGAACGCATCTTCCGCGACATTCGCCCGTTCCGCATCTACGACGGCCCGAGCGAAGTGCACCGCATGAGCCTGGCGAAGAAAATCCTCGACCAGCGCCTGGGAGCCCACTGATGCATCCGCTGCTTGCCCGAATGTTCGCCCTTGATGGGCGCCGTGCCCTGGTGACCGGGGCCTCCAGCGGCCTTGGCCGTCACTTTGCGATGACCCTGGCCGCCGCCGGCGCCGAAGTGCTGGTGACTGCCAGGCGCCTGCAGCCGCTGCAGACCCTGGTGGAGGAGATCGAGGTGGCCGGCGGCAATGCCCGTGCCTTCGCCCTCGATGTGACCTGCCGCGACGATGTCTGCCGGGTGCTGGACGCTGCCGGCCCGCTGGATGTGCTGGTGAACAACGCCGGGGTCAGTGATAGCCAGCCTTTGCTGGACTGCGACGATCAAGACTGGGACCGGGTGCTCGACACCAACCTCAAGGGCGCCTGGATCGTGGCCCAGGAAAGCGCTCGGCGGATGATCGCCGCAGGGCAGGGCGGCAGCCTGATCAATGTCACCTCGATCCTCGCCAGCCGGGTGGCGGGCGCCGTTGCGCCTTACCTTGCGGCCAAGGCCGGCCTGGCCCATTTGACTCGCGCCATGGCGCTGGAACTGGCGCGTCATGGCATCCGCGTGAACGCCCTGGCACCGGGCTACGTGATCACCGACCTGAACCAGGCGTTCCTCACCAGCGAGGCCGGGGACAAGCTGCGCTCGCGCATTCCCAGCCGGCGCTTCAGCCAGCCGCAAGACCTGGACGGTGCCTTGCTGCTGCTCGCCAGCGATGCCGGCTGCGGCATGAGCGGCGCCGAAATCGTGGTCGACGGTGGCCACCTGTGCAGCAGCCTTTAAGGCGCCTGGGCGCCAGGACAACAAGAACCCGCAACGGTCAGGAGGTGTGTATGTGTGTGCGATGCCTGGGCAATGTCTCGATGGAGTGGCGGTCATGATGACCTCGACCTTCGAGCACGAGCTTGCCCCCAACCAAGCCAACCATGTGCCGCTGTCGCCGCTGTCGTTCCTCAAGCGCGCCGCCCAGGTGTATCCGCAGCGCGATGCCGTGGTCTACGGTGCGCGGCGCTACAGCTACCGCCAGTTGCACCAGCGCAGCCGCGCCCTGGCCAGTGCCCTGGAGCAGGTCGGGGTGCAGCCGGGAGAGCGGGTGGCGATCCTGGCGCCGAACATTCCCGAGATGCTTGAGGCGCACTATGGCGTGCCAGGTGCCGGGGCCGTGCTGGTGTGCATCAATATCCGCCTGGAGGCGCGCAGCATCGCCTTCATCCTGCGCCATTGCGCGGCCAAGGTGCTGATCTGCGATCGCGAGTTCGGCGCGGTGGTCCATCAGGCACTGGCCATGCTCGAGTCGCCGCCATTGTTGGTGGGCATCGACGATGATCAGGCCGAATCCGCCGACCTGGCCCACAACCTGGACTATGAAACATTTCTGGCCCAGGGCGATCCCGGTCGGCCGCTGAGTGCGCCGCTGAACGAGTGGCAATCGATCGCCATCAACTACACCTCCGGCACCACCGGTGATCCCAAGGGCGTGGTTCTGCATCACCGCGGGGCCTACCTCAATGCCTGTGCCGGGGCGCTGATCTTCCAGCTCGGCCCACGCAGCGTCTACCTGTGGACCCTGCCGATGTTCCACTGCAATGGCTGGAGCCATACCTGGGCGGTGACCTTGTCCGGTGGTACCCATGTGTGCCTGCGCAAGGTGCAAGCCGATGCGATCCACGGCGCCATCGCCGAGCATGCGGTGACCCATCTGAGCGCGGCACCGGTGGTGATGTCGATGCTGATCCACGCCGAGCATGCCGGTACGGCGCCCAAGGCGGCGAGCGTGTCGGTGATCACCGGTGGCGCCGCGCCGCCCAGCGCGGTGATCGCCGCGATGGAGGCCCGTGGCTTCAGCATCACCCATGCCTACGGCATGACCGAAAGCTACGGCCCCAGCACCCTGTGCCTGTGGCAACCGGGTATCGACGAGTTGCCCCTGGAAGCCCGCGCCCGTTTCATGAGCCGCCAGGGCGTGGCCCACCCGATGCTCGAGGAGGCCAGCGTGCTGGATCTGGAAACGGGCCGTGCAGTCCCGGCCGATGGCGCCACCCTGGGTGAGCTGGTGGTGCGCGGCAACACCGTGATGAAGGGCTACCTGCATAACCCGGAGGCCACTCGCAGCGCACTGGCCGACGGCTGGCTGCACACCGGCGACCTGGCGGTGCTGCACCCGGACGGCTACGTGGAAATCAAGGACCGGGCCAAGGACATCATCATTTCCGGCGGCGAGAACATCAGTTCGCTGGAGATCGAGGAGGTGCTCTACCTGCACCCCGCGGTGGTCGAGGCCGCCGTGGTGGCACGCCCCGATACACGCTGGGGGGAAACCCCGCAGGCGTTCGTCACCCTGCGCGAAGACGCCCTGGCCAGCACCAGTGGCGACGACCTGATCCGCTGGTGCCGCGAGCATCTGGCGCACTTCAAGGCTCCGCGGCATGTGTCGCTGATGGCGCTGCCCAAGACGGCCACCGGCAAGATCCAGAAATTCGTCCTGCGCGAGCAGGCCCAACAGGAGGCCCGCGCCGCCCACACCAAACCCTGATCGAACTGCAAACCCTGCACATTGAATAACAACAAGCACGTTGTCCGAGCTGACTGATGTTCCAGCTGTTGCATAGGCGCAAGCGGATTGCTTCTGGCAATCCGCGAAGCTCATGCCCGCCCTGGTCTAGCGGACAAAAACACAGGAAGTGACCCAGCGCTTCGTGCGCAGGGATTCGGGCTAGCCGTATAGCCCACCCGTTGTTGCTGCCGAGAACCGTTAAAAACGACAAAAACTGAACCTAACCGGCAAGAGGTCTGTATGAAATTCCAATTCCTACTCCCCACCAAAGTGGTCATGGAGCCCGGCCTGCGCGAGCGCACCGGCGAGCATCTGCGTGAGCTCGGTCTGCAGCGTGTGCTGATCGTGACGGATGCCGGGGTCAAGGCGGCAGGGCTGTTGACCAGCGTCTATGCCAGCCTGAACAGGTCGGGCATCGACTTCGATGAGATCGCCGACATCAAGGCCAACCCTCGCAGCGACGACATCAATCACACCGCAGAGGCCTACCGGGGCAAAGGTATCGATGGCCTCCTGGCCGTTGGCGGGGGCAGTGCGATGGACGCCGCCAAGGCCCTGAGCGTGCTGCTGACCCACGAAGGCCGGATCGAGGACTACGAGGGGGCTTTCAAGCTAACGCATGGGGTGCCGCCTATCGTGGCCATCCCGACCACCGCGGGCACCGGTAGCGAGGTGACGTGCTTCTCGGTGATCACCGATACCGCACGCCACTTCAAGATGAGCGTTCAGGATTATCGGATCGGGCCGGTGCTGGCGCTGCTCGACTCGCACATCATCGATACGCTTCCCGCGTCGATAGCCGCCGCGACCGGCATGGACGCCTTGACCCATGCCATCGAAGCCTACACCTGCCGCGTGTCCAATCCGATCAGCGACGGTCTGGCCCTGCATGCCATTCGCTTGATCAGCCAGTACCTCAAGCCGGCAGTCCTGGAACCCTCCAACCTGGAGGCCCGCGAGCAGATGCTGGTGGCGAGCCTGATCGCCGGCATGGCATTCGGCAATGCGGACGTTGGCAGCGTGCACTGCATTTCCGAGGCCATTGGCGGCATGTACGACACGCCGCACGGCGTGGGCAATGCGATCTTCCTGCCCTTTGTCTTCGGCCACAATCTGGATGCGGACATTCTGCGCCATGCCCAGGTCGCCTACGCGCTGGGCATCGACCCCAGCCTCTCGCCCGCCAATGCCGCCGAGGCGGCTGTCGACTACCTGTTCCAGATGAGCAAGACCCTGGGCATTCCTCGCTTTGCCGAGGTGAAAGGGGTGCGTGAAGAAGACTTCCTGACGATCGCCGACAAGTCGAAGAAGAATTTTTCGGATGCCAGCAACGCCAAGGAGATGAGCGTGGAGAGCTATCACGCCATCATCGTCGCCGCTTACCAATTTGCCGGTTGAGGAGTGTCGATCATGAGCGAAGCACACTCCGGCGCCTCGTTGAAGCGCACCCTGGGGCCGTTTTCCGTTCTGCTCTTCGGCCTGGCGTTCCTGGCTCCATTGATCGTCTTTGGAACCTATGGCGTGATTTCCCAAGCCAGCGGCAACACCACGGCAATGTCCTATCTGGTGGCGTCGATCGGCGTGATTTTCACCGCGTTGAGCTACGGTCGCCTGGTCAGGGTGTTCCCCACAGCGGGTTCGGCCTACACCTACACCCGCAAAATGTTGAATGCAAACTTCGGCTTCATGGTGGGTTGGGCAGCCTTGCTCGACTACTTCTTCATCCCGATGCTGATCTGGTTGCTCGGCGCCAGCTATCTCAACATGGCCTTTCCCGGTGTTGCGCAGTGGGTATGGATCCTGGGCTTCATCGTGACCACGTCGCTGCTGAATATCCTGGGTATCCAGGTGGCCAATCGGTTCAACGTCTTACTGATGGTGGTCCAGCTTGCCATCATTGCCGTGTTCATCGGCCTCTGCTGGCATTACATCGTTGCCGCCAACGGCCCAGCCGGGCTGCTGTCGGCCAAGCCGTTCTTCAATCAGGACGTGCCGTTTGCCACGACCATGGCTGGCGCCGCCATTGCCGCCTACTCGTTTCTGGGCTTTGACGCGCTGTCCACGCTGAGCGAGGAAACCAGGGACCCGACCCGGACGATTCCGCGGGCCATCCTGCTGGTCGCGGTGACCGGTGGCGTGTTGTACGTCGGTTCCTCGTATTTCATGTACCTGGCACATCCCTTACTCGAGTTCGTGAATGTGGATGGCGCGGCATTCGAAATCGCCCGGATGATCGGCGGGGATCTGTTCTTCGCGATCGTCTTGGCGGGCATCATCGTCGCCCATTTCGCTGCGGGAATGTCGTTCCAGGCGAGTGTGGGGCGACTGCTGTACGCCCTCGGCCGTGACAATCAACTGCCACGGGCCTTGTTCGGCGTGCTGCACCCTCGCTACCAGACGCCGGCCTTCAATATCCTGCTCTGCGGCGCCTTCGGCACCGTAGGTTTTGGAATGACGATTGCCACCGCGACGTCCCTGGTGAACTTCGGCGCCTTTCTCGCCTTCACTGCGGTCAATCTTTGCGCTTTGCGACTGACCTTCGACGCACGCGTCAAGGACGGCGCCGGACTCCTGCGAGGCATGATCTTCCCGAGCATTGGCCTGATCACCGCAGGCTGGATGCTGGTCAGTCTGGATAAGGACGCACTGATCATGGGCAGCATCTGGCTGGGGGTGGGCCTGATTTACCTGGCGTGCCGCACGAGCTTTTTCCGCAGCCCCGTACCGGATGCCCTGGCCTAGAGAACTGACGGATGGCGCAGTTGCAGTATCGCCGGCTGCGCCGCAATCGAACGCTCCATCAATAGACCCAAGGCCAGCCACTGGCCTTGCCGTTCAACAGTGAGAATTGATATGCAAACCAAACTTTTGATCAATGGCGCTCTGGTGGCCGGAGAGGGCGAAAGCCTGGCCGTGTACAACCCATCCCTGGGCCAGGTGCTGGTACAGACCCGCGAGGCCAGTCGCGCCCAGGTCGATGCGGCGGTGCAGAGCGCCAGCGCCGCGTTTACCGGCTGGTCGCAAACACCTCCCAAAGAGCGTGCGGCCCTGCTGCTCAAGCTGGCCGATCGCATCGATGCCCAGGCGCAGGAATTCGCGCGCCTGGAGTCGGACAACTGCGGCAAGCCGTTCAATGCGGTGTTGCAAGACGAGCTTCCGGCCGTTTCTGACGTATTCCGCTTCTTCGCCGGTGCGGTTCGCTGCCTGCAGGGTTCGGCGGCGGGCGAGTACCTGCCGGGCCACACCTCGATGATCCGCCGCGATCCGGTGGGCGTGGTGGCCTCCATCGCGCCGTGGAACTACCCGTTGATGATGGCTGCCTGGAAGCTCGGCCCGGCGCTGGCGGCCGGGAATACCGTGGTGCTCAAGCCATCGGAGCAGACCCCGCTGACCAGCTTGAAACTGGGAGAGCTGCTCGCCGAAATCTTCCCCGCCGGCGTCGTCAACATTCTTCACGGGCGCGGTGCTTCGGTGGGCGAGCCGCTGACCGGCCATCCGCAGGTGCGCATGGTGTCCCTGACCGGTTCGGTCAGCACCGGCAGCCGGATCATCGAAAGCACGGCCGACAGCGTCAAGCGCATGCACATGGAGCTGGGCGGCAAGGCCCCGGTGCTGATCTTCGATGACGCCGACATCGATGCCGCCGTCGAGGGCATCCGCGCCTTCGGCTTCTACAACGCCGGGCAAGACTGCACCGCGGCTTGTCGCATCTATGTGCAGAAGGCCGTGTATCCGCAGTTCGTGCGCAAGCTCGGGGAGGCGGTGTCCAGCATCAAGTCCGGACTGCAGGACGACCCGGCCACGGAGATGGGCCCGCTGATCACTCAAGAGCACCTGGAGCGTGTCGAGGGTTTTGTGAGGCGCGCCCTGGAACTTCCGCACATCGAGGTGGTGACCGGTGGCCGGCGCGCCGCAGGTGCCGGGTTTTTCTTCGAGCCCACGGTATTGGCCGGCGCGACCCAGGAGGATGAGGTGGTGCGCCGTGAAATCTTCGGCCCGGTGGTGACGGTTTCGGAATTTGAGGACGAAGCCCAGGCGCTGGCCTGGGCCAATGAGTCGGACTACGGCCTGGCGTCTTCGGTATGGACCGCGGACATAGGTCGGGCCCACCGCCTGGCCGCTCGCCTGCAATACGGCTGCACCTGGGTCAACACCCACTTCATGCTGGTCAGCGAGATGCCCCATGGCGGCGTGAAGCTATCCGGGTACGGCAAGGATCTGTCCATGTACGGCCTGGAAGACTACACAGTGGTGCGGCATGTGATGTTCAAGCACTGAGTGACCCGAGGCATCGTCAATCCCCTGGGCGAGCCGCCTGCCGGCTGCGCCCGGATAACTGCAAGAGGCTATGCATGAACAACATCGAGACCTTTGAGAAACTCGAATCCAACGTCCGGATGTATTGCCGGGACCTGCCCCTGGTGTTCGATACCGCCCAGGGCAGCAAGATCCACGCCGAGGATGGCCGTGACTATCTGGACTTCTTCGCCGGTGCCGGGGCGCTCAACTACGGTCACAACGACCCGCGCATGCGCGATGCGCTGATCGACTATCTGTCGGCCAATGGGGTGACCCATGCCCTGGACCTGCATACCAGCATGAAGCGTCGCTTCCTGGAGTCGATCAAGCGTGACCTGTTCGATCCGCGGGGCTGGGACTACAAGGTCCAGTTCACCGGCCCTACCGGCGCCGACGCGGTGGAAGCCGCGCTGAAGCTGGCGCGCAAGGCCACCGGGCGGACCAAGATCGTCTCCTTCTATGGTGCTTACCATGGCATGACCGCCGGAGCCCTGGCGGTCACCGGCAACCGCACTCGGCGCGGCGCCGGTTTGTCCTCCGAGGTGATTTTCGTTCCCTACGAAGACAGCCCATACGGCGAGTTCGACAGCATCGGTTTTCTCGAGCGCCTGGCCAACGACCAGGGCAGTGGCTCGGAGCTGCCTGCGGCAGTGATTGTGGAATCGGTACAGATCCAGGCGGGTGTGTATGCGGCTTCGGACAGTTGGCTGCAACGGCTGCGCCAGTGGACCACTGAGCACGGTGTGATTCTGATCTGTGATGAGGTGCAGGCCGGCTGCGGGCGCACCGGGGACTTCTTCGGTTTCGAGCGTTCCGGGATCCAGCCGGACCTGGTGACCTGTGCCAAATCCATCGGCGGCTTTGGGTTGCCGATGGCAATCGTGCTGATTCGCTCCGCGCTGGATGTGTGGCAGCCGGGGGATCACATCGGCACCTTCCGCGGCAACCAGCTGGCGTTTCTCACCGCCCAGATCGCGCTCGGCTACTGGCACGACGAGCAATTCCTGAAACTGCTCGCCGAGAACACTGCGCTCATGGCGCGAGCGGTTGCCGACATCGCCGAGATTCCGGGCGTGGTCGGTGCACGCTGCCGCGGCATGGTGGCCGGCATCGACTTCGGCCGGGGCAATGTTGCGCTGACCAAGGACGCCCAACAGCGTGCGCTTCGGGCAGGCCTCCTGGCGGATCGCTGCGGCCCGAACGGCGAAATCATCAAGCTGATGCCACCCATCAACACACCCACCGATCAGCTTGCACAAGGCTTGAGGATCTTCGCCGAGTCGGTGGCGGCAGCGTTGAGCAAGTAAATGGATCAGGACTCCAGGGCAGCACGTGGCAATGCACGTGCTGCAATGGGACCCGTGGTCGGCAACCCGTCACAGGAGGAAAACCAGCTGATGAAAAGTGCCGCTACAACCAAGCAAAACGATCTGGCGTCCCTTATCCATCCCTATACCAACTTGGCCCTGCACCGCGAGGTCGGGCCTGTTGTCATCGCCAAGGGTGATGGCATACGGGTGATGGATGACCAGGGCAATGCCTATATCGAAGCCATGTCGGGCCTCTGGAGCACGGCATTGGGGTTCAGCGAAAAGCGCCTGGTCGATGCGGCCGTCGAGCAGTTCAAGCAGCTGCCGTACTACCACAACTTCAGTCACAAGACCCATGCTCCCGCCGCGGCTCTGGCCGCCAAGCTGGCTGAACTCGCCCCCGGTGACTTGAACCATGTGTTCTTCACCAATTCCGGTTCCGAAGCCAACGACTCGGTGGTGAAGGTGGTTTGGTACCTGAACAACGCACTGGGCAGGCCTGCGAAGAAAAAATTCATCTCGCGCCAACAGGCCTATCACGGAACCACTGTGGCTTCGGCGAGCCTGACCGGTATCCCGTCGATTCATCGCGACTTCGATATTCCAGCGATACCCGTACACCACCTGACCTGCCCGAACTATTACCGTCTGGCCAAGCCCGGGGAAAGCGAGGAGGCGTTCTCGATGCGCCTGGCGAACGAGCTGGAGCGGCACATCCTGGCTGAGGGCCCGGAGACCATCGCCGCCTTCATCGGCGAGCCGCTCATCGCCGCGGGCGGAGTGCTGCCACCTCCCAAGGGCTACTGGGCGGCGATCCAGGCGGTGTGCAAACGCTATGACATCCTGCTGGTGATCGACGAAATCGTTACCGGCTTTGGCCGGCTGGGCACGATGTTCGGCGCTCAGCTCTACGATATCCAGCCCGATATCATGGTGCTTTCCAAGCAGCTCACCTCGTCCTATCAGCCGCTGGCGGCCTTGCTGGTGTCCGATGCCATCAATGAGGTTCTGGTGAGCCAGAGCGATCGGTTGGGGGCGTTCGTGCATGGCTTGACCACCAGCGGTCATCCCGTCGCCACGGCCGTGGCCCTGGAAAACATCAGCATCATCGAAGAGCGCGACCTGGTTGGCCATGTCCAGCGTTTGGCGCCGGTGTTCCAGAGCCGGTTGCGGGCTTTCGAGGATCATCCCCTGGTCGGCGACGTGCGCGGAGTAGGGCTGGTGGGCGGGATCGAGCTGGTGGCGAACAAAGCGCAGAAACAACCCTTCAGCCAGCCGGGAATCCTGGGCGGCTACATCTTCAAGCAAGCCCACAAGCATGGGCTGATCATTCGCTCCATATACGACACGGTCGCCTTCTGCCCGCCGCTGATTACCACGCAGGAGGATGTTGACGCCATCTTCAGTGCGTTTGAGCGGACACTGAGTGACGCAACGGACTGGGCTCGGTCACAGAACCTTCTGTAATCCAACCGTGCGATCACTGGTTGCTGCGGTGCGCGAGGCATTCATGCCTCAGGCAAATCGCGACAAGGTGCAAATCACCTCAAAACAGTCTGGCTGTGGTGCATTTTGCACCTTGTAAGGCTGGTAACGCCGGATCTAACATGATCGAATGATCAAATCATTTGATCATGTCTCTATAACACAACAATAGGAGGCGACATGTCTTCTCACGCAGTTCTTCCGGCCGAGCCGTTAGATGTTCTGATCATGGGAGCTGGTGTTTCTGGTATTGGTCTGGCCGCTTACTTGCGGCGCCACCAGCCTGGCAAGGTCTTTGCGATTCTTGAATCCCGTGAGCGAGCGGGAGGAACGTGGGACTTGTTTCGCTATCCTGGCATTCGCTCTGACTCGGACCTGTATACCTTTGGTTTCGACTTCAAGCCCTGGACCAAGGACAAGTCTCTGGCCGACGCCAAGGACATCCTCGAATACCTGAGCGAGACCGTCGACGAGTACGCCCTGGAACCCTTTATCCAGTACAAGCAGAAGGTGGTTTCGGCAGACTGGCAGAGCGATACAGGCTTGTGGGCCGTTCAAGTCGAGGACGGTCAGCTTGGCCAAATCCGCACTGTCCATTGCCGCTGGCTGTTCAGTGCCGGTGGCTACTATCGCTACGACCAGGGCTTCAGCCCGCGCTTTGAAGGTTCGGAGCAGTTCAAGGGGCAGATCATCCACCCGCAACACTGGCCGGAAGACCTGGACTACACAGGTAAACGGGTGGTGGTGATTGGCAGTGGCGCAACTGCGGTGACGCTGATTCCAGCCATGGCGGACAAGGTCGCCAGCATCACCATGCTGCAGCGCACGCCGTCCTACATCGTCAATCAGCCTGCCAGTGATTCGATTGCCGCTTTCCTGCGCAAGGTACTGCCGGCGCAGACCGCCTATTCATTGACCCGCTACAAGAATGCCAAGATCACCCTGGGCTTCTGGGCCTTCTGTCAGCGCTTCCCGAAACTTGCCCGCAAGTTGCTCATCTGGCTGACCCGCAAGGAATTGCCCAAGGGCTATCCGGTGGATGTGCATTTCAACCCGCCATACGCCCCCTGGGATCAACGCCTGTGTTCGGTTCCCGAAGGGGATCTGTTCAAGGTGATCAGCTCGGGCAAAGCCAACGTGGTGACCGATCACGTGCAGCGATTTACCGAGTCGGGTGTGCTGCTCAAATCCGGAAAGGAACTCAAGGCCGACATCATCATCACGGCCACCGGGCTCAACGTGCAGCTCTTCGGCGGCATTGCCCTGTACAAGGATGGCAAGCCGGTGACCTTCAGCCAGACCCTCGCCTACAAGGGCATGATGCTCTCCGGCGTGCCGAATTTTGCCTTCGCCGTGGGTTATACAAACTCTTCCTGGACTCTGAAGGTGTGCCTGCTGTGCGATCACTTCTGTCGCCTGCTGGGCCTCATGGACGAGCAGAACCATGCCGTCTGCGAACCACAGGCGCCCGAGGGCATTGAAACTCGGCCGCTCCTGGACTTTGGTGCGGGGTATGTGCAACGCGCCCTGGATAGCATGCCTCGCCAGGGCACCAGCGAACCCTGGGTCATGTCGATGGACTACTTCCGCGACATCAAGTTGCTGCGCCGCGGAACGGTGGCCGAAGACTGTCTCAAGTTCAGCGCGGCGCCCAGCGTCCGCCTGAAGAGCGGCGTTGCACTGCAGCCCGTGAGCAACGGCCGATGAGCAAGGATCAGTACTGCACATTGGCAGGCAAGGGCGACATCTGTTATCGCAGTTATGGGGCCGAGGCAGACCCTGCCGTGATCTTCGTGGTGGGTCTGGGGTTGCAGTTGACCTATTGGCCGCAGTCGCTCATCGATGGCCTGGTGAACAAAGGCCTGCGCGTGATCACCCTGGACAATCGCGATTCGGGCAGGTCGTTCTTCACCGATGTGGTGCCGCCCACGTCCTTGCAGCAGTTCTTTCGCAAGCCCACCCCAGGCTACGACATAGGCGACATGGCTGATGATGTGGTCGGCCTGATGGATGGCCTGCGGCTGGAGTCGGCGCATCTTGTCGGGATGTCCATGGGCGGCATGATTGCCCAGACGCTCGCTGCTCGCTACCCGCAGCGGGTCAAAACCCTGACCTCGATATTCTCGAGCACCGGGTCGCTGCGCGTGGGGCAGCCGTCGTTCAAGGCGATTCTGCAAGTTCTGCGTCGGCCGCCCAGAAACCAGAATGAAAGCGTGCGCGACTATGTCGATATCATGCGTCTCATAGGCTCCAGGCTTGAGTGGAACGAAGAAGGCTTGCGTTGTTATGCAGCCCAGGCATGGGAGCGGGGAGGGAGTGAGTTAAATCACCTGGGAACAACCAGGCAAGTTGGAGCCATTATCAATTCGGGGGATCGCACCAAGGAGTTGGTGCAAATTCGATGCAGCACCTTGGTCATTCATGGGGATAAAGATCTTATGGTTGCCCCCAGTGGTGGTTTTGCCACTGCGGCGGCTATTCCCAACTCAAAGTTTGTTCTGCTTCCTGGCATGGGGCATGACCTTCCGCGAGGACTGATAGCTTTATTACTGTCTCTCTTGGCAGGGCATATGCTGTAAAACCCTGTCTTATTTAGGGGCGTATTATGCGCCCCTCTTTTTAGATCATTGAATCATGCAGCAGCTGACTTGCCTGTTTCGCTGCACACTACAGCGCAATACTTTTACTGCAACGCCTTTTAAATCGGATTTATTCCCGTCTTGCAACTAACCAATACTTGCTCGATGAACTCTATCGTGTAACTGCTCACAAAGATTGCTTGTGCAACCTCGATAGCCCGCGGGTTGATCATGCAGTGCGCAGGCTGCTGTTAAACGGGCAGGGGACAGATAAGAAACGCAACTTCCTTGTTGGGAAAAACTGTCAGGCATCTGTACTGGATTTCGCCGAGGCGGGGGCAGTTTCGGCAATGCTTTCAATGCTGGCCACCACCAGTTCCAGTGCATGGCAGGCCGTATCGGTTTCCTCGTTCAAACGCTCGATATTGCCGTGGGCGGACCAGGAGATCAGCAAGCCGTCGAGCAGATTGATGAGCAAGCGACTGGTCTTTGTCAGGGCCGCCTTGTCCAGTCGAGAGCCAATCACCCGTTCAATGGCCTGCTCCGTTGCAAGACCGGCATAAGAATAGATCTGGGTCGCCATGGCCGGATTGTTGCGCAGCGTCCAGGCGAAGAGTTCGGACTGCGCGATGGCCAGGTCGGGGTGGGTGACGAACCAATTGGCTGCCTGGCGCAGTAGCTCTGCCACCGTCTTCTCGGTAGTGGCGCTTGGCGTTACATGGGCCACAGCCTGTTGCGGCGTGCTGATCAGGGACTCGTAGACCGCGTAGAACAGCTCGTCCTTGGTGTGAAAGGTGTAGTGCAGTGAAGCCAGTGGAGATTTTGCCTCGGCAGCGATACGGCGAGTGGTTGCGTTAGCTACTCCGTACTGCGCAATTACCTTCACGGTAGCTTCGATAAAGTCTTGTCTACGCACTTCTGCGCCCATTCTAGCCATAGATTCAGTCTCCTTTTTTCGGTGTTGCCAACAGTAACCCGGTTCAATATCGGCGGTGGTGGATGCTAACGCATGGATGCCCAGCAATCCATGAGTGCATGTACGTCGATGATTCCCTCTCCTGCACATAACGAGTGTTTCGCAAATACCCGAACTGTCACGCTGTTTCGAAACGCAACTGAGGGTGAAGTGGGTAGGTTGGTATCGTTTGCATTCACCTTCGGTGTGCAGGGTATTCGAGGCCCGCGGTTTATGCCGCTCTATTAAGATGGCATACAACTTGCGTTCTTGATCAAACGACATGGTCAGTTGATCATGATGCTTGATCCATAGTCTTCCGAAATGGAAACGCGACAACTCAAGACGCTAAGTAGTAGCGACTCGGTTGAGCCAGTGATTGAAAACATAAAGCGTGTTGGCGGCATCATTATTTCGGACTTCATCTCAGAACAAACGCTGATGCCCCTCGAAGCAGAACTCGGCAGTTACTTAATTCAATGCCTTGTGGTGTAGAGCCATAAGAGCGGCCGGGGTCCGTAACAAGAGCGACGCCAGCCAGCATGAAACTTCGCGACAGGCTGATTGAGCGCGGTCATGTCCGACCAGATGTCCGAATACGCATAAAAATGACTTGTGTGCACCCGGGAGTGAAACAAATGAATGCTTCGAATAACGCGGTTCACTACAACCGTTCCGAGCCATTGAGGTTTCGCAGTATTGGTGGATGGCTGGAGCGCCCTGCCGATCTGCAAGCGGAACTCAAAGGCCATGAGCAGGCCGATGTAATAGTGGTGGGTGCCGGTTTTGCCGGGCTGTCGACAGCCCTTGAGCTCAATGCTCTCGGGGCCAAAGTCATAGTTCTGGAGCAGGAATTCGCCGGGTTCGGCGCCAGCGGGCGCAACGCCGGATACCTGCTGGGCAGCATGGCTATCGAGTTCGATCTTTTCGTCAAGCGCGTAGGCTTGAAGAAGGCCAGAGAGTTCGTCAGTTTCTACGACGAGGCCGTCACTTATGTGGAAGGGCGCCTGACTGCACTGGGTATCCACTGCGATTACACCCCCTCGGGAGTCATCCGCGCCGCGGTTCATCCAAGCCAGGAAAAGCGCCTGCGGGCAAATATGGAGCTGGGACACAAGCTGGGTTCGGTTACGCGCTTTGTCGACCCGGTGGAAATGCGTGCCCGTGGCATCCCCCCCGCGTTTCTGTTCGGCAGCGCGCAACGGGGCGGCACCCTGAACCCCGGCAAGTACATAAATGGCTTGCGCCGCGCGGCACTCAGCGCCGGGGTGAAACTGTACGAGCGCACGCCACTGCTTTCCTACAGCGAAGGCTCGGCGATCACCTGCAAGACGCCCCATGGAAGTGCGACGGCGCCGGTCATGGTTCTGGCAACCAACGCCTATACCCCGCAACTGGGGTTGTTGCGTAACAAGGTGGCGCCGATCCGGGTTTCGGCGATCGAGACCCAGCGGCTATCGGAAGAACAGTTGGCATCCCTGGGCTGGAAGGGGCGAGAAGGGCTCATCACCCCGCACTACACCATGGAGAGCCACCGCCTGACGGCTCACGACACCATGGTCTTGACCGTTAAACAGCTCGGCTATGTCTACGGTTCCAAGACGCCCAATGTGCCGGACAACCAAGCCTACGCCGCATTGGTGCGCGGCCTGCGCGAACGCTTTCCGTCGCTGCAGAACCTTGGCATCCAGCATTGCTGGAGTGGATACGTCAGCGCCGCCTATGACGCGCTGCCGGTGGTTGGCTCTACAGGGGTAAAACAGAACATCTTCTATTCGGTGGGCTGTTCGGGGCATGGTCTTGCCACTCAGTCGCTCATGGGGGCGGTTCTTGCCGCACGAATCGCCGGTAACGACCCTTCGCGCCTGGCGGCATTGGAACGCCAGGTACCGTCCATGCTGCCCGAGCCCTTTCAGTGGTGCGCGATAAAAGCGGCTTTTGCGGTGGCCAAGCTGTTAGACGAGCGAATCGACAACAAGGTGCGCAAGGAGCGCGCCTTCAATGGTTGAAGGCAAGGTCGATTGCCTTAACCGCAGGATGTCGCCACACCCTTGATAGAGGTGCCGCAAGGCATCGCGCTAGAACATTTTCAGAGGCTGTCATCGTGGAATTGAGAGATATTTTGGCACTGGTTTCATGCATTGTCCTGGTGATTTCCGGGCTGGGTTATGGAATAGGATTCATCAGGAAAAACAACTATCTGCTGGGCTTGGAGTTCCTGATCGTAGGCATCTCGGCGTCAAACTTCACCACCTACATTGCCACTGGTTGGCAGGTTAACTACAACATTGCGTTGTTTCTCGACGCCTTTTCCCGAGGGGTTGGCGTGCCGATTATCGGCACGCTTGGCCTGATGGCGGTCACCCACGGCTACAAGCCATCTCGCGCCAAGGACATCATCCTGTTTGTCGCAGGCTTTGCTGCCACAGCCGTCTACTACCTGTCCGATTTCACCAAGGCCTGGCTCCCTTATTTCTATGTGCTTATGTGGTGCCTCTACACCTTGTACCTTTGCTACTTCATCTGGCAGTTGCTGCGCGCCAGAGCCGTCTTTCACGCCCTGGCCAGCGTCCTGGGCGGAGTGGCGGGGCTGACCGTGGCACTTCGTTATGATTTCTTCCCGATTCCCGGGGATGATACAAAGCTGATCTTCATGACCTTTGCCTTTCTCACCTGGACGTATTCGATTGTGCAGCTGTATTACGCCTGTGACGCCTTGCACCGCTCGAAGAGCGCTGCTTTTCGGTCGCTTCTGAATGCCAGATAAGGTTGTGCCTGGTTTGGCAACATGGTTGTAAGAGCACGATTTTCGATAGCTGTTCAGGCCTGGCGTACAGGCGCAGTTGTGACTGTACGCCAGGCCTGGACGTACTCTTTTGCGCCCTACGGGGCGTTTTTTTGCTTAAAGATCAGCTCGGCGGCCGTGCAGGGTAGGGACGTGAGTTGGCGGCATGCCCTTACCCCCTGAACGGACCGCTACGCAACAGGCGTGGCTGCTTTTTCACGCCATGCCCTTTTTGCCACTGTGAAGGGGTTGTGCCAAACCAGCGAATGAATGCACGGTTGAAGGCACTGGGGTTCGAGTAGCCAAGCAGCCCCGACATCTGGGCCATGCTGATGGACGGGTCCAGCAGGTATTGGCTGGCCTGTTCCTGGCGAGTTTCATCGAGCAACTGCTGGAAAGAGGTGTCTTTCTGTGCGAGCCAATGCTGCAAGGTGCGTGGATGAACCGCCAGGCAGCTGGCTATTTTCTCTGTGGTTGCACGTCCGCAAGGTAACAGGTAACGCAGCAGTTGCTGGATGTAGGCGGATAACTCTTCTGCCGACAGTCGTTCGACCTTGCTTATGTGCCTGGTAATAAGACCATGCAGCGTCTCATTCTTGGAGCTCAGGGCCAATGCAAGGTCAGATGAGTCGAACTCCAGGGAGGTACAGGCTTCACCGAACCTGGGTTGCAGACCCAGCTCTTGCAGATAAATCGACTCATCATTTACCGGTGCATGGCGGAAGCGCACGGTCCTGGCTTGCCAATCGCTACCGGCAAGGGTTCGCAGCAACTGCAACGCGACCCCACAGGCGGACTCCTCGACCTGCTGCACTCCGGGCAGGTCGCGCTCTTTCAACTTGTAGCTGAGGATCGCCCGTTCACCTTCAACATCCAGTTCAATGTCCGCATCGTTGAAATACAGCGAGTAGCTCGCTCGCAACTCGGCCAAGGCTTCCCCCAGGGTCTTGGTGTTGCGTATCAGGTAGAACAGATCACCGAACACACCGACACCTTGATAAAGCCCAAGTTGTAGGCCGAACAAGGAGTTGCCGGACTGCGTCGCGCACAGGTCCAGCAAGTTGCAGAATCTGCGGTAGGGCAGGAGCATTTCCGGCTTACGCAAGCACTCCTGTGGTAATGCTGCACGGCGCAATATTTCCGCCGAGTTCAGGCCCTGGGCAGTGGCGAACTCATGGAAGCCGTGGAGGGCGATGGCACGAACCAGGGGCGTGAACAATGCGTTGTAATACCTTGATAATCCGATCTTCGGAGCACTGGATTGAGGGAGGTAAAGCTACCAGGGTTACTTGGCTTGGAGTCACTCCAGGCAGAGATGCAGATGGTGGCTATCAGTGGCGTATTGCAGGCTGCAGCTGAGCAGGCGGCTTGATGGTTTTTTTCCATTTTTGCGGGCTTATGCCGTTCCAGCGGGTAAAGGCGCGGGAAAAGGCGCTCAGATCTGCATACCCCAAGAGTTCGGAAAGTTGCGTCAAGCTCATGGACGAGTCGCTCATGTAACGGGCAGCCATCGATTGGCGCGCCTGGTCAAGAAGCTTTTGAAAGCTGGTGCCCTCCAACTGCAAGTAACGCTGCAGGCTTCGCGGGCTGATCTTAACCTTATCGGCGATCTGCTCGACAGTTACCTGACCATTGGGCAGTTGTCTGTGCAGCAACTTCCTTATGTAGGAAGGAAACTCCTGCAGGGTAAGTTGAGCGAGCTCGGTGATGTGCTCCTTGGCCAGCTCGTTGAACGCTTCATCTACGGTATTGGGGATGGCGTCCAGCAGTGATTCGGCAAAGACCCAGGCGTTGACCGGGCTGCTGAAGTGCGGAGTGACTCCCAGCAATTGCCTGTAGGCACTGACTTGGCCAACGGCAGGGTGTCGCAACTGCAAACCGAGCGGCCTCCAGGGGTGCCCAAGCAGGGTCTGGACCAGACGGAAAAAAATCGCCATGGTCCATTCCACTGCCTGTCTTCCAGAAACGGCCTCGTCATCGATCAGCTCATAGACCAATTGTGCAGTAGCGCCCTTGCGCTGCAGGTACAGATCCGCCCCCGTACTGTGGAAGTGGAAGTAGCGAGTCAACTCCTCCAGGATTCGACCTAATGTACTGTTGCTCTTGACTACATAGAGCATGTTGCCCAGGGCTTTCGCCCCCTGATGCAGGCCCAGTTGCAGCCCGAACATCGGGTTGTGCGATCGCTTCGCGCACAGTTCCAGCAACTCAATGAACTGTATGCCGCAGATCACTCCATCGGCGGCGTCCCCGGGAAGCCCAACTTCGTCCAGGATGCTTTGCGTTTCGAGCCCTTGGCTGGCTGCAAACTCATCAAACCCTGTCAGGGCAGTGCCACGAATGAGGAAAGCCATTTCTATTCCCAGATAGTGCATCCGACATGGTGCGATATGTCGCCCCGGAGAGCAGACGAACTTGGTTTGCTACTGATACTGCAGCAGCATGCATACACGATCGCTCTTGCCATTTTGCAGGACGACCAGCCGCTAAAAAGCCGCTTTTATTCCTCTTGCCAGCACTTGGGGCCGGGCACGGCACTCTAGGTTATCGCAGCTTTGACGGTGCCTGGCGGGTCACCCTTTGCACTGCGTAAATTGGCTATTTTGTGGCGCGATCTATCAAGCTTTATTGCCCCGCACAGACCAGACTCGGAACCACAAATATAAAAAATTGTAATTCTGGAGGTCTGCGATGCGTCGTTTCGGATTTGCCGTTCTGGCAGTTACCTTGACCCTGAGCACTATCTACTTAACGAAGCCGGCATTTACCCGCTTACCCCCCGACCCACACGTCAAGTACCCGACGGTCAGCATGACCGATGTCTTTCGGCATTTCTGAATGCTGAGCCCCTGAAGACTCAACCCCATTTCTTTTCCTAGGTTGCAAACGCTGAGTGCGCAGCAGGCCTGCCTGTGGCCGTGGCTGATATCGGGCCGCCCCTTGAGCCGTGCGCAGGGGCCCAGGTGGATCTTCGTAACAGATGTTTCCTGAATTTACATAGCAGTGCGAGCCGTTGTAGCCCGCGAATCACCCGAAAAAACCTAACTTATTGATGTGTATGCAGAAACCTTGATTTTCGGATCTTGGCATGTGACTTGCTGACTTGTTCAACAGACTTGTTCATTTGATCAGGTCAGATGATCTAAACCTGTGATATCAAGCGTCTCGCCCGATTCGACGGTCGAGGCGCCGGTAAACGCCTTTGAGGATCTTCCAATGAATGACGTAATTAAGCGCCCAAAAGGTGCAGCATTTTCCCGCAATGCACTCCTGCGTTTACTGGTGGGCGTTGCCGCATCCGCTGCGATGTTCTCGGTTCAGGCCGAGAGCTCGGAGTCTGCGCTGCTGGGTTCGAAGCTCACTCCTCTGGGCGGCGAGGTTGCAGCAAATTCCAGCGGGGACATTCCGGCCTGGACAGCGCCAGGCCCCCAGGGCGCCGGATGGAATTACGGCCAGGTACGTGGGGATTACTGGAAGTTCAAGGGGGACAAACCCCTGTACAGCATCGACTCGAACAACCTCGCGCAGTATGCGAGCAAACTGGCCCCCGGCCAGCTTGAACTGTTCAAGAAGATTCCAGGCTATCGCATGGATGTCTATCAGACCCGCCGTACCTGCGGCGCTCCGGACTTCGTGGCCGAGAACACCAAGCAGAACGTCGGATTCGCCAAGCTTGACGCTGCGGGGGTCGCCCTTGAGGAGGCCCATGTTCCGGGCATCCCGTTCCCTGTTCCCAAAACCGGTGCAGAGGTGATGTGGAACATGAAGATGCGCTATCGCGGCGTTGGCCTTGAGATTCCTCGGACCATTTCCGGGATTTCGCCACGCAAGGGCGGGGAATGGTTGCGTCAGTCGACAGACACGCTGTTCTTCACACCCTGGGGCAGGAAGGGCAGTGCACTGTTCTCGTCCGTCGGCCACCTGGAAAACGCCACCTACTTCAACTTCCAGGAGCCGCCAGCGCTGGCCGGCCAGGCCGCAGTGCAAACCGCAGTAGCCGGTGAACAAGCCACGACCTTCTACTACTTCCCCGGGCAGCGCCGCGTGCGCCGCATGCCGTCCTACTCCTACGACGCCCCGCAGATTGGCCTGGACAACCAATACACCGTCGACGAAGCGAACGTGTTCTTCGGCGCCATGGATCGTTTCGACTGGAAACTGGTCGGCAAGCAGGAACTGCTGGTTCCGTATAACGCCTTCGGTGCCTATAACACCGCCGCCAAGGTGGAAACCTTTGCCAACAACGACTCGATTGCGCCGCAGTCGCGTCGCTATGAGCTGCATCGGGTCTGGGTGGTCGAGGCCAATGTCCGCCAAGGCATGCGTCATCAGGCGCCCAAGCGCCTGTTCTATATCGACGAGGACAGCTGGAACGCCTTGCTCGCCGTTGACTATGACAAGCAAGGGCAGATCTGGAAGGTACGCGAAGGCTTCTCGGTGCCGGTGTACGAAACAGGCGCCTGCGATGTGGAAGCCCAGGTCCAGTACAACCTGATCGATGGCCGTTTCCTGTTTGACATGACCTCGATCGGTGCAGGCAAGAACGATCTTCGCTGGATCACCGACGAAACCGGCAATGCCCGCCTGAAACGCGACTTCTTCACCTCCGATAACCTGCGAGCTATCAGCGAGCGCTAAAAAACCGACGTCAGATCGAGAGCCAGCATGAAAAAAATAATTAGCAAAGCATCAGGCCTTGTCATCGTGTGCGCCACCCCCCTGGCAATGGGGTTCACTTTTGAAACCGAAACCGTTCATGGTTCCTTCGACTCCACCATCACCGCGGGCATGGGGCTGCGAACCGAGTCACGGGGCTGCAACCTGATCAACCAGGGCGTAGGCGGGCACAATGCGCCCTCGGGCTGCCTGGCACAGACTTCGGGCGTAGCCGATCAGGGCGACTTGAACTACGACCGCGGCGATCTGTTCACCAACTACCTCAAAGGCACCCATGAACTGCTGCTGAAGATGCCCGAGGACGTCACCTTCATGGCGCGCGGCAGCTGGATCCGCGACTTTGCCGCTACCCACACCACAGGTACCCAATCGTTCAATACTCCTGAAGGGGTGGGCAGCGACGGCCTCACCGACGCCGCTCGTGACGACCTGTTCTTCAAGGCGCGGCTGCTGGATCTATGGGTGAGCAAGGGCTTCGACGTGGGGGAGCAGCGGGTTCGGGCGCGCCTGGGTAATCAGGTGATCAACTGGGGTGAAAGCCTGTTCGTGGCCGGCGGTATCAACAACACCAACGCCTACGACTATCAGGCCCTGGCCCGTCCTGGCGTCCAGCTCAAAGAGGCGGTGCTGCCAGCGCCCATGCTCAGCGTCGCCTCGGGCCTGGGCTCGGGCTTCAATATCGAGGCCTACTACCAGTTCCGCTGGAACAAGAGCGAATTGCCTCCGGTAGGCAGCTACTGGTCCACGACCAATGGCCTGGGCAAGGGCATGGGCACTTATGGATATTCCGACAAGAATGCCCGCGACAGCGGTCAATGGGGCCTCTCGCTGCGCTGGCAGCCGGAGGACAGCGACGTCAACTACGGCTTCTACGTGATGCGTTATCACGACAAAATGCCGTCCTTGAGCGTGGCGCTGCTCGATCCCAACACCCTGGCGGTGTCACCCACCTGGCGGTACCAGGAAGACCGCATGCTGTATGGCGTCAGTGCCAATATGCCGATTGGCGACTGGGCCGTGGGCACGGAACTGTCGTACCGACCCAAGGATTCGGTGGCACTCAACCCCACCATCGACCTGTGCGCGAACAATGGCGGCAAATGCTGGAAGGACGAGAAGAAATTCCAATGGCACCTGACGGGCGTGTACAGCTTCACGCCTTCCAACTCGCCGATGCTGCTGGATTTCACCAAGGCCAGCACCGGCAGCCTGCTGACCGAGCTGGTGGTCATCAAGTACCCGAGCCTGCATGACGAAGTCAACGGCGAGCCGATCGCCGCGGGCCTCAACACCTGGCAGCTGGACCCTGCGACAGCGCCGAAGGCCCGCGGCGACAAGACTTCGTCGGGTATCAACATGGACTTCAGCGTGACCTACGATGGCACCCTGCTGCCCGGGTGGCAGGTCACCCCGGGGATCTTTTACTCACGCTCCCTCGCAGGGCGCACGCCGAACCTCGCCGCGACCTTCACCAAAGACTCCAGCAACATGAATCTGTACCTGAACTTCGTGCGCAATCCGGCCAGCTGGCAGATCGGCCTCAACTACGCGAAGTTCATGGGGGGGGATACGCCTTACGACCAGCTCTACCGTGACCGAGATTACGTCGGCATCGCGATCTCCCGTACCTTGTGAGGCCTGTCTTGAACGGTTCCGTAAAATTACCTGAAGTACGCGCGCGTGGCTTGCTGTCACGCGTCGAGGAAGTCCTGTTCGGACATCGTCGGCTGGTGCTGGCGAGCCTGGCCGTTTTCACCCTGGTGATGGCCTGGTTCGCCGTGCAATTGCGCATGGATGCCGGCTTCGAAAAGCAATTGCCCATCGGCCACGAATACATCAAGACCTTCGAGGCGTACCGCAATGACCTGCAGGGGGCGAACCGTCTGACCCTGGTCGTCAGGGCGCGGCATGGCAGTATCTGGAGCGCTCCGGGCCTGAAACGGGTCTATGACGTTACCCAGGCGCTGACTTTCCTTCCCGGTGTATCACGCAGCAGCGTGCGTTCGTTGTGGACGCCCAATGCCTTCGTCAACGAGATCACCGAAGAGGGCTTCCGCGCCGACCCGCTGGTGCCTGGCACCGTTACAGCCGAGCACCTGGATGATGAAATCATCGCCAAGATCGCCAGCTCCAGCGCTCAGGGCGGCTTTATCGGCACCCTGGTTTCCCGTGACCAGAGCAGCGCGATGATCACTGCGGAGCTCAATGAGTTCGATGCCAACGGAGCGCGCCTGGACTATGTCGCGTTCAACCATGCGCTGGAAAAAGAGCTGCGCCAGCAGTTCGAGGATGGTGATTTCGAGATCCAGATGATCGGTTTCGCCAAGCAGATCGGCGACATCGCCGACGGTGCTTCGGCGGTGCTGGAGTTCTGCCTGCTGGCCCTGCTGTTGACCGCTGCGGCGGTCTATTGGTACTGCCACTCGCTGCGTTTTACCTTGCTGGCCCTGGTTTGCTCGCTGGCGTCGCTGGTGTGGCAGTTCGGCAGCTTGCGCCTGCTGGGCTATGGCCTCGATCCGCTGGCAGTGCTGGTGCCGTTCCTGGTCTTCGCCATCGGGGTTTCCCATGGCGTGCAGCAAATCAACTTCATCGTGCGTGAAATTGCGCTGGGCAAGAGCGCCGAGGAGGCGGCGCGTTCGAGTTTCACCGGATTGCTCGTGCCCGGCACCCTGGCCCTGGTGACGGCTCTGGTGTCCTTCGTGACCCTGTTGCTGATTCCCATCCCCATGGTGCGAGAGCTGGCCATCACCGCCTCGCTCGGCGTGGCGTTCAAGATCATCACCAATCTCGTGATGCTGCCTTTGGTGGCGTCTTTGCTGCGGGTCGACGACAAGTACGCCAGCGCCCAGGAAATCGCCCGGCAGCGCCGTACCCGCTGGCTGCACGGCCTGAGTCGGCTCGCCGAACGGCGCAATGCGCAATGGGTGCTGGGCATTGCCCTGATGATCTTCCTGGCCGCGATCTGGCAAAGCCATGATCGGGTTGTCGGCACTCTACAGGCTGGTGCACCGGAGTTGCGTGAAGACTCGCGCTTCAACCGTGATGCGGTATCCATCGCCAGCAACTACGACATCGGCCTGGACTGGCTCAGCGTGGTTTTCGAAGTCAATCGAGGCGACTCCGCTGGAGACAGCCAGGCTGCCTGCGAGGAGGTTGCCGTGGGCCAATATCAGGACCGTTTCGTGTGGGCCATGCAGGAGGTGCCCGGCGTATTGTCGGTGGCTTCCTTCTCTTCCAACCTGCGCCAGTTCAATGAGGGGTACAACGAAGGCAATCCGAAGATGGGCGCGGTCCCCATCGACCCCGTGAACTATGCCGCGCTGGCCACCGAGGTTGCACGTACCCCCGGGCTGATGCGTACCGATTGCAGCATGTCGGCCGTGCACCTGTACCTGGCGGACCACAAGGCCACCACGATCAACAGAGTGATAGAGGCGGCCAAGGCCTTTAGAAGCCAGTACCCGATGCCCGGTGTTGTGGTTCGCCTCGCCTCCGGCAACGCGGGGGTTCTGGCCGCCATCAACGAGGAGGTGGAGAAAAGCGAAACCCCCATGCTGCTGTATGTGTATGCCGCCATCGCCTTGCTGGTATTCGTGGTCTACCGCGACTGGCGCGCGGTGCTGGTGTGCTGCCTGCCCCTGACCATCGGCACCTTCATTGGCTACTGGTTCATGAAGGAGTTGCAGATCGGCCTGACCATCGCCACCTTGCCGGTGATGGTGCTGGCGGTGGGCATCGGTGTCGATTACGCCTTCTACATCTACAACCGCCTGCAACTGCACCAGGCCCATGGCCAGCCCATCACCAAGGCCGTCGAGCATGCATTGCTCGAGGTGGGCATCGCGACCATCTTCACCGCCATTACCCTGGCGATCGGCGTCGCCACCTGGGCGTTCTCGGAACTCAAGTTTCAGGCCGACATGGGCAAGCTGCTGGCCTTCATGTTCATCGTCAATATGGTCATGGCCATGACCGTCTTGCCGGCCTTTGCCGTCTGGCTGGAGTGGCTGTTTCCCCGTAGGCGCCCCGTGCGCATGATCGGCGCGCTGGTGCACTGAGGAGAGAATCATGGGTTACGGTTTTTTATCGAAGGTCATTCCGCTGGCCGCAGTGCTGCTGCCGCTTTCCTTGCCGGCTGCGCCACTGGAGGCGGTGCCGGCCGTCCAGTCAAGCATTGCCACACAGGCCACCATGCTGGATGCCGTATGGGCCGGCGAGCGGATGGTTGCCGTTGGCGATCACGGTATCGTGCTGTTGTCCGACGATCACGGGAAAAACTTCCGTCAGGCAAGCTCGGTGCCGCTGTCTACGCCGCTTACCGGGGTATCTTTCGTTGACGCCAGGCGCGGCTGGGCCGTTGGCCATTGGGGGGCGATCCTGGTCACCACCGACGGCGGCGAATCCTGGAAGCTCCAGCGTCTGTCCAGCGCCGAGGACCGACCGCTGTTCGCCGTGCATTTCTTCAACGCTCGGCAAGGTGTCGCCGTTGGTCTCTGGGCCCTGGTGCTGACCACCGAGGATGGCGGACAGACATGGACCGAGCAGCACTTGCAGCCGCCACCCGGCTCGAAGAAGGCGGACCTCAACTTGATGGGGCTGTTTGCCGACCGCCAGGGCAAGCTCTACGCCACTGGCGAACACGGGCAGGTGCTGCTTTCCGAAGACCAGGGCCAAAGCTGGAGCTACTTGGATACCGGCTATGAAGGCACCCTGTGGTCCGGCGCGGCACTGGCGGATGGAAGCCTGTTGCTGGGCGGCCAGCGCGGGACGCTGTTGCAGGGTTCTGCAAAGGGCGGAGATTTCCGCAAGCTGCCCATGCAAAGCAAAGGCTCGGTCACTTCCATTGCGGTATCCGGCGCCAGGGTGCTGGCGGTCGGGCTGGATGGGCTGATGCTTGTCAGTGGTGACGCCGGGCACAGCTTTGAAGAGCGCCAGTCCAGCGAAGGCCTTTCGCTGACAGCGGCGCTACTGGGGCCGGACGGTTCACCTGTGCTGTTTTCGCGACGCGGCGTAGTGCCCGAACACCCGTAGCGGGGTGTCCAAGGCAACACTGGCCAGTGTGCCAAGTTGTCTGTTGCAGGCGGGCGTGAAGCATGTTCGAGGGGAAGCAATCTGCCTTCCCCTCGAACCCGTTACATCCGTCAGAGTTTGAGATAGTCCGCCAAGTCGGCGTAATTATGTTGCCAGAGACCCGGGCTGGCATTGGGATACTGCGAACGGAAACCGATGATCTTTTGAACACGCGGAGAAAGAGTTCTGACCACCTCAAGTGGAACGATCAGCGGATAGGCTTCCTCGGGAGTGAGGATCGACGCCTGCAGCGGAATCGTCAGCCCACGGCGGTATTGATCCGTCGTTACGTTGGCGCCGCCACCGTGTACCACCTTGCCGCCGAACAGCACCGCGTCACCGGCCTTGAGCTCGGCAGGGATGGTCATCTCCGGCGAGCCCACATCCTCGAAGTCATCCCAGTGCTGACTTCCCGGAATCAGCCGCGTAGCGCCATTTTCCTCGGTGAAATCTGTCAGCGCCAACATCAGGTTGGTAATGGCACGGGGTGCATCCTTGTTCATGGCCACAAACGGGTGATATTGGGCCATGTCCCGGTGCAGCATCTGCGCCTTGTTGCCAGGCCCGATCTCTATCAGTTGCGCGGTAGTCAGCCACCAGTCACCACACTCCGCTGCATAGAGCGCCTGACCTATCTCGTGAAAGAGCTCGTCATCGAGGATTTCTTCACGGAAGGTCTGGCTGTGGGTAATCAGGTTGGTCAGCCTCTTAGTTTGATAGCCGTGGAACTCTGCAACCAGCTGGTGTTCATGTTTGGAACCTGCTTCAAGCATTGCAAGCGGTTCATCCAATTCCTTGTTGATCTGCACTACTTGTTCAGCCGTCATGAAGTTTCGAATGATGACCGCACCTGCCTGATCACTGAGAGAAACAATTTCCTGGGCCGAAGTCGATCGGTTTGCAACGGGCAAACTTGTGACGGAATTTTGCTGGCTGGACATTTGAAAACTCCAAATATGAGAAAGGTTTTGCATGTAGATACTTGACTTGCAGAACTCATCGACTTGCGCCAATAAACAAGTCAACTATCAAGCTGGCTACTGCACTAAACTCAAAACTAACTTGGAGAAACATCGTGCCTCCTTATGATTTTTTTTGCTCAGGCAGTGACTTCATGCTATTTTCGCCGAAGCTTTTCAACAAGGTATAAAGTGCACCTGTTTTATTAATATTTTGGGTTGATTTGCACTCCATATGAACAACGCTCCATCACACTGGCCGCGCCCCTCGGAAGCCGTTCGCGAGCTTATGCGCAAAGGCGCGGAGATGGCCCAGAGCCTGCCGCCCGAGTGGCTCGAACGCCTGAACCAAGCGCTTTTTTCTGCTCCGGAAGATGAAAGGCTGCTGGAAGACCCGGTGATTCTCGCCGCGTGCCGGCGCGCCAACCGCTCGGAGTTGCTGCATTGGGCGAGTGCCAACATGCAACGCCCTGGAGAGCCGGTGGAACCCTATGTGTCCGCGGACATGGTGGATACCGCCAGAGAGCTTGCCCGCAGAGGGTTGTCCGAACTCTTGACCAACGCTGCGAGAGCGACACAAAACGCAGCCTGGGGACTCTGGATGAAGGTGGCATTCAGCCTGACGCAGGACCCGAAGTTGCTTGAGGAATTGCTTGAAGTTTCGTCGCGTTCGATTTCGGAGTTCATCGACAACAACATGCGAGTGATTACCCAGATCATCCTGGAAGAAAAGCTCGCCCAAGCCAATGACGACCCTATCGACAAGCGCAGCCTGGTCGGCCGCTTGCTCGACGGCAGGGAAGTGGACACCGAACTGTTCAGCCGGCGCCTGGGCTACACCATTTTTCAGAAGCACTACGCCTACCTGGTGTGGAGCGAGATCCCGGATGCCGAGATCCGCCCGCTCGAAGACCTGGCGCGAGCCCTGGCGCGCCTAACCGGGACAGCGGCGCCGCTGATCGTGTTGGCCGGCCCGGCCACCTTGTGGGTCTGGGCGAGCGCGGCCAAGCCTTTGGACCTGAACATGCTGCCGGGCGTGATTCAGCAGTTTCCGAAGATACGCGCGGCAATCGGTTCTCCAGGTGCGGGGCTCAATGGTTTCCGGCGCTCGCATCTGGAGGCCCTAAGCACACAGCGACTGCTAGGTCGGTTGGCGGGAGCGCCCGCTGTAACCAGCATCGATCAGGTGCGGATGGTGTCCCTGATGACCCAGGATGCACGAGCGGCCAAGCAGTTTGTCGTGACTACGCTAGGGCGACTGGCGACCGAGTCCATGGTTCTGCAGCGTGCGCTGCATGCGTTTCTGGCCAATGGCTGCAACATCACTCAAACCGCTGAAGCCCTTGGGACGCACCGCAACACATTGTTGCGGCGGCTTGAGCGAGCTCAGGATCTGCTGCCGGTGCCCTTCGCGGACTACCGCATTCAAATTGCCGCCGCCCTGGAACTGGTGATCTGGAATACCCCGTTGCATGCTGACGAGGACACGCCATGAGCCAGGCACGGCAAAGTCTTTTCCCCCTGTTCTGGGCCATTTCTTCGTGAGGAATTTTGCATGCTGCCCGTAACCCCTGCAGATGAGCGTCGATTTGCATTCGAGGCACGCCGCCTGACGATAGAAACGCTGGTCAAGATCTATCTTGAGCAAGTTTCGGTTTCAAGAGGTTTGGTGACTGTCTATCTTCGCTTGATGTTTACCTTGTCGCTTGGCGCATTGGCGGGGGTCATAACCCTGTACGGCGCGGTACTTCGTTTTAGTGTTGCCGCCAGCCTCGATACGATCACTATTCTAGAGGCGGTCTGTGCGGTACTGGCACTTGCTGCTCTTGTTGCGTCCGCCTTGCTCTCGGCTAGAGCCTTGCAACAAAGCGCTTTTGATGCCGCCCCGTTCTTGCGTGACCCATTCCCCAATGCTGGATCTGTGATTGACTCGATCTTTGATTCAAAAGACCTCGACGAAAAACAGATAATTGATAGGTTGTATTTCGCCATCGGCAAAATCGTTGAACATCAACCGACCCCCAGAGTCAGTACGCGGCTGACTACAATCTTTCTGATCATTGGTTTGCTTTTGACTGGCGCTTCACTTCTGATATGAATCTCCTGTTTGAATGAAGTAACTTCTCAGGTCTTCAAATCGCGTCGCATTGGGGGCTTGCAGAAACCCTTTCTTCTGGTCGTTGCAGCAACTTACTGAAACTACCTATCGATCCAAGTTCATGGGGCGCTGTCCAGTAACTTACGGCACGGCCCATCACTCTTTGCGCCAGGCTTTCCTTAATCGTTCGTTCCTGTGGATCGACGCCATCTGGCCAGACTCAAACAAGTCCAACTCAACTTGATTCACTGCGTTAGTTACAACTCGCAGTTGGGTTGACCTTACGCCATTTGCAAAAAAACAACGAAAAGCGCGAGGAGGGGAGCAGCAGGCTGCCATTCCCCCCTGTACCTCGATCAGCGAGACACGCCACAAGCGAACAGAGGCAGGGGTGGGGGATCACTGCCATCGGCTGCGCAGCAGGACCTCAAACCTCTGTATCTCATTGATTTTAAAGGCATAAAAAAGAAGTGGCGTGAAGCGTTCATTGCTGATCAAATGATCGGCATGAAATCTGATCAATTGACCCAGTCATACGAACAAAGCGCGGCAAGCGACCGGGAAAATTGGCCGTTTCAGTGAACGGACGTTGGTTAGCCACAGTTGCAATAGTTGCCGATTGTTCAGCGAGTTAGTTACCCGCCGACTGACAGTGCAACGACTGTTTCATGCCTTGGTGTTGACAAAACAGAGGAAAATATGAGGCCTATAATTTTAACATCACTGATGTTTTCTCTTGCTGGTTGCGGAATAGGCGACCAGTCAACTCAAAAAACCAATACGGACTGGGAGTTTCTTGGAAACTCCAGCGAAATGCAGCACACCTCGGACTTGAAGGTGATCAACAAGGAAAATATCGGTTCCCTGGGGCTGGCCTGGTGGGTGGAGTTACCTGTCAGCGATGGCTTGGTTGGCAACCCATTGGTCAAGGATGGCATCGTTTTTCAAGGCGCGCCCAACGGCCAGATCATTGCCAATGAGGTGAAAACCGGCAAGTTGATCTGGAGTTTCAAGGACGACAACGCGCAACAGGGCTCATCTTTCGCAGGCTACTGGGGGCGTCGTTTCAACCGAGGTGTGGCACTGAGCGGCAGCAATGTCATTGTCGCCTCGGGTGACTGCCGCTTGATCGCCGTCGACCAGCATTCCGGCAAGAAAGTATGGGAAGTCACGTCTTGCAACTCGAAAGACATGTACGCCATCACCGCTGCGCCACGCGTGGGCAATGGCTTGGTCTTTATCGGAAATGCCTGTCTCGATACAGGAACGACGCGTGGATATGTAGACGCATTTGACGCGAAGAACGGAGATCATCGCTGGCGCTTCTACACGGTGCCTGATGATCCATCCAAGCCTCAATCGGCGCTGTATGAGAACGCGGCCAAAACCTGGGGCAAGGACTGGTATTCAAAGTCTCATGGCTGCGGAAGTGCGTGGGATGCCATGACCTATGATCCGGAACTCAATCAGCTTTACATCGGGGTAGGCGGACCAGCACCTTTCGACCCTTCGAGACGTGGCGAGAATGCCGGCGATGAGCTTTTCACCAACTCCATCGTGGCCCTGGATGCCAGTACTGGCGAGTACAAGTGGCACTTCAAGCAAACGCCCCAGGATGCCTGGAACTATGACTCCAGCGTCGGCATCATGGTCGCCAACATTACCGTAGGTGATCAATCCAAGAGGGCGGTACTCAGCGTACCCAAGGGCGGCTTCGCCTATGCACTGGATGCGAAAACGGGCCAGTTCATTTCCGGCGGTGCCTATATGCCGATGGAGTGGGCCTCCGGGCTGGATGCCAATGGCCGACCTATCATGCGGCGCGAAGGCCAGTACTGGCTGAACTCCAACAAGAGTTACATGCAACTTCCCAATGGCCTGGGTGCGCATGGCTGGGAAGCCATAGCGTTCAACCCGGACGATCAGACCGTATTCATTCCGGCGATGTCCCAGCCAACCCTGGTCAAGGATGATCCTAATTCTGCTCTGGGTGGGCAGTCGTTCGAGCCCATCCAGCGTTCCGCTGATGGCAAGTACGAAACCTATGGTGAAACCGTTGCCTGGGATGTGCGCAAGAATGCGGTGAAATGGCGCTCGCGCTTGCCAATACCCACCAATGGCGGCTTGCTGCATACCTCCGGCGGCTTGGTTTTCCAGGGCACTGGCGATGGCCGTTTCCAGGTATTGGACGATGCCACGGGCAAGACCTTGTGGAGTCATGAAATTGGTGGCGCGGTACGGGCCGCCCCGTCGACCGTCATGATCGATGGCGAGCAATACGTGCTGCTGGCGACCGGCACCGGGACAGCAGCGGCTACCGGCTCGCTGAACTCGGACGCGGCTTCGGCCTTGAGGGCCAGAACCCCCCCACGGCTATTGGCCTTCAAGGTGGGCGGCACGCAAGAATATCCGCCATTTGCACAAGCGCAAAAAGTCGCGGCTCCGGTCACCCCTCGACAACCTGAAGAGGCGGCAGCGATTGGCAAGCAGCTGTTCGAAGCCAGTGGCTGTGTAGAGTGCCATGGCCTGCACGGCAACTCGGCCGGCGGACGGGTGCCCAACCTAATCTACGCACCGCCACCGAACTACGAGTTCTTCGAGACGGTGGTGCGCCAAGGCGCGCTGTCCAAAGGCGGCGGTGGGATGCCTGCTTTTGCGGACTTTACCGATGATCATCTCAAGGCCATTTTTGCCTACCTGACCAATCAGGCTTGGGACGCTCACGAGGGCAAGGGGCCGGTTGAGGGCACCCGCTGGAACACTCCGCAGTAAGCCAACGGACGCCCCGGCGACGCACAGGGATATGCGTTGCCGGGGCGTCCGCTTGTGTGGCGACCAATGGGCGGATTTTTCCACGAACGGGCTAAAGTTCGGACGAGCACGGCAGAAAAACCCTAGGCAGTGCCTGGCGCACCTGCAGACACAATCGCGCCTGGGCCTTGCTCTGCCTTGACCCCGTGCATCGAGAAGCTCCGGCCGCCTTGGGTATCCCTGGCTTCACTGGCGGCTGTCCGCCATCACGGTAATCGGCCACTTCGATTTCCGGACCCGCCATCGCCATGAATGCCATGTTGTTTTCCCCCCAGTTGCTGGGGACCAATATCCTGATCGCCAGTGCGATCATCTGCCTTGCCCTGTGGTATTACTCGCGGCCTTATCCGGGGCCCGGCCTCTGGACCCTCGGCGTACTCTTGGCGACGCTGGGCCATTACCTGGCGCTGGACCCTGGCCATTCCTCCTCGCTGCCCTACACCGTGTTCAGCCATGGTTTGCTGACCTCGGGGGAGGCGGTGCTGGTTATCGGCGTGTTCCGCTTCCTCGGTCGTCCTGCCCCTTGGTGGCTGGTACCGGCCACCGTACTGAGCGCCATGCCCTGGCTCCTGTGGCACTGGCTGGTGGAGCCGCTGGCAACCGAGGAAGTGGTTGCCCTGTATGCCTTGATCAGTGCTTTCGTCCGCGGGCTGGCCTGTCGTGCGTTGTTATGGCTGCCTGGCGATCGTCGGCTGCGCAGCGTGCGGATCTTCGCTGCGCTGATGTTCGGCTTGCTGGCCTTGAGCGCACTTGGCAGCGGTGTCCTGGGTTGGCTCGACAGCCTGTTTGAGATCCAGAACCTGAAGGGCTTCGAGTCGGCCGCCGATACGTTTTCCTTCAACGTGGTTTATCCGTTGTGGATCCTCTGCCTGTTCGGCCTGACCCTGCTCAGCCTGCGGCGCTTCCTGCTGGCGGCGCAGAGCAGCGCGATGCGCTTCGAGCGCCTGATGAACATCACCAGTGCTGCCGTGGTGATCGTCCGCGACGGCCGGATAGTTGATGCCAATCCGATGCTCAAGCGTCTGTTCAGCTGCCAGAACGACTACTACCACGAGCGCCCGTTGGAGCACCTGTTCGAAACCGATGAAGACCTGCAGCAACAGCTGAGGCGCTTCGATGGCGTGCCGCTGGATCGGGTGGCAGTGCGCAGCGACGGCAGTCAGTTCGCCGCCGAACTAACGGTCGCGGCCCTCGATGATGGCACCCACGTGGCGGAGATTCGCGATGTCAGCGAGCGCAAATCCCTGGAGCAGGAGCTACGCCGGACCGCCGCCCGAGACGCCTTGACCGGCGTTCTCAATCGCCGAGCCTTTATCGAGCAAGCCCAGTTCGAACTGGCCCAGGGGCGCCGTGAGGGACGTGCGCTGTGCCTGGCGATGCTGGATATCGACCACTTCAAGCGCATCAACGACAACCATGGCCACCTGGTGGGCGACCAGGCGCTCAGGGCCTTCAGTGCCGTGTGCGAAAGCCAGGTGCGGCGTACGGACCTGTTTGCTCGTTATGGCGGTGAGGAGTTCGTGCTGTTGTTGCCACAGACCACTAGCGAGCAGGCCTTGGCCTTGCTGGAACGCCTGCGTGAGTTCTGGAGCCAGCACCGATTGCCGGTGCCCGGTGGCGAGCTGGCGTCGACTGTCAGCATCGGCATGGTCCAAATCGACAGCGAAGCCACCCTGGAGCACTGGATCAGCCTGGCCGACCAGTTGCTGTATCAGGCCAAGAACGAAGGACGCAATCGTACCCGGGTGCAGCCCAGCGCCTGATGTAGGCACTGGCTTTGGCAGCGCCGGATTCGCCCCCATTGTCACTGGCCCCCTGTACAACGCCCGTTATCTGGAAGCCATGGCCCATCTGAATATTCAGCTTGCGGTGGTACAGGGAGGCGGGACGAATGCCGGCTTCGTATATCACCAGGTGAGCGAATGAATGAGCTGACAGTCGTTGGCAGTGGCTGATGGCGCTCAGTTCGCATCATCTCTCACATGTGCCGCCAGGGAATGGAGGAAATAGCCACACTACAGAGGGAATTCGGTCGTCATAGCGGTGATCGACAGAGGCTTGCGCGACAAGGTGCGCCAGCCTGCCGGTTTTGTAAAAACATCCAGATGCACGGATAGCCGTGCCATAAGAGCACGGCGCATCCGGATAGTGTTTTAGTAGCTGTTGACCAGCAGTTTCACTGCTTGGCAGGCTGTTTCAGTCTCGGTCTCCAAGCGCTCGAGGTCACCATGGGCAGACCAGGCGAGCAGCAAGCCATCGAAGAGACTGATGAACAGGCGACTGATGCTGGTTAACGCGCCCTGATCCAGCGCATCGCCGCTGATCTTTCGAATGACCTGGTGGGTCGCTTCGATGGAAACGGCATAAATCCTAGCCGCCATTTCCGGATTGTTGCGCAGGCTCCAGAAGAAGAGTTCGAACTGTGTGGTAGCCCGCTCGGGGTGCAAGGTGAACCACTTGACCAGTTGGCGCAACATTTCCCCAATCGATTCCGCTGGCGTAGCGCCTGTCGGAACGTACTGCAGTGATTGCTGCGGCATGTTGATCAAGGATTCGTAGACCGCACAGAACAATTCGTCCTTGGTGTGGAAGACATAGTGCAGTGAGGCCAGCGGAGAATCCGCCGCGGCTGCGATCCGCCGCGTCGTGGCGTCGGCTATGCCGTACTCCGCGATCACCTTGATGGTGGCTTCAATAAAATCCTGTTTGCGCTCTTCAGCGCCTATCCGAGCCATTGAGCGTTCTCCCTTATCGGTATTGCCGCCAACCTTCGATCCAGCCTTGACGGCGACGAATCCTATCGCAAGGTCACTCCCCAATCCATGAGGTGAGTCGATGCAATCGGGATGACGAAAGTCCGTGCGTGCTTATCGTCAAGGAGACACGCGTGACAGGGCAGGGCACTGGTCCGCTATGAACGTGATGCCGCCAGTCAGCGAACGCCAGCGGGTGCAACGGATTTCATGGTTCTAACGGTGGTGGTGGAAAGACAAAGCAATAACAATCATCTGACTTGATCATTTGATCAGGCTCAGTGATCATAACGTGCTCTCGCTGAGAGTGAAAGCAAGAGGGCGTTGCGGTGACAGGCAACGGGTGGGGTGAGTCAGGCTGAACCGACTCACTGGATAGAACAATGACTAAACCAGACAGGTAGAAAGCAGATGGATACACGAAAACTCTCGACTGTCAGCAGCGATGCATCGGTCGAACAGGTGGTGGAGATCATCCTGCGTGACGGCGGGGTCATCATTTCCGATTTTGTCTCGCCCTCGACGTTGAAGTCCCTCGCTGAAGAATTGGATGCCTACTTGAATGTCACGCCTTGCGGAGTGGATCCCTATTTCGCAGGCACGCAAACCCGACGTGTCGGCCGTATCATCGGGCGAAGCGACACGGCCGTGGATGTGGCATTGAACCCGCTGTTCATTGGGGCGGCCAGGAAGATCCTGCAGACACCTACCCATGTCTGGGTGGGTAGCGACCGAGTCGAGATCGAGCCTGACATTCAACTCAGCATTACCCAAGCCATCCAGATCGGGCCAGGCCAAGGCTTGCAGCCCCTGCACCGTGATGATGCTACTTCGCTGTGGAGGCATCCCCAGTACGGACGTGAAGCCCGCCTGCAACTCATGCTGGCCATCTCTGATTTCACCGAAGAGAACGGGGCAACACGCGTCATTCCCGGTAGTCATCAATGGGATGACGAGCGCATGCCGACCCAGGAGCAGACCGTTGCCGCTGAAATGAAGGCAGGCTCCGCGCTGCTATGGATGGGGTCGGTCTATCACGGCGGTGGCGCCAATACCTCCTCGACTCCTCGTACTGGCCTGACCATGGCCTACGACCTGGCCGTCTTGCGCCTCGAAGAGAATCACTTCCTTTCCCTTCCCATTGAACGCGTTCGCCAGCTTCCGGCAGAGATGCAACGCCTGCTGGGTTGGAGTGTCAGCTCCACGTTGCTGGGCTGGGTAGAAGTCGATGGCCTGATGCGAGACCCGCACGAGCTACTGGGCATGCCCGAGTTCTCTGAGCCGGGAAAAGGGTTCTGACGATCCTGAGCCGTCAGGAAGCAGCCCCTACTCTGGGAGCCATGTGAATGAATGTTTGGCGAAGGACAGTTACCGTTTTTCTGCATGTTTTGATCTGAAGTTACTCCGTGTCAGGCCGAAGGCCTGCTTCTTTACCGCCTCTCGGGGCGGATTTTTTTTGGTTTCCCTTTACCAGTCTAAAAACTACAAATTGCACAGTGTTGAAGCACACCGAACGCGCCTCGTCATCGCTTTGACGTCGGGCGGTTCTTGAGTCAATTACTGACAATACAGTGAATCAATATAACCAAGGGTAGTTCCATGTTGCGCAAACACTCAGTGATTGTGGCTGCTTCTTATATATTCAGTAGTGCTGCGTGCGCTGCTGATACATCCACAACAGTCAATAACGACCTCATCAGCGTCTACCAGGAAGCGGTCGATAACAATGCAGATTTGGCGGTTGCTCGTGCCGACTACAGTGCTCGCCGCGAAGTCGTGCCTCAGGCTCGCGCCGGGCTGCTGCCCAATCTTTCGGCTGGCGCCGAGATGATGAATACCCGTACTAAGCTTGATGAGCCTTCGGTTACTTCCAATCGTAGTGGTAATGTTTGGAGTGCTACCTTAGCGCAGCCGATTTTTCGTGCTGATCGCTGGTTTCAGCTACAGGCCGCAGAGGCGGTCAATGAGCAGGCTGCCCTGCAACTCTCGGCCACTGAGCAAGGCTTGATTCGACAAACCGCAGAGAACTACTTCGCGGTGCTACGTGCACAAGATAATCTTGCTTCAACCAAGGCTGAAGAGTCGGCATTCAAACATCAATTGGAACAATCCAATGAGCGTTTTGAGGTTGGCCTCTCGGATAAGACGGATGTCTTGCAATCACAGGCCAGTTACGACACGGCACGAGCCAACCGAATTGTTGCTGAGCGTGAGGTGCAAGATGCGTTTGAAGCCTTAGTTACTCTAACCAATCGCCAGTACACTGCAATTCAGGGTGTTGTTCATACTCTCCCGGTGCAGGTGCCGACCCCCAACGATGCCAAGGCTTGGGTCGAAGCTGCGGGACGCCAGAACCTTAACCTGCTAGCTAGCAACCATGCTGTGACAGCCGCCGAAGAGACTGTGCGACAGCGAAAGGCTGGGCACGCACCAACCCTTGACGCAGTAGTTAAGTATCAGAAAGGCGATAATGACAGTCTTGGCTTTACTAACCCTGCGCAGACTGGAGCACGTTATGGTGGAGATGTTGAGCAGACTAGTGTTGGCTTACAACTGAATATTCCGATCTACAGTGGCGGCCTCACTAGTTCGCAGGTTCGCGAGGCGTACTCGCGGCTGACACAGAGCGAACAGCAGCGTGAGAGTCTGCGCCGTCAGGTAGTAGAGAGTACTCGTAATCTGCATCGTGCAGTGAATACTGATGTCGAGCAGATTCAGGCGCGCAAACAGTCCATAGTGTCTAATCAGAGTGCTTTGGAGGCAACCGAAGTTGGTTATCAGGTGGGTACTCGCAACATTGTTGACGTATTAGATGCTCAGCGCCAGTTGTACGCATCTGTACGTGATTATAACAATAGTCGCTACGACTACATATTAGACAACTTGCGTTTAAAACAAGCGGCAGGCACCTTGAGCCCGCAGGATCTGCGGGACTTGGGGCGGTATCTGAAGGTTAATTATAATCCGGACAAGGATTTTCTGCCGCCGGACTTGGCAGTGGAGGCCAAGAAGAACTTTGGCAGTCGCCCATGAGCTGATTTGCAAAAGTTTATCGAAATACTGCCCCCCTTGAGTCCAGCTAGTTCTGGACAAGAGCAGGTTTTGTCCGAAATGCAGTTTTGGTTCAGGTGTGACCAATGTCTACCCTTGCGCTTTCGGATATACCTCCAGACTCTATAAATCCAGCGATCCAAGAACGTACATCCCAATGATGCTCAGGCATGTTAGAGCGGCTGTAGGTGGGATATTCATCGCATTGCCTCATCAAGGCAATGCGATGCTCATTATCGACCCAGCGAATCTTTATGCGCCGATTGCAGGTCCTTTATAGGCCTGATCCGAGGAAGGCTCTTGTGGATGCCTTGGTCGGTTTTCCCATTGAAGCAGCAGGGAAATGCCACAAGGCAGGACTGTCAGGGTCACTATCGTAGCAACCGCCAGCCCGCCAATCACCGCATAGGCCATGGGCCCCCAGAATATCTGCGGTGCAATCGGGATCATGCCGAGGATGGCGGCACAGGCCGTCAGCAGAATCGGCCGCGCCCGGTGCATCGAGGCGTGCGCTATGGCCTCGGAGGGTGATTGGCCGAGCTTCATATTGATGTCGACCTCCTCGATCAGGATGATCGCGTTGCGCACGATCATGCCAACCAGGGCGATCACCCCCAACTGCGCGACAAAGCCCATGGGCGTCGCCGTCGGCAACATTGCCAGAACCACACCGATGAGCCCGAACGGAGCCATCGCCAAGGCCAGGAACATGCGCGAGAAACTGCGCAGTTGCACCATCAACAGCACGCACATCACCAGTGCCGTGAGCGGCAGCACGGCGGCGAGAGATTTGCTGCCCTTGGCCGCTTCCTCGACCGCGCCGCCGACTTCAACCTTGTAGCCCTTGGGCAGTTCGGCAGAGAACCGTGACACGGCGGGCGCCAGTGCCTTGACCACGGTAGCCGCCTCGAGTCCTTCGCGAACGTCGCCCTGTACGGTGATCAGGGGCAGGCGCTGGCGGCGCCAGACGATTGGGTCTTCCACGCCGAAACTGAGCTTGGCGATCTGCGTCAAGGGAACGCTATGACCGTCGGCCGTGCGCAGCTGGAGATTGGCAAGGGTTGCCAAGTTAGTGCGCTCGCCGAGCTGTGCGCGGACCACCACATCGATGAGCCGCTCCCGGTCGCGTACCGTGGTGACCGCCGAGCCGGAAAAGATCGTTGCCATGGCGCTGGCGATGTCTTCCGAGGAAAGCCCCAATGCACGCGCCTGAGTCTGGTCGACTTCGACCCGGACGCTGCGTTGTGGCTCGCCGGACAGCAAATGCACCTCTCGGGTGTCGTGGTTGGCGGAGATCACATTGGCCAGGCGCGCAGCGGTATCACGAACCTTGTCCTGATCGGGGCCGGTGACGCGGTACTTGAGTGGCCAGCCTACCGGAGGGCCCAGTTCCAGCGGTGTCGCACGCGCGATAAGCCCGGAGAATTGGGTCTTGAATACCTCAGCCAGCCTGGCCTGCAACGCATCACGCTGCTTGACCCCCTTGGCTACCACGACTGTCTGGGTGACGTTCTCGTTCTCCAGCAGCACCTCCATGGGCAGATAGAAGCGAATGGCGCCGGAGCCGATGTAAGTGGAGAAGCGCTCGACATCCGGGTCGTTCTTCAGCAACTCCTCGAGTTTCGAGGCCTGGCGTATGGTTGCATCCAGCGAGGCATTCTGCGGCAACGTCAGGCTGACTAGCAGCTCAGGGCGGTCGGAGGGCGGGAAGAACTGCTGTTCGAGGTAGCTTGCCCCGCCGAGCGACGCCACGAATGCCGCGCCGGCAAGACTCAGGGTCAGCGCCCGATGCTTGAGGGCCCAGGCCAGCACCCGCTCGTAGGTGTTCATCAGGCGCCCGCCGGCATGCCCGTGATGGGGCATCGACTTGGGCAGGATCAGGGTTCCGAGCAAGGGTGAGAACAGTACCGCGACCACCCAGGAAGCCGACAGCGAGATCAGTACAACCATGAACATCGAGTAGCAGTATTCACCCGCGCTCGAAGCGGCGAACCCCACCGGGATGAACCCGGCGATCATCACCAGGGTGCCTGTCAGCATCGGGAAGGCGGTTGACTCGTAGGCGAAGCTCGCGGCCCGCTTCAGGTTCCAGCCCTCTTCGAGTTTGCCGACCATGGCCTCGACGGTGATCATCGCGTCATCCACCAGCAGGCCGAGGGCGATGATCAGCGCGCCCAGCGAGATGCGTTGCAGGCCTATGCCCGTCAGTTCCATGCCGATGAAAGTCATGGCCAGAACCAGGGGGATCGAGAGGCTGACCACCAAGCCCGCGCGAACACCGAGCGAGACAAACGATACGGCCAGTACGATCGCCACCGCTTCGGCGAGGACCGTCAGAAAACCACTGACAGCCTGCTTCACGACTGTCGACTGGTCAGCGACCTGGATCATCTCGATACCGTGGGGCAGGGATGCCTTGACCTCATCCATGCGGGCGCGAACCGCTTCGCCGAAATTGAGCAGGTTGCCGCCCGAGGCCATCGAGATGGCAAGGCCGAGGGCTTTTTCGCCATTGACTCGGAACAGTGGCGCGGGTGGGTCGGCAGCAATGCGCCGGATAGCCGCGAGTTCGGTGAGCGGTACGAAACGATCGTTGGCTCGCAGCGTAACGTTGCGCAAGCTTTCCTCTGAGGCGAAACCGCCACTGACGCGCAGTGCTATCTTGTCTTCGGCTAGTCGCACCGTGCCAGACGGTATAACCGCGTTCTGTGCTTTCAAGGCTCGCAAGACGGCCTCTTCATCAAGTCCAAAGGCTGCAAGCCGGCCAGGGGAGAACTCGATGACGATCTGCTCTTCCTGGACCCCTAGCAATTGAACCTTGCCGATTCCAGGAATCCGTAGCAGCTCCGCACGCACACCTTCGAGGTAGTCACGCAGTTCACGGTCGGAGAAACCCTCGGCGGTGAAGCCGAAGATCTGTCCATAGGTGTCACCGAATTCGTCATCGAAGAAGGGGCCCTGCACGCCACTTGGCAGCGTGGCGCTGACATCGGCCATCTTCTTGCGAACCTGATACCAGGCATCAGGGACTATTCCTGCCGGAGCATCATCGCGCAGGTTGACCATGATCACGGTCTCGCCCGGGCGCGTATAACTATCTAGCCTGTCGAGGTAAGGAGTCTCTTCAAGTTTTTTCTCGAGACGGTCAGTCAACAGTTTTGTTGTGTCATCGATGGTAGCCCCAGGCCATCGTGCCGATACGACCATCGTCTTGATGGTGAAAGCTGGGTCTTCGTTGCGACTCAGCTTGGAATAGCTGATCGCGCCCCCGACTAGGGTCACCAGCATGAGAAAGAACATCAGTGGCATCTGGCCGATCGACCAGGCGGACAAGTTGAACCCGCGCTGATCTTCTGGAGGTGTTGCGTTCGACTTCATTGGCTCACCTCGGCGGCATCGTAGACAACTTTCTGCCCTGTCCGGAGTTTGCTGACCCCAGCTGTTACCACGGCATCGCCTTCGGTCAATCCGGACTCGACCAGTGCCTGTGTCGCTGTAAAGCGTGTGACAACGACGGGTTTACGGACAAGCGTGTGATCGGAAGGCTGCACGATGAAGACTGCCGGCTTGCCATCCTCACTGGTCAAGGACGAGGCGGGGAGAGTGAATAAGGCTTTGCCAGGCAATAGCAGACGGCCTGTCACGGTAGCCCCCAAGGTCATGGCCGGTGGGGTTTGCGGCAGCGCAATGCGCACCCGATAGGTACGGGTGGCGGCATCTGCGGTTGGGCTGACATCACGAATGGAGCCAATGACCTTGATCTTGGGATCTGACACAAGCGCAACTTCGACTTTTACGTCAGAGACCACTGAGGTGTAGAGGCGCTCAGAGACGTTGAAGACTGCGTCACGCTCCTGTGTCGAGGCGAGCTTGAACGCCAGCTGACCGGCATCGATCACTTGGCCAGTATTGACCATCACTGCACTCACGATTGCGGCGTCGGGTGCACGTAACTCGGTGTAGCTCAACTTGTTGCGTGCAGTCAGCAGCCCAGTCTTCGCAACATTGAGCCGAGCGTTGGCTGCTCGCCAGTTGGCCGCTGCCTCATCCACCCGGGCACGGGCCACGAACTGCTTATCGAAGAGCATGCGCTGTCGCTCAAGTCCGGACCTGGCAAACTCTTCTGCCGCTTCTGCACTGCGCACTTCGGCTTCGGCAATCCGTACCTCATTTTGCACATCGTTTGGATCGAGGACTGCTAGAACTTGGCCTTTGGCAACATTGGCCCCTACATCTACGCTACGAGTCGCAATGCGACCGGGGATACGAAAGGCGAGATCGGTTTCGATGTGTGCGCGAATCTCCCCTGTTTGCGCAACTTCTTCGCCAATAACGGCAGGCTCTGCGATAACTACTCGGACGGGGCGTGGCGCCTCTTCCAATCGCTTCTCCTCTTGGCAGCCAGTAAGGAATAGGCTTAAGCCGAAAATACAGCCGCATATCCGTAACGCCATAAGCACTTTCATTTTATATTTCCCTCGATCAAATAGCACACGCAAGTCAATGTGTTCGCCTTTCAGTAGAAGCACTTCTTATTACAGGGTTAAAGTTGCTAGCGGCGAAGTAAACAATAAAAATTCTAAGCAATGATCGAAGCATCGCGGAGAGTGTTTATAAAATTGAAACGTTCCGACTGAGTTTCAAATAGCTCATAGCAAACCTAGTAGAAAAATTGAGGGATGAGATTATTCATCTGACAGTGCTTCCCAAACTTGGTGTGCTGGCATACTCATTTCCAACCAAATCTGGGTCAGCAGAAGAGCGACGAAGCAGGCCAAGCCGACGCCCAGGCTCAGATCGGCGATGTCGATCAGCTTGACAATGGATACCAGAATTCCGAACAGGTAGACCTCGAGCATGCCCCATTCACGCAGATGGTGATAACTGCGGTAGAGCAACATGCCGGCGCGGCGCGCCACCTTGAACCGCAGGCTCAACAACACCAGTAACTGGCTCAGCAGCTTGAGCAGCGGAATCGCCATGCTGCTGAGCAGCACCACTACTGCGACCCCTTGCATGCCGCTTTCAAACAACCCGAACACACCACTCCAGACCGTTTCGCTGCGGGTTTGGCCGAGCAGAGTGAGGTGCATGATCGGCAAGAAATTGGCCGGAATGTAGAGCAGCAGGGCAGTGAGCACCAATGCGAAACAGCGGCGTTGCCATTGCTGGTGATGCACGGCCAGTTCGAAGCCGCAACGTGGGCAGCAGCTTTTTTCGCCGGCTTCCAGCGGTTCACGGCGCATCAACAGATCGCACTCATGGCAAGCAACCAATGCCTCCAAGGGCAGGGCGGCCAGATTATTGAGTTTGGTATTAGGCATTTAATGGGGCCTGCGGGAGCCTGGTCTAGGTTTCCGTTCGAATATGAGAGCTTGCACCGTAGAGGAATATTTGCGGCAGGATATGGGCGGTATTGGCGCTGGCTGCGCGACCACGTTGCTCAGAATCGACCATGCCATACACCAGACTGATGAACATTTCGGTAAGAATCGACGCGGTGATATCAATACGTAGTACGCCTTGCTGCTGACCGCGGAGAAAGAAAATATCCAAAGCATGCAAGTAGAAGTTCCAAGGCGCGGCGTTAGGACTTTCATCGAGGAAATCAGGCCGGTATTGGGCGACTAAAAATGCTAGCAGTTCGCGGTGTGCCAAGTGCTCACTGATTAAGCGCTCAAGGGCAGAGAGAAACTCATCTTGCTGCAAACGAGCATTGCCGATGATCTTCGTAAGTACTTCCTTGGCACGGCCTTCTAGTTTTTGCAGAAGGTTGTCCCGCGTGCCACAGAAGCGATGCAGCGTGGCTCTGCTCACCCCAACTAGCTGTGCCAGTTCGAGCATGGAAGCTCTTGGGTGATGAACTATCGCAGTGGTTAGCAGACGTAACAGGCGCTCCTCCTGTGGGGACAGGGGAGTTGCCCTTTCTTGAGTGAACTTTCCAGATGCTTGCATAGGGCCGATTGGTTTCCGGAAGGGTGAAGGCTGGATCTTATTTTGATCATATGAATCATTATTGACTCAAAGCGGATTGAAAAGTACCATCCCGGCCGTTTTCAATCAAGCCTTAGGTGAGTCATGGGCAATTTTCGTGCAGTAAGAACGGCAGGGGCATTGGCAGTCGCCATCGCATTGGCAGGGTGTGGTCCGGCGAGCGAGCAGAGCCCTGTCGTGGAAACGGCGCGTCCTGTGGAAGTGCTGGCGGTGGTAAGCGAGCCCTTAGCACTTGTTTCGGAATTGCCGGGGCGAGTTGAGCCAATGCGTGTAGCCGAGGTGCGGGCACGGGTGGCGGGCATCGTGCTGAAGAAGCGCTTCGAGGAAGGTGCCGACGTCAAGGCCGGCGATCTGTTGTTCCAGATCGATCCCGCACCGCTCAAGGCAGCGGTGTCCCGTGCCGAGGGCGACCTGGCCCGGGCCCAGGCCGGAATGAAGGAAGCCCAGGCACGGGTCAAACGCTATGAGACGCTGGTGAAGATCGAAGCGGTCAGCCAGCAGGATTACGACAAGGCCAGTGCCGACTTGCTCAGCGCCCAAGCAGCGATCCGTTCGGCCCAGGCCGACCTGGAAACCGCGCGCCTGAACCTGGGGTACACCTCGGTCATCGCGCCGATCTCTGGCCGAGTAGGACGTGCGCTGGTGACTGAAGGCGCTCTGGTTGGCCAGGGCGAAGCGACCCTGATGGCGCGCATCCAGCAACTGGACCCGATCTACGCCGATTTCACCCAGACCGCCGCCGATGCGTTGCGTCTACGTGAAGCCCTCAAAAATGGGACCTTGGCCACTGATTCGCAGCAGAGCCTGTCTGTAAGAATTGAAGGCACTTCGTATGAGCGCAGGGGGAAGCTGCTTTTCACGGATGTTGCGGTGGACCCTGGTACGGGGCAAGTGACTCTACGCGGTCAGTTTGATAACCGCGACGGTAATCTGCTGCCTGGCATGTATGTACGTGTCAGCACTCCACAGGGGACCGATAGCCAGGCGGTTTTAGTGCCGCAGCGGGCTGTGCAACGTAGCCCGGATGGCAGTGCCTTCGTGTTGTTGATGGGCGACGACGGCCGTGCTCAGTCACGTCAAGTGCAGACCGGTGTCATGCAGGGAGCACGCTGGCAGATTCGCGATGGCTTGAAAGCCGGTGACCGGGTGATCACTAGTGGCTTGGCTGGCCTGCAGCCTGGAGCCAAGGTCGAGCCCAAGAGTGTCGCTGCCACACCCTCAGAGCCGCAGAAGTAAGGGCGTAATTGCCGCGAGGATTTATCGATGTCGAATTTTTTCATCAGGCGTCCTAACTTTGCTTGGGTGGTCGCGCTGTTCATCTCACTGTTCGGGTTGCTAGTTATCTCCAAGTTACCGGTGGCCCAATACCCTAACGTTGCACCACCGCAGATCACGGTTACAGCCACGTATCCGGGGGCTTCGGCCAAGGTACTGGTGGAGTCGGTGACCAGCATTCTTGAGGAGTCACTCAACGGCACTAAGGGTTTGCTCTATTTCGAGTCGACCAACAACTCCAACGGTACCGCCGAAATCGTCGTTACATTTGAACCTGGTACCGATCCTGACCTGGCCCAGGTTGATGTACAGAACCGCCTGAAGAAAGCCGAGGCGCGCATGCCCCAGGCCGTACTCACCCAGGGCTTGCAGGTCGAGCAGACCAGCGCCGGCTTCCTGTTGATCTACGCCCTGAATTACAAGGAAGGTGCCGAGCGCGGCGATACCATTGCTCTCGGTGATTACGCCGCACGTAACATCAACAACGAACTGCGCCGCTTGCCCGGCGTCGGCAAGTTACAGTTCTTCTCTTCCGAAGCGGCGATGCGGGTCTGGATCGATCCACAGAAGCTGGTGGGTTATGGCTTGTCCATCGAAGACGTGAGCAGCGCCATCCGTGGACAGAACGTGCAGGTTCCGGCCGGTGCCTTCGGCAGCACACCGGGCGACAGTGCCCAGGAATTGACTGCGACCTTGGCGGTCAAGGGGGTTCTGGACAATCCGCAGGAGTTTGCTGAGATTGTCCTGCGGGCCAATCAGGACGGCTCCATGGTCAAGCTTGCCGACGTCGCACGTCTGGAGTTAGGCCAGGAAAACTACAACATTTCCTCACGCCTGGATGGTACTCCGGCAGTCGGTGGTGCGATTCAGTTATCGCCGGGCGCCAATGCGATTCAGACGGCGACGTTGGTCAAACAACGCCTGGCCGAACTGTCACAGTTCTTCCCTAGTGATGTGCAGTACTCCGTACCCTACGACACCTCGCGTTTCGTCGACGTGGCCATCGAGAAGGTGATCCATACCCTGCTTGAAGCCATGGTCCTGGTGTTCCTGGTGATGTTCCTGTTCCTGCAGAACGTGCGCTACACCCTGATTCCATCCATCGTGGTGCCAGTGTGTCTGCTCGGTACCCTGGGCGTGATGTACCTGCTGGGCTTCTCGGTGAACATGATGACCATGTTCGGCATGGTGCTGGCCATCGGCATCCTGGTGGACGACGCCATCGTGGTGGTGGAGAACGTCGAGCGGATCATGGCCGAGGAGGGCCTGTCGCCGACCGAAGCCACGATCAAGGCGATGAAGCAGGTGTCGGGGGCCATCGTCGGGATCACCCTAGTGCTGTCCGCGGTGTTCATGCCGCTGGCGTTCATGAGCGGTTCGGTGGGTGTCATCTACCAGCAGTTCTCGGTATCCCTGGCAATCTCGATCCTGTTCTCCGGCTTCCTGGCCCTGACCTTCACCCCGGCCCTGTGCGCCACGCTGCTCAAGCCGATCCCTGAAGGCCATCACGAAAAGCGCGGTTTCTTCGGTGCCTTCAACCGTGGTTTTGTTCATGTTACGGAGCGCTACTCAGCACTCAATGGCGCGTTGGTCAAACGTGCCGGGCGTTTCATGCTGATCTACGGCGGTATTGTCGCGCTGCTCGGTTACAGCTACCTGCGATTACCGGAAGCTTTTGTGCCCACTGAAGACCTGGGTTACATGTTGGTTGATGTGCAGCTACCACCCGGCGCCAGCCGTGCGCGCACGAACGCCACCGGTGAACAGCTGGAAACCTATCTCAAGTCCCGTGAGGCCGTCTCCTCGGCATTCGTGATTTCGGGCTTCAGCTTTTCTGGCCAAGGTGATAATGCGGCGTTGGCTTTCCCGACATTTAGGGATTGGTCCGAACGCGATGCGCATCAATCGGCCATGGCTGAAGTAGCGGCCCTGAACGAGCATTTCGCCATCTCCGACGACGGTACCGTCATGGCGGTTTCGCCACCACCGATCAATGGCTTGGGTAACTCTGGTGGTTTCGCCCTGCGCTTGATGGACCGTGGTGGTTTGGGTCGCGAGGCCTTGCTGCAAGCTCGGGATACGCTGCTGGGCCAAGTCAACGGCAACCCGAAATTCCTCTACGGGATGATGGAAGGCTTGGCCGAGGCCCCGCAATTGCGCCTGGTGATCGACCGCGAAAAAGCCCGGGCCCAAGGCGTCAACTTCGAGAGCATTAGCTCCACCCTGTCCTCGGCCTTCGGTTCCAATGTGATCAACGACTTCACCAACGCTGGTCGCCAGCAACGGGTTGTGATCCAGGCCGAGCAGGGCGCGCGGATGACCCCGGAAAGCGTGCTCAAACTCTATGTACCCAACAACAAGGGCGACCAGGTCCCCCTCAGTGCCTTCGTGACCAGCAAGTGGGAGGAGGGGCCGGTGCAACTGGTGCGCTACAACGGCTATCCGTCGATCCGTATCGTCGGTGACGCAGGCCCGGGCTACAGCACCGGCCAGGCCATGGCCGAGCTGGAGCAACTGGCATCGCAACTGCCCAAGGGTATCGGCTACGAGTGGACCGGCCTGTCCTACCAGGAGAAGGTTTCTGCCGGCCAGGCATCGGGCCTGTTCGCCCTGGCGATCCTGGTGGTGTTCCTGTTGCTGGTGGCCCTCTACGAGAGCTGGTCGATCCCGCTGTCGGTGATGCTGATCGTACCGATCGGCGCGGTGGGTGCGGTACTGGCGGTAATGGTCGTGGGCATGCCCCACGACGTGTACTTCAAGGGCGGCCTGATCACCATCATCGGCCTGTCGGCGGAGAAAGCGATCCTCATCGTCGAGTTCGCCAAGGAACTGTGGGGGAAGGGCTATAGCCTGCGTGATGCCGCCATCGAGGCCGCTCGCCTGCGCTTCCGTCCGATCATCATGACGTCCATGGCCTTCATCCTCGGCGTGGTGCCCCTGGCCATCGCCACCGGTGCCGGTGCGGCCAGCCAGCGCGCCATCGGTACCGGCGTGATCGGCGGGATGCTTAGCGCCACCTTGCTGGGGGTGATTTTCGTGCCGATCTGCTTCGTCTGGTTGCTGTCGTTACTGCGTACCAAACGGCCTGCCACCGAACAACCAGCCCTGACCCAGGAGTGATCAGCATGCGTACCTTTACTATATCGGCGCTGCTGATCGCCCTGGCCCTTGGGGGCTGCTCCATGGCTCCGACCTACGAGCGCCCGGCGGCGCCGTTCGCCGATAGCTGGAGCGGCGCGTCCGCCCAGCAGGGGCGGCAGGCCAGCGAGCTGGATTGGCAGAGCTTCATTGTCGATCCGCAGTTGCGCAAGCTGGTCGGTACCGCCCTGGACAACAACCGTTCGCTGCGCCAGACCCTGCTGGACATCGAGCAGGCCCGGGCACAGTACCGCATCCAGCGGGCGGACCGGATCCCTGGGTTGAACGCCGGGGCCTCGGGTAACCGCCAGCACCTGCCGTCGGACCTTTCCAGCAGTGGCCGGGCCGGCGTGGCCAGCACCTACCAGGTCGGCCTGTCGTTGCCAGAATACGAAGTCGACCTGTTCGGCCGGGTCAAGAGCCTCAGCGATGCGGCCTTGCAGCAATACCTGGCCACCGAGGAGGCGGGGCGCTCGGCACGCATCGCGCTGATCGCCGAGGTCACCCAGGCCTACCTGACCCATGACGGCGCCCAGCGCCGCCTGGCCCTGACCCAGCAGACCCTGGTCAGCCGCGAATACTCCTTCGCCCTGATCAGCCAGCACCGTGCGGTAGGTAACGCCACCGCACTGGACTACCAGGAAGCCCTGGGCCTGGTGGAACAGTCCCGGGCCGACGAGGAGGCCGCCCTGCGCCAGAAGCAACAGGCGTTCAATGCCCTGGTGCTGTTGCTGGGCACCGCCGATGCGGCCAAGGCGATTCCCGAGAAGCTGTCGGAGCAGCCGCTACTGGTGCAAGACATCGCCGCGGGCTCGCCGTCGTCGCTGATCGAGCGCCGCCCGGACATCCTGGCCGCCGAACACCGCCTGCAAGCGCGCAATGCCGATATCGGCGCTGCGCGGGCAGCGTTCTTCCCGCGGGTCACCTTGACCGGCAGCTTCGGCACGTCCAGCGCACAAATGTCTGGCCTGTTCGATGGCGGCTCGCGCTCCTGGAGCTTCATCCCGACCCTGTCGCTGCCGATCTTCGATGGCGGGCGCAACCGCGCCGGGCTGAGCCTGGCCGAGGCGCGCAAGGATTCGGCGGTGGCGGCCTACGAGGGCACGATCCAGAACGCGTTCCGTGAAGTGGCCGATGCCCTGGCGGCCACCGATACCCTGCGCCGCGAGGAGCAGGCACGCCGGGCCCTGGCCAACACCAGCAACGAATCGCTGAAGTTGGCCAAGGCTCGTTACGAAGGCGGCATCGACAGCCATCTGCGTTACCTGGACGCCCAGCGCAACAACTTCGCCAACGAGACGGCGTTCATCGAAGTCAGCACTCAACGGCAGATCGCCCTGGTGGACCTGTTCCGTTCCCTGGGCGGTGGCTGGAAGAACAACCAGGACCCGCAATTGGCACAACGCCAGGACCGGCTCTGAACAAGAGGTTGATGCTGCCGAGGTCAATTCAGCGAGCATCACTTGAGGGTGGTAACGATGCGGGCAATTGATGCAGGTATTTGGGTCTGCGGTGAATGTCATCAACTCAACCCGGCCAGCCAGGAGCAATCACCGCGCTGCAGTCGCTGCAGTGCGGTATTGCATGCGCGCCGCCCGAACAGCATCAGGCGCACTTGGGCCTTGCTGATCACGTCGATGATTTTGTACATCCCCGCCAACCTGTTGCCGATCATGACCGTCAGCGTCTTCGGCAAGGGCGCGCCGGCCACCATCATGAGCGGCGTGGTTAGCCTGCTGCAGTTGGGGATGATCCCCATCGCCCTGGTGGTCTTCGTGGCGAGCATCGTTGTGCCGACCTTCAAGCTGGTGGGTATCGCGCTGCTGCTTTATTCGGTGCAGCGCCACCAGCCGATGTCCGCTCGCCAGCGGATCATCATGTATCGCTTCATCGAGTGGGTAGGGCGCTGGTCGATGCTCGACATCTTCGTCATCGCCATCCTGGTGGCGCTGGTGAACTTTGGCAGCCTAGCGCGCATCGAGGCCAACCTTGGCGCTGCCGCCTTTGCCAGCGTAGTGGTGCTGACCATGCTGGCAGCAGTGACTTTCGACCCCCGGCTGATATGGGACAACACTAACTTGGACAATGAAAATGAGTGACTTGCCTGCTCCGAAAAAACACCAGACCAGCAACTGGTCGGCGATCTGGATCCTGCCATTGCTAGCCCTGGTCATTGGCGCCTGGCTGGCCTGGCGCGCCTATGACGAGGCCGGCCCGGTCATCCAGGTCCGCTTCGAGAGCGGCGACGGCATCCAGGCCAAGAAGACCGAGGTGCTGTACAAGGGTATTTCGGTCGGCAAGGTGGTGGACTTGAGCGTCAGCGAGGACATCAAGGGAGTGGTCGCCTCCATCGAGTTGAGCAAGGACACCCAGAAGTACCTGAATGAAGACACCCATTTCTGGCTGGTCAAACCGCGGGTGTCTCTGGCGGGGGTGACCGGGCTGGAAACCCTGGTCTCCGGGGTTTACATCGCGGTGGACCCGGCAAAGGGCGACAAGGGTGACCAAGGGGTGAGGGCGTATACCGCCCTGAAGGAGCCTCCATCGATGTCGGAGAAGGTTCCTGGCCTGCACATCACCCTCAAGGCCGACCGGCTGGGTTCCCTGGAGCAGGGCAGCCCGGTGTTCTACAAGCAGATCCTGGTGGGCCAGGTGAAGAGCTTTCAGCTTGGTGAGGACCAGCGCACCATCGAAATCAAGGTGCACATCGAGCCGGCCTATGCCGATCTGGTACGCAAGAAAACGCGTTTTTGGAACGCCAGCGGCATTTCGATTTCCGGCGGCCTGTCGGGCTTCAAGGTGCGCAGCGAATCGCTGCTGACCCTGGCCGCAGGCGGTATTGCCTTCGCCACTCCAGATAACTATCGCGACAGCCCGCCCACCGACCCGACCAAGCCGTTCCGCCTGTATGAGGACTACGACGCGGCCCAGGTCGGTTTGCGGGTGAAGCTGAAGATGAAGGACCTCAGCGACATCCAGCCCGGGCAGACGCCGGTGATATACAACGGCGTACAGGTCGGCCTGGTCAAGACCGTCGACATGAACCAGGACTTCAGTGGTGCCACCGCCGAGCTGGCGATGGACCCGCGGGTCGAGGCCCTGCTGCTGGAGGGCACCGAGTTCTGGACCGTGAAGCCGAATATCTCGCTGGCTGGGATCACTGGCCTGGATGCCCTGGTCAAGGGCAACTACATCGCCGTGCGTTTTGCCAAGAGCGGGGCGCCGCGCCGGGAATTCAGCGCCCGCCCCAAGGCGCCGCCCATGGACACGAACGTACCGGGCCTGCACCTGGTGCTGACCAGTGACCGGCGCGGTTCGCTGGAGGTCGGGGCGCCGGTGCTCTACCGGCAGATCCGTGTCGGCAGCGTGCAGAGCTACCAGCTGTCGGCGGACAACCAGCAAGTGATGATCGGCGTGCATATCGAGCCCGAGCATGCGCGCCTGGTGAACAGTTCCACGCGCTTCTGGAACGCCAGCGGCGTGACCCTGAGCGGCGACTTCACCGGGGTCAAGGTCAAGAGCGAGTCGCTGCAGACCTTGATCAATGGCGGTATTTCCTTCGACACCCTGGACCCCAAGGCGCCGTCCTCGGGCAAGGATTGCCGCTTCGCCCTCTATGACAGCGAAGAGGCGGCCATGGCCCGGGGCGTGGAGATCCAGCTGAGCGTCGAAGACGCCGAGGGTCTGCGCGAAGGGACGCCGATTCGGTTCAAGGGATTGGTGATCGGCAAGGTTGAAGGCATCGACTTGAAGAGTGACCTGTCCGGGGTGTTGCTCAAGGCGCGCCTGGGGGCCAATGGCGAGCAGTTCGCCCGCAGCGGCACGCGCTTCTGGGTCGTAAGGCCGGCACTGGGACTGTTACGCACGGAAAATCTCGGCACCCTGGTCAGTGGTCCCTACATCGAGGCCCTGGCCAGCAATCGCCCGGGCGAGCGTCAGACACGCTTCCAGACCCTGGTCGAGGCGCCGAACCTGCTCGGGAGCAGCAACGGCCTGCGGCTTACCCTGAGCGCTCCGGACAAGGGCTCGATCAAGCTCGGCAGCCCGGTGACCTATCGCAAGATACCGGTGGGCAAGGTCATCGACCTGAACCTGGGCCAGCAGGCGGACCGGGTGCTGATCAGTATCCTCATCGAGCCGCGCTACATGCCGCTGGTGCGTACCGGCAGCCGCTTCTGGAATGCCAGCGGCGTCGGTATCGAGGCCGGTTTGTTCAAGGGCGTTTCGGTGCGCACCGAGTCGCTGGAAGCCATGGTCGCCGGCGGCATCGCGTTCGCCACGCCAGACAACGGACAAATGGGCGAAGCGGCCAGGCCGGGGCAGACCTTCGCCCTGTTCGATGCCGTCGACGAACAATGGCTCCAGTGGGCACCGAAGATTCCGCTCAAGGAACCCGCGCAGTAAGCGCGCATTATTTTCAACTCAATGTAAGAGGAATTACTCCATGTCCAGGCGCCTGTTGTGTGCTGCTCTTTTCGCCGCTGGCTTCGGCCTTGCCGCCCATGCCGAGGAACCACTGCCTTCAGTGGAACAGGTGATGAGCGATCACAAGGAGAAAATCAGCAACCAGATCGAGACGATCAATTACAAACGCAAACGTGTGGTGGGAGCCAACATGGGACTCGATAGCCAGCAGGCCGAAACCTTTTGGCCAATCTATGCCCTCTATCGCAATGAAATGGATGGTTTGAATAGGGAGACGTTCCAGCTGTTGCTTGAGTATGGGCGAGCCTATGGCTCCGGAGTGGTCACCAATGAGGATGCCTCTAAGATGATCAAGATGTACAAGACACTGCAGATAAAACGGCAAATACTTTTGAACCGTTATATCGATGAGGTTTCTGAAAAAATGTCCTCGGTGGTTGCTATGCGGTTTCTACAAATTGAAGAGCAACTCGATGCCGTAGAGATGCTGGAGACCGGGCAGCGTATTCCTCTGGTTGGAACCTCTCTGAATCGCATGTAAGCCTATAGGGCCGTAGGTTAATTTTTGCTGCGCAGCCTCTGTGCCTGGATAAAGCGCTACAGCAAACCTCAAGAAGAACGGCAGCAGGACGATGGCTGAATTGCGTCGTCTGCGAGCGGAACTCAAACGCGTCACGAAAGAGCGAGACATATTAAAAAAGTCGCTGCGTACTTTGCCAAGGAGTGCGGCTGAAGTACGCCTTTTTCAAGCAGCGCGCGGGCGACTATTCGATTCGACGGCTTTGCCTGACGCTGAAAGTTCATCCCAGCAATCTGTACGCGCTAAAGATGATCAGCGATTGCTGGGTTTGATTAAGCATTCATGGCTGGAGAGTGGCGGAGTGTATGGCTATCGCAAAATCCATGATGATCTGTGCGAGGTCGGTGGGGATCGTGGTCGTCATAGCGCCATCGTTTATTTAACATAATATACATTATGCGTAAAATAATAAGGTGCGCTCAGCAGCTCCCAACGTCGATTGCGAAACCGCGTTTGGCATTGGCACGACCGACTACCCGTCAGGACTCGTCCCGCCCAACAGATAGATTCATCTCTTGGGATTTAGCCCTGCCCATGGCGATTGTCGAATCGCTATTCGAATGCCATTTCCGCCTCCGGACTGAGCGTCCCCAGCCATGCCACCAGCCCCACAATAACCATTGCGGCTGAAAGCTCCACGACCATGCTACGCCGCAGAGCGTTTGCAGCCACCGCGTACTGTCCCGCCTGGACCGACCGCTGCAAAAACGGACTGAGATGAAAGCGATTCAAGGCGGCCAGCGCCACCATGACCGCGAACAAGGCTAATTTCAGACTCAGAAGAATGCCGTATGTATTGCGGATGACATCGTCGACGTTAGGCCCCGCGATAAACAGGTAGTTGACAACCCCTGTCACGACGATCACTACCACGATCACGGTGCCGGCAGATTCAAATCCGATCAATGCCCGTGCAAGTACGCGAACCAGGTGTTCGTCTTGTAGCCTCTTCAGGCGTAATAACAGACCGAATGCCGTCAACGCCCCTAGCCAACCTCCTGCCGCCAGCAAGTGGAAGATGTCGGTCGTAAAATGCCAGTAGCCTCGAGTACCTTCATCCATGGCGCCATGACCGGTCCAGGCAAGCGTCGCCAGCGCAATCCCCCCGCAAAACGTCACGACCCACAGGCTTCCTGTCGGCCACCTCTTGTTGAACGCCGCCGCTACGCAAGCGAGAACGAGCGCAGCGATGCGCACAATCCACGTAAGGCCAACGTCGGTTCCCATCACCACCATCTCGAAGATATGGTGATGAAGTTCTGCAAAATCGGAGACACCGCTCATGGCCTTGGCCAATATGAGCATGGCCGCGAGAGACAGCAGTACACCAAGAGCCGCTGCCCCCACCAGCAGCGACTCGAAATTCAAAACAGCACCCGATGCTCGTTCTTGGCCTCGAAGGCTATACAAACCAAATACCGCTAAACCGAACAACAGCATCAGGTCCGTATACAGGGCAAAACGAAGTGCAATGTTGATTGAGTCGCTCATGAATCACTTCACTTTGAACGTTATTTTGCCGGTTACAGGGTGAGTGTCCGAGGACACGGCGCGCCACTCGACTTTGTAAGTTCCCGTGGTGAGAGAAGATGCCGGGGTGATGATCATCGTCTTTGGATCGCTACCGCCTGAAACACCCGCCTTGACCCCCATTGGAGAGTTCGGCATGCCAGGCATGTCGGTCATGATCAGCTTGGCTCCGGAAAACTGGGTCGTCAGGTTCTCCGAGAAATGCAGCTCAATCCTGGCCGGCGCCGCTCCGTCAGCACCGTCCGCAGGCGTTGAGGACACCAGCTTCGGATGAGCTTCTGCGAATGCGCTCATCAGCAGTCCAGCAGAAAGAGCGATAGTTACCGCGGTAGTTTTGACAAATGACATGCAAGACTCCTCACAGCGCGAGCTGTTGATTCGAGGTTTGGTTGGAGTAAGTTCGAGTGATCAGTGGCGGTTAAAACCACAGGCGAACACCGAGAACGAGGCGTGCCTCACTCTGGTCCACACCTTCATCCCTGGCATAGTCCGCGGTCTTTCCATAGGAGCGGTTCCACGTCACACCGATGTAAGGTGCGAATTCGCGACGAATTTCATATCGCAGCCGCAAGCCCAACTCGCTTTCGGAAAGTCCTGAACCGACGCCGCGCTGGGGGTCGTTCTTCCCGTAGAAGTTGAACTCGGCCGTAGGTTGGAGAATCAAGCGATTGGTCAACAAGATGTCGTAGTCGCCTTCAAGGCGTGCCGCGCTCTGCCCATTCTCGCCAATGAAGGCGGTCGCTTCGGCGTCAAAGTTGTAAAGCGCCAATCCTTGAAGCCCAAACGCCGCCCAGGTTTGAGGGTCGCCAGGCTTGAGATCTTGCCGCACGCCACCGACCAAATCCCACCATGGGCTGATTGCGTGCCCCCACAGCGCCTGAACTTCCGCTTTTTCCGTCTTGCCATTGGTTCGCTCGCCCTCCGAGCGTAACCACAATCGATCGATGTCACCTCCGATCCACCCCTTTGCGTCCCAGACGAGTGCGCTGCCGTCGTCCGCGTTTTGCCACTCCAACTTGTCCATCAGGAAGTAAGAATTAATGGCGCTGTCGTGAACCCTATGGCCGCCTGGGCTGGCGTACACAGCGGCTCGATCGGCATCCGTCAGTGCAGGGATGGGGGTACGGCTTTGGCTTGCAGCCGACTGCATCTGCCCCTGGTCCATGCCCTGCATTTGGCTATGGTCCATGCTCTGCATCTGGCTGGCATCAGCCAATGCCGAAGGGAGCTGCCCAAGCGTGAAACCGGAGACAAGTAGCGCCAAGCAGATGCGGGGGGGACAAAAATTAGCGGTCATCAGTCAGTCCTCACTCTTGCACACGTACTTCACGAAACATCCCCATTTCCATGTGGTACAGGAGATGGCAGTGATAGGCCCAGCGGCCAAGCGCGTCAGCAGTTACCCGATAGCTGCGCTTTGAGCCGGGCGGCATATCGATCGTGTGCTTGCGGACCATGAACTGGCCGTTCTCGTCCTCCAGATCGCTCCACATGCCATGGAGATGGATCGGGTGAGTCATCATCGTGTCGTTGACCAACACCACCCTGATCCGTTCGCCGTACTTCAACCGTACTGGCTCGGCATCGGCGAACTTCACGCCATTAAAGGACCAGGCGAATTTTTCCATGTGGCCGGTGAGGTGAAGCTCGATCGTGCGACTCGGTTCGCGCCCGTCCGGATCCTGGAATGTGCTTCTCAGGTCGGAATAGGTCAAAACCCGCCGGCCGTTATTTCTGAGGCCAATCCCCGGATCGTTCAGCTTTGGCGAAGCACTCATCGCCTGCATGTCGATCAGTGGATTGTTTTTTTCTGATTCAGGATGGGACTGCATTGCCCCCATGCCGGCCATATCGCCCATGCCTTGCATCGCGCCATGGTCCATGCCGGCCATTTTGCTGTGATCTGTCCCGGGCATGTTGTCCATGCCCTGCATCGCGCCACCGTCCATGCCGGACATGCCTTGCATCGAGCCCTCGACCATCCCGGTCATTTTTTCATGGTCCATGCCAGCCATATCGCCCATGCCAGCCATGCCACCGTGGTCCATTCCCCCCATGCCCATGTCGTCCATGGTCAGAAGCGGCCGAGGATCGAGCGCAGGCACAGGTGCCGACAATCCCGCCCGCGCCGCCAGGGTTCCTCGCGCATAACCTGTCCGATCCATTGATTGCGCGAATAGTGTGTAAGCCTCTTGAGTCGGCTCGACGATCACGTCGAAGGTCTCGGCGACCGCAATACGGAACTCATCGACGCTCACCGGTTTGACATGCTGACCGTCCGAGGCCACCACCGTCATTTTCAGGCCGGGGATGCGAACGTCGAAATAAGTCATGGCCGAGCCGTTGATGAAGCGCAGGCGGATGCGTTCTCCCGGCCGGAAAACCCCAGTCCAATTCATAGCCGGCGCCTGGCCGTTCATCAAATAGGTGTAGGTCGCACCGCTGACATCGGCGAGATCGGTAGGATTCATCTTCATCTCGGCCCACATCTTGCGATCGGCGACGGTCGAAGCCCAACCCTTCTCGCTGACATCCTGGATGAAGTTACCCAGCGTGCGCTTGTGGTAGTTGTAGTAATCCGACTGCTTTTTTAGCTTTTTCATCAGCGTGACGGGATCTTCATCCGTCCAGTCTGTCAGCATCACCACGTAGTCACGGTCGTACTGGAAAGGCTCAGGCTCTTTGGCGTCAATCACCAAGGGACCATAGACGCCGGATTGTTCCTGAAGACCCGAATGGCTGTGGTACCAATAAGTACCGTTTTGCTTGACCTTGAATGTGTAGACATACATGCCATCCGGCTCGATGCCATCAAAGCTGAGTCCCGGAACGCCGTCCATGTTGGCCGGCAGCAAAATGCCATGCCAGTGAATGGACGTAGTGTCATTCAGGCGATTCTTCACCCGCAGGGTCACCGTGTCGCCTTCTCGCCAGCGCAGTAAGGGTCCAGGAATCCCGCCGTTAATCATCATGGCGGTGCGCGGGTTACCCGTTATATTGACCGGGCTTTCGCCGATGAACAGATCGAACTCCGTACCGGCCAGAACATTCGGTTGACCTGGGCTGGTGATAGCCCAGACCGGGCTGCGCCATAGTCCCAGACCACTGAGAATGCCACCTGCGGCCAGGCCCTTGACGAAGGTTCGTCTTGAAGTTTTGGATTGCATGCCGATTCGTGTCCATTCAGAGGTTGAGTGGTTGGCTCGGCGAGGATGTTAAGTAGCGATGCCTTTCAGAAACCTGAGTGGCAAATTACAGTTTGGACAGCTTGGCCCCCTGCCCTGGCATGTCGCCCCTGCCCCCGGTTTTGCCCGGTTCTATTCCCAACTCAACTAAATCACCATTTAGTTGAGTTAATCCTGAAGCTTCTTTCCCGCGTATTTCCTAGTCCCGAAACTGTCGGCTTAGTTGGAGTTACACCCTGCCCCTGCGTGTCGAAAAGAAACTCGGGAGTGACCGACTATTTTGCATTAACAGTGATAACAAAACGCTATTAGAGGCCTCCTTCCTCTAACTCGCATTCAGGCCAAGAGCCTTTAAGTTATGCGGTTTACAGTGCTAAACGCGGTGTGTCCTGAGCATCGCCAGAGGGCCAAAAACGCCTTTCGAACGCTTGGTCAGCGACCTCGACAGACGAACAAGCACACCTAGACTCTCATCCGGTTCAGCCAGCTGAATCATGCCCAACACACGAAAAGGATATTCAACATGAACGCCTTCACCTCGGTAAACACCGTCACCACCCCCCTGACCATCAACAGCCAGTCCACCGCGACCTACAACGGCGACCCCAACCAGACCACCAAAGTGACCTTCAGCTATCAGAACAACCTGCTGTGGGCCACCCAGGTCAACAACACCGCAACCGTTCAGACGCTTAGCGAAGACTCCTCCGCCGGCCCGGTCATCCTGCGCAAGGGTGCTCAGGTCAAACTGCAGAACGTGGGCTCGGCGTTCAGCATCCTGTTCACCGGGGTGATTGTCGACAGCGGCTCGGAAACACCCTTCAACAACACCAACATCGGGACCTTCACCCTATCGTGATCGACTCAGGCTCCTAGGCCGGAGCCCATTTGCGAAGCCGGCATGGCGCCGGCTTCGCTTCATGCAATACGGGACATGGACGGTACCCTCGCGTGACCAGGCAACGGATGCTCTACACCCGGATTCTCTGGGCAACCCTCGGCGCGATCCTGGCGACTGCAGCGTGGCTGATGACCACCGGCAGCCGTGCGCCAGCGGTGTCCGGCAGTCACTACCAGACCCTTTCCAGCACCGTTGCAACCTCGCCCGCAGTGGATTGCGTCGACCTCTCGCCCTCCTCCGGCGAACCTTGCGTGCCCGGGCCGGTGCTGCTGCCCGGGATGAAAGTCAATCGTCAGGTCGGTCCAGTGATGTTCGTGCTGCAGATAGACGGCAACGAAGCCCGGGTCAATGCCCAGGTTTCCCTGGGCAACGCCGCCCTGACCGGCTTGACCATGACCGCCGCCGCGCCCACTGCCGACTTCGATCTGGCCAACGGTGATGGCCAGCGGGTCTGGGGCAGCCTGGGTGCCTTCTTCTGCGCGCCCCCCAACACTTCGCACCTGCTGGCCGACTTCACCATCGAGAACCTGCGTGACAGCGGCACACCCGTGACCCAGGCCTATCGTGGCGACCTGATCCGCTGGCAGAGCCCGACCACCAGTGTCCTGGCCCGCTACCGCCAGCCCTTGCTGCCGGACCTGCAGGTGATCGTGGAACTGCTGGACCCCTACAAGGCCGACAGCAGCAACGCGCTGACCGCCCAGGTGAGTTTCTATTACGCCAGCGATCTGATCGACAGCTACACCCTCATGGCCACCGCCACCCCGGTGAGCCTGCGGCAGTCCAGCGTCGGACCGGTGCGCATCGAGGGTGGACTCCTGGACTTTCGTCCCGCCACCCAGGAGCAGCAAGGGCAGCTCAGCCTGGATGGCACTTTCCAGTCCGGTCACAACCCACCGAACCACTACGTCGGCAGTGTCGCCGACTGGTCGTGGATCCGTGGCCGCGCCGACAATTGCAGGGGATAGACATGACCAGCACGTCCGACTACCAGCAGATCGCCCACAGCGCCGCCTATGCCCTGCCGGATGCCAGTGGCTATGGCTGGCGCGGTTATGTCATGCCCAAGGGCACCGCGCCCGGCAGCCTGCCGGCCAGCCTGAGCCCGGCCGATGCCTTCGACAAGAATGCCGGCCATTACCTGTTCGCCCCCAGCGAGCCAGCCGCCCTGCGCAGCGATCCCACGGCATTCGTCAACGCCCTGTACGACTTTCTGTACGCCGTCGACCAGCGCAACTTCGTCGGCCGCGCCCTGCTCTGGTTGCCCGGCTCCAGTCTGCCAGCGCCCCAGGCCTTCAATAGCTACGGCCTGCGCATCAGCGTGACGGCCCCCAGCCAGGTGCAGAACAACCTCAACCTGCGGCTCGGCGATCGTCTGACGTTCTTCGTCAACTTCGGCACCTACGTCAAATACGACCCGGACTTCAACGCCCTGCGCCTGAAATCCAATACCGGCATCACCATGGGCTTGAGCGACAAGCTGCAGGCCGACAGCGGCCTGCAACTGACACCGCCGCAACAGCCGCTGGCCTACGTGCCCCTGGACGGCAATCAGGCCGGCAGCCTGACCTACGCCTTGACCTACAGCAGCCAGCCCGCCCTCAAGTATTTCCAGACCGGCTTTACCTATGTGGCCAACACCGCAGGCGGCAAGAGTGTGCTCAATTACCCGGTGTTCAACCCCAACGGCATGCCCGCCAAACTGACCATGGGTGGCGTACTCGACCCGCTGGACCCGCTCAATCAGAACATCGCCGCGGCGCAACTGGCCGCCGGTCTGATCCGCACCGCCATCAGCTTCGCCAACACCGGCACTACCGCGTTGCCCAGCCAGTGGCGCAGTACCGCCGGCAACCCGATCAGCCTGATCCCGCTCAATGGCCTGGACGCCAACGGTTGGCCCCGGCCCTATGCCGCCAGCCTGGTGTTCAGCGCCCAAGGCGGCAGCTACAGCCTGACCCTGGCCGGCGACTTCGGCTTGAGCCTGCCGGTCGCCAGCGCCGGGCCGAACCTGTTATGCGGGATCTTCGGCACCGAATGGCTGAGCTTTAGCCCCTACGCCGCTTCCTTGAGCTCGCAGGAGAACGACCGCTTGCGCATGCTGGCGGCGCAACCGGCCTATGCCCCGGTGTTTCCGTTCCAGGCCAGCACGCTGGTCACGCCCACCAGTGGCGCGGTCAGCGCCCTGCTGAACGGCGAGCACCACACCTCCTGGTGCAGCCTGGTGGCCGGCACCTCCACCCCGGCCTACAGCGCCCAGCCCGACGGCAGCCCGCTCTATGGCCAGAGCCGCAACAACGGCGCCACACCGCTACTGGCCCCGGCCGCGCCGAGCACCCCGCTGCCCCAGGACGCCGGGTTCGCCTTCCCGCTGGTGCCCTACGCGGGGGTGAGCAGCAATGCCAGCCTCAACCTGACCCAATTCGAAAGCGAGATCCTCGCCGCCTCGCGCAAGAGCCTGATCAGTGCCGCGACCCTGCCGGGCAAACAAGCCGCGCGGGCTCGGCGCCTGCAACGGCTGCTGACCAGCGAGGCGGCACAACCCGATCGGGCGACCACCCCGCAAGGCCTGCTGGTGGACCTGGACGCCGACGGCATCGGCTACGCCAAGGTGCTGCTGGCTCGCTCGCTGTCCACCCAAGGACCGCTGGACTTTGCCTTCGTGCACCCCGGCGAGGCCCTGCACGAGGCCCTGCAGACCAACCAGCTGTTTCTGGTCGGGGTCAATCCGCTGCCGTTCTTCACCCAGGGCGCAAGCTTCAGCAACCGCATGGACATCGCCGACTGGCGCTTTATCGCCAACATCGGCGTCGGCGTGCAAACCACCAGCTACCGCAATGTGCTGATCATGAAGTACTGCGCTGGCAGCCTGAAGGAGCGCATCGACAACCCCAATCGCTGGACCATGCCCGAGACGTTCTCGAAGAGCGCGGACCTGGCGCCGGGCCTGGAAACCCTGGCCTACACCGGCCTGTCCCAGTGGCTGCAGGACTTCATCGCTGACGCCGAGCGCAAGGCCGCGGCCGGCCCCGACAGCCTCTACGCCGACTTCGTCGCCCTGGTCAGCGATCCGGGCTGGAACGGTTTCATGGTGCTCAACGCCGACCTGCCCCTGGACAGCCTGCCTGAGCAGCTGGCAGGCATCGCCGCCGGCATCGACTACAGCCGCTTCCTGGCCCACCATTTTGGCGCCAGTGTCAGCCGCATCAGCCAACAGGGCAACACCCTGGATATCCAGGGCATCTCCACCCTGTTCGGCCTGATCGACTACCTGAACCCCGCCTATGAGCAGGCCCAGGCCAATGGCGCGGCTCCGGACATGCCGGTGGCCCTGAGCACCAGCAACGGTTATGCCTTCAGTGTCCTGCAGCTGCAGGCACTGTTCCGCCAGTCCCGACTGGTGACCTTCAACAGTCGCATCCAGCTGAGCCTGGACCTGCTGTTCGGCTCGCCGATCCAGGCCACCCTGCGCGCCGGCCAGCCCAGCGCAGTGAACGCCATGGTGCTCGACGGCAGCGCCCTGCAACAGAACGACACCACCACCTACGTGTTCGAGCAGAGCCAGAGCTACCTGTTCAACCTCGACAGCAACGTGCTGCCGGCCGCCTCGGTCAACCGCATTCAGTTCAACACCCTGGGCAGCCCGGACGGCGGGCTCACCACCGCCAGCCGCTTCCTGCTGTGGGGCAAGCTGGATTTCACCCTGCTCAAGACCTCGGACGGGCCATTCGACCTGCTGTCCTTCGGCAGTGCCGATGGCAGCCCGAGCAACCAGGGCCTGGCCTACACCAACCTGGAAATCGCCATGGCCTTTCCCAGCGCCACGCCCAATGCCGTGGGTTTTGCCTTCAACCCCGACAACCTCGGGTTCGACCCGGCCACCAGCCAGGTGCGCGGACAGAGTCTGTACAAGGGCTTCACCCTGCAGCTCAAGCAGTTCATCCAGGCACCAGCGCAGAAAAAGCCCGCGGACTATGGCTTCCTTCCAGTGCTGCCGGAGAACCTCGCGCTCAAGGCGCTGTCGGGCGCCTGGTCGGGCATCGTCTACAAGGTCACCATGGGCTCCCCCGGGGCCCTGGTGTCGGGCACCGGTTTCGAGTCCGACCTGCTGATCGCCTGGTCGCCCGGCAGCAAGAGTGGCGACACCAGCCCGATGCTGTTTGTCGGTCTCAGCCTGCCCGGCGCCGCGCCGTCGGCCAGCGTGTTTTCCCTGCAGGGCATCATCAAGGTCTCCACCGGGCCGATCAAACTGCTGTACCAGACCATCCCCGGTCAGACCGACCCCCAGGCCAGGTTCTTCAACCTGCAACTGACCGATATCGGCATCAAGATCCTCGGCATCGCCAAGTTGCCGCCGGGCGCCACCCTGCAGTTCTTCCTGTTCGGCGACCCGCAGTCCTCCGGCAGCCTGGGCTGGTACGCCGCCTACGTCAAAGACCCGCAGAGCAAGGCCGCCAGCCTGCTGCAGCTGGAGTCGGACGGGCCCACGCAACCGGCATTGACCGGCCCTTCGGAGGTGACGCCATGACTCGGGTCCTGTACTGGAACATCGAGAGCTTCGGCTACAACAAGATCCGCCCGCTGAGCACCAAGCGCGATCGCAACGGCGCCTTCGTTCCCGACCTGGACGCCGCCGACCGGCTGGCCCTGATCCTCGCCCATATCACCGCGTTCAACCCGGACATCTTCATCGTGGTCGAGACCTCCAGCGGACCGAGCCACGGCCCCGGGTCGCTGATCTCCCCCACCGGCGGCTGGCAGGGCTGCGCCGAACTGCTGCAGCGCATCCGCAACCTGACGGGTGTGCCGTGGAACCTGGTGCCGCCCCTGGTGGTCGGCCAGGCCGGACGCGCCGAAGGCGTCGCGGTGTTCTACAAACCGGTGATCCCGGCGGGCGGCGGCGTGGCAGCGGGCAAGCGCCTGTTCACCGGCCCCAACGCCTGGTCGCCGGCGGGCAACGGCATCAGCTTCAACCCCCACATAGCGGCCCCACCGGCTGCTGGCGACTACCCGATGCTGAAGGCCCAGACCTGCTTCAGCGTGCCCCACCGGGCCATCCCGCCCACGGCGCTGAACCCGGGCAATCTCGACGAGAGCCGCTGCGCGGCGCGGGTCGCGTTCGTCGACAACGCCGGCGCCGCGATCAACTACGGCGGCTTGCGCGACCCCTACATGGTGACCTTCTGCGAAACCGTCGACGGCCCGCCAGTAGTGGTGCAGCGCAACCTCACGCTGTTCGCCATCCACTCGCCGCCGCAATATGTCGCGGCCAATGCCTACCTCAACGCCCTGGCCAATGTGCGCGACATCGCCGCCGCCCTGGGGGCACTGGAAACCCGGATCATCACCGGCGACTTCAACGTCAACCTGCTGAGCCAGAACGGCAACGATCCCGGGCGCTACGCTGCCCTCACTGCCCTGGGCTACGGCCTGCAACTGCAGGCGCCGGCCCTGGCTCCACCGCCGGCGCTGGAGGCCTACACCGGCTACTTCGCCACCCACCTGCGCAGTCGCAACGCGAGCATTTTCTGGTCGACCAATGCCGGGGCCGTCCCCTATCCGGGGTACCGCTATATCGGCTCGTCCAACAGCAGCAGCCTGTATTCCATCGACAACATCCTGGTGCGCGGCGGCGCGGCGGGCAATTTCACCATTGCCAACAGCGTGGTCGGCGTACCGCTGAATGTGGTCAACCCCGCTCCTGGCGGTGCGCCCATGGGCCTGGTGGCCATGGCCAGCGATTTCCAGGCGCCGCCGCGCACCAGGATGTTGTCGATGGAATACAGGCTGCTGCTGTTGGA
>NZ_QKLN01000020.1:0-7247 GCF_003225665.1 Pseudomonas sp. TKO26
GGGTGTGGGGGGAGGGGGTGATCTTTCATGAGGTTTGGGAAGCGTAGTTTGGGATCTTCTCTAAGCTGTTTCCATAGACTCTTATACAGAGCATGTAGCTTTGGGTTCGGTTCGTATCCAAAGTTATCTATAGGTTGTGGATTGTCTTCAAAAACCCCTGTGAGATAGCTGAAGCCCCTAGTACTGCCTAGTGATGCGGCCTGTTGATAGTAAAATAGTGAGCGCGGCATATTTTTTCTTGCAGTTTTATAGAATGACGCTGTTTGTGATGTTGCATCTGGATTTTCTTGGGCACCCGCACATCGATAGTATTTTTCAGCCATATCGTCATCTTGCTTGTGTCTAGGTAGCTCGAATGCGAAGTATTGACCTATTCGCACTTGCGCAAGAGGACTACCCAGTTCTGCAGCTTTAAACATGTAAGAACTGGCCATTCGATCTGATTTAAGAACACCTCCTCCATTTTCAGTAATAACTGCCCAGTTATAGTATCCCAGCGGTACTTTAAGCTTCACCATGCGCTCATAGAGATCGAGCATCTTGCCGGTGTCTTGCTCAACGCCGGGCCTTCCGGGCCAGCCTGTACGATAAAGGCCGGCTAGGTTATGCATTGCTTTCCAATGATCCTTGGCAATGGCCTGCTCATAAAGACCCACAATTTTTTTCCAATCCTTAACCCCGCGTGTTTTTTCTAGAATGCGTGCTTGTTGAAACCAAGACTCAGCCTGAGGGTCCAGTGGTGGGTTGTTGTCTCGTTCATAGGCGCAGGTAAAAACTGGGTATGCCACGGCAATCGCTCCGTTCAATAGAAATGAAATTATAAAGGCGCAGTAATATGCGGCTTTAATCAATGGCTTTGGCATAAGGCGTCTCCACATCCCAAAAGCGAGTTAGATGGGTAGTAAGTGGGCGGTTTCGCCATTTTTCCAGTTGTCGTCCATCACCAGTTTCGAGTGCACGTAGATATCCAGGAAGTATTCCTGTTCGCCTTCGGCCAGGGTGCTGGCGGTTTGGGTTGAAGGCTGGTCATCTTTATAATTCCGGCCTGCGATCTGGGTGTTCTGCGTCGAAGCCCTGGGTCGGGTGTGGAGGGAGTGGGTGGTCTTTCATTAGGTTGGGGAAGCGTAGATTTGGATTTTTATCAAGTTGTTTGGATAACTCAGAATAAAGCTCGTGGAGCTTTTCGTCTGGTTTGTATCCAAAGTTATACATGGGTTGAGGGGTTGGTTCGAATGCTCCTTTTAGATTACTGAAGCCAGTAGAGTTGCCCAGGGAGGCTGCACGTTGATAGTAGAATAATGCGCGCGCTTTATTTTTTTTGCGATTTCATAAAATGCTGCTGTCTCAATGACTGCGTCCGATGAGTCCTGAGCGCCCGCGCATCGAAAATACAACTCTGCCATTTTGTCGTCTTGCTTATTTTTAGGTAATGAAAATGATAGGTGATTTCCAATTGCAACCTGTGCCAATGGGCTGCCCAGTTGTGCAGCCTGAAAAATATAGGAACTGGCCATTCTATCTGACTTCAAAACACCTCTTCCATTTTCGGTGATAACTGCCCAGTTGTAATACCCCAATGGAACTCCAAGTTTTATCATGCGCTCGTAGAGTTTAAGCATCTTGCTGGTGTCTTGTTCAATGCCAGGTCTTCCTGGCCACCCCGTGCGATAAAGACCAGCTAAATTATGCATCGCTTTCCAATGATTCTTGGCAATGGCTTGTTCATAAAGATCCACTATTTTTTTCCAATCCTTAACCCCGCGCGTTTTTTCTAGAATGCGTGCTTGTTGAAACCAGGATTCAGCCTGAGGGTCCAGTGGTGGATTGTTATCTCGTTCATAGGCGCAGGTAAAAACTGGATATGCCACAGCAAACGCTCCGTTCAATAGAAGTAAAACAATACAGGCGCAAAAACTTATGAATTTAATCAACTGCTTTGGCATAAGGCATCTCCACATCCCAAAAACGTGTTAGATGGCTAGTAAGTGGGCGGTTTCGCCATTTTTCCAGTTGTCGTCCATCACCAGTTTCGAGTGCACGTAGATATCCAGGAAGTATTCCTGTTCGCCTTCGGCCAGGGTGCTGGCGGTTTGGGGGGAAGGCTGGTCATCTTTATAATTCCGGCCTGCGATCTGGATGTTCTGCGTCGAAGCCCTGGGTGGGGTGTGCGGGGAGAGGGTGATCTTTCATGAGGTTTGGGAAGCGTAGTTTGGGATTCTCATCAAGTTGCTTGGATAAGCTTGAGTAAAGCTCGGAGAGTTTTTCGTCTGGCTTATATCCAAAGTTGTGGATTGGTCTAGGGTTTTTTTTGAATACTCCTATCAGATAGTTGAATCCGATTGAGTTTCCTAAAGATGCTGCGCGTTGATAATAGAAAAGCGAACGTGGTTTATTGTCCTTGGCCGTGTCATAAAAGCTTGCGCTTTTTAAGACTGCATCTGAATCTTCCTGAGCACCTGCGCACCGATAGTAACGTTCGGCCATGTCGTCATCTTGTTTATGTCTAGGCAATGCATAAGCAAAATGTTGACCTATTTGAACCTGTGCTAAGGGGCTGCCTAATTGTGCCGCTTGAAAAAGATATGAAGCAGCCATTCGTTCAGATTTTAGAACTCCTTTGCCACGTTCAGTAATAACGGACCAATTGTAGTAACCCAGTGGTACTTTAAGTTTTACCATGCGTTCATAGAGATCAAGCATCTTGCCGGTGTCTTGCTCAACGCCAGGCCTTCCGGGCCAGCCTGTACGATAAAGGCCTGCTAAGTTGTGCATCGCTTTCCAATGATCCTTGGCAATGGCTTGCTCATAAAGACCCACTATTTTTTTCCAATCCTTAACCCCACGTGTTTTTTCTAGAATGCGCGCTTGTTGAAACCAGGATTCAGCCTGTGGATCCAGTGGTGGGTTGTTGTCTCGTTCATAGGCGCAGGTAAATACTGGGTAGGCCATAGCCATCGCTCCGCTCAATAGAAATGAAATAATAAAGGCGCAGTAATATATGGTTTTAATCAACGGCTTTAGCATAAGGTGTCTCTATATCCCAGAAACGAGTTAGGTGGGCTGTTAGTGGGCGATTTCGTCCTCGGTGCTCCCAGTTTTTATCCATTACGTCATTCCATTCTTTAAAGTTCTTCACCGAATCACACCGCCCCTTTTCATCACTAATCGACTCCCCCACATGCAACTTCCACAACTCCTCCCGCCAAGTCTTCGCCAACTCTGCATCCGGTGCGGCCAGTCCCAACTCCGAGTCGGTGTGCATGCTGCGGGTATTGATATTGGCCGAACTCAGCAGGCTGAACACATCGTCCACCACCAGCAGTTTCGAGTGCACGTAGATGTCCCGGAAGTACGCCTGTTCGCCTTCGGCCAAGGTGCTGCCGGGGCCAGGGCTGCAGGCGGTGAGGGTGGCGATCACTACCTTGAGTCCGGGCAGGTCCTTGAGGGCGTAGGGTTTGGCGTCTTCGCCTTGGTCGGCTTGGGGGTTGCCGAGTTTGGCGATGTCTTCGGGCTTGAGGCCGCCCAGTCGCGCTTCTATCTCGGGGGTGACGCCCTGGCGTTCGAGTTCGTCGATCTCGCGCTGGAGCACTTCGGCGCGGTTGAGCTGTGCGCGTCGTAGATAGGGATCGTTGTGCGGGTGGCGTTGCAGGTAGGCCAACTGGCTGCGCTTGCGCAGCATCTCTTCGGCCAGGCTGCGCTGGGCCTGGGGCATGAGTTGCTCCTGCCCCAGTTCCTGCAAGGTGGCATAGGTGGTGCTGGCATACATCCCGGAGTTGGGGGTGTTGGTGACCACGAACAGGTACAGGTCCTTGTCCCGGCCTGCGGCGAGGTAGGCCGCGGCCAACTCGCGTAGCTGCTTGGCGAATGGCGGGTAGCGAAAGTACTGGTTCTCCATGTAGACGTAGTTGCGAGCATTGCCCAGGGCCTTGTGGTGCAGTTCGAGGATCGAGGTCTCGGCATTTTCCTGGGGTTGGGTGCGGCAGATCTGCGCCATGCTCGATCCGGCCGGCTTGAAGTGGTCGGGCTTGATGGCCTGGCGCTGCTGGCGCAGGCCATCGCTGAACCATTGCTTGATCCAGAAGGTTTCCCGGTCCCAGGCGCTGCTGAAGTTGTGGTTGAGGTCGTGCAGGGCGGGGCCCTGGACCTTGAGCGAGAGGTCCTGCCAGGGGCCGAAGCCCGGGCTGCGTCGGGCGGCCTTGTCGTGATAGAGGTGGGCGCTGGTGTCCCAGTAGTTGCGGTGCATGTTGTGGCCCATGACGAAACCCACCGCGTTGGTGCTGTCTTCGTAGTCCACCAGGACCATTTTCTGGTGATGGCTGGCAAACAGGCTGAGGGCCAGCATATGGGCGAAATTGCTGTCGGGGGCTTCACCCTGGATCAGTCGGTAGAGGGTAGCCAGTCGGCCTTTTTCCGTGGCCATTTGGGGGCCGCGAATGGCGGCGTTCAAGGGGATTTCAAGGGAAAAGTCCCGGGTCCGAAACTCGACGTTCTGCATGCGTCCGCCGTGAATTCGGCGGAACCATTCCCGGGTGTACTGCTGGTCATCGGGGGAGTAGCCGGGGGCGCCCGAGCCGTCCAGTGTCCTGTAGGCGCCCTGGGCATTGAGCTGCGCCTCGACGTCACGCAGTATCGCCAGCAGCTCCTGTTCGCGCTGTTCATAGCGGTAGCCGCTGGAACCATAGGCCGGTAGCTGACCGGCTCGCAGTTTGTTCAATTCGTGTTGATGCACGGTGCGGCGGTATTCCAGTCGCTGACGCTCTTCCAGAGTGCGCTCGGAGGCGGCGCTCCCCCGGGTCATGCCCGAGCCGATCGCTGTGCCGCCCGAGCCGGCCAAACCATCGCCGGGGATGGTGTTTTCGAGGAAGTTGGCCAAGGCATTTTTCCAGATCAGCATCCGCACCTTGACCCCGTGCCGGCCGCGTACATCCAGCAGCTCACCGATGCGATCGCCATCGGGTTTGAAACGCATCGCCGGGTCGAAGCCCCAACTGATGATTTCCACGCTGCGATTGGCTCGCTCAATCGCGTGGTGCACGGCGGCGAAGGCGGTTTCACCGTTGATCAGCGGCGTGATCTTGATCCCCGCTCGCGGTGGGAACAGCGCTTTTTTCGCGAACCATTCCATGCTCAAGCACATGAACTTGTCTTCCTTGGGCTTGAACTGAAGCACTTCCTTGCTGTAGTCGACAGGCATTGCCTGGTCCCCGCACTTACTGGTTTTTGGGTGGGATGACCGGGTTCAGCGCGGCCATTCGATAGTCGTCCTTGGTGTTCAGGGCTTCAAGCTGATCCATTTGCCCTTGATAGTCGCGATAGCCGCGACGGGCCAGTGGCTGGTGTGGTGACTCGGGTTCGTCGCTCTGTTCCTTGGGCTCGATCTCGAAACGGTGCCCGTTGATCAGTTCAACCGCATAGGCCTGGGTGCCAGGCACATGCTCGAAGCGAATCACGCCATCGGCACCGGTCAGGCCTTGCTGGATCAGCGCGCCATCGGCGAACAGCTGATAGGGTTCGTCCTCGTATCCCGGCACGCCCGGAACGGGGCTGATCACCGCGCTGAGTCGATGGATGACCTCGGGAGCTGGTTGCGACGCTGCGCGCTCCAGCAAGGTGCCGGCCTTGTCGGTGGCGGCCGGCAGGGGCGCCACCGGCAACAGGCCGGCGGCGCCGCTGCCTTGCCCCGCAGCGCCCCCCGCATTCACCTTGAGCAGCGCCCCATTCACGCTGATGCCGCTAGCGTCGAGCTTGATAAAGCTGCCCCCGGCTTGCACCGTCAGTTCACTGGCCGCTTCGATCACCAGCTTCTGGCCCGCTTGCAGGTGGATCTCGCGGCCGGCCTCTAGCAGTTGTGCGGTGCCCAGCTTGATGTGCTGGTCGTGCGCCACGCTCAGGTGATCGTCGGCCTTGACCTCGACTTTGCGTTCGCCGTGGGTGGTGCGGTGTTCTTCAGCCTTGAATTCGCTGTAACTGTTTTGCTCGACGCTGTCGTGGCGCTCGTGGCCAACGCGAATCTTCTGGTCGTTCTGGATGTTTTCATCCCAGTCGCGCTGGGCGTGGACGAAGATCTGTTCGGCGCCTTGCTTGTCTTCGATGCGCACTTCGTTGAAGCCCGCGCCGCCCGGTGAACTCAGGGTTTTGAAGGTGCTGCGGGTCTTGCTGGCCGGTAGTTCGTAGGGGACGGGGTGTTCCTGGTGATAGAGGCAACCGCTGATCAGCGGCTGATCAGGGTCGCCTTCGAGGAAGTCCACCAGCACTTCCATGCCGATGCGCGGGATGGCGATGGCGCCGTAGCGGTCGCCGGCCCAACTGGAGGCGACCCGCAGCCAGCAGCTGGTCCGGTCGTCGCCCTGGCCTTCGCGGTCCCAGTGGAATTGCACCTTGACCCGGCCATATTGATCGGTGTGGATTTCCTCTCCTGCCGGGCCGGTGACCACCGCGGTCTGGCTGCCTAGGACCTGGGGCTTGGGATGGTCCAGCGGCGGGCGGAAGAAGACATCCCAGGGGGTGGCGAGGAAGCGGTTGCGGTAGCCCTGCTGGAAGCCATCGCTCGACTCGGTGTCGCTGGTGATCGACTCCTCCAGCACCTGGGGCTGCTTGCCCTCGTGGGTGACCTGGGTCAGCAGCCAGAGGTCGTTCCACTCCTGGCGCGGGTGATCGGACAGTTCCAGGAAATGTCCGCTGACCAGTCGCGGTTCATCGCCCCAGCCTTCTGCTTGCAGGTAGTCGGCGCGATGGCGTTCCAGGGCCCGCTGGCTGAGCAACTTGCCACGCTCACGGTCGGTGAAGCGGCCAGGGTAGTCGTAGTCTTCCAGGTCCGGCTCTGCGCTTTTGGCTTCGGGCTTGTAGGCGGATTCCATTTGCAGGCGCGGCTTTTCGAAGTCGTAGTCGCGCCGGGTGACGCGGCTGGTGCAAGATTCCAGGCGCACGTTGAAGCCCTTGATCACCGGTTCATCGGCCACCAGCCCGCTGCCGCGCACATAGGCGGTGGGCCGACCAAGCTTGCGGAACACGCTCTGGTTGTCGCTGAACACCAGCAAATGCGCTTCGCGGCTGTGCTGGAAGTGATAGTGCAGGCCTTCCTCTTCGCACAGGCGCTGGATGAAGTGCAGGTCGCTCTCGTCGTACTGCACGCAGTAGTCGCGCGCAGGGCAAAGCTGCTGGATCTGGAACTGGTAGGCATCGCCGAGAATGCCGTGCTCTTCGAGGATCAGGGCGATGATCTGCGGGGCCGAGAGCTGCTGGAAGAT
>NZ_QKLN01000003.1:0-395401 GCF_003225665.1 Pseudomonas sp. TKO26
GTCACTGGTGCAGACACAGACGCGGTGTACACGACGATGCCGCCCTCGGCGACGCTCGGCGTGGCTGTCAGGGAAACGGTGCTGGTATCGATAGTGTCAGTGACATCAGTCACAGCTGGCGCTGGATTGGTGACCAGGTTCTCGAAGTTGCCACCGTCCGCTTTGGTAATGGTGGTTTCGACTTTGCCAGCGTCTTTATAGACGTCATCGGCCGGTGCAGCCACGGTAGTGGAGCCAGAGGTGGCGCCAGCGGCAATGGTGATTACCGCGCCATTGCTCAAGGTCACGGTGACCGGCGTACCTGCCGCATTACTCAGTGTCGCGGTATAGACAATGGAGCCGCCTTCAGCCACGGAGTCGGTGGCCGAAAGGCTCAGTGTGGTTGTATCCGGAGTATCGGTAACGCTGGTTTCAGCGGGCTTGTCGCTGATCTCCAGCTTCTCGTAGTTACCGCCGTCGGCTTTGGTGATGGTGGTGCTCAGGGAGCTACCGCCAGCCAGGGCATCGTTCGGTGCGGTGAAGTTCACGCTGCCGGACGATTCGCCAACCGGAATAGTGATGGTCTGGCCATTGGACAGGGTCACCACAACCGGCGAACCGGTCACCGGAGCGGTGACCGAAGCGGTGTAAACGACAATACCGCCTTCGGCCACGCTTGGAGTCGCGGTCAACGAAACGGTGCTGGTATCGATAGTGTCGGTGATGTCAGTCACAGCAGGAGCTGGATTGGTAACCAGGTTTTCGAAGTTGCCGCCGTCCGCTTTGGTGATAGTGACTTCAACCTTGCCGGCGTCCTTATAGACGTCATCAGCAGGTGCAGCGACGGTGACGGAACCTGTGGTTTTACCGGCCTCAATGGTGATAACTGCACCGTTGGACAGGGTCACGGTGACGGGAGTACCGGCAGCGTTGGTCAAGGTAGCGGTGTAAACAATCGAGCCGCCCTCGGCCACAGTATCGGTAGCGGTCACGCTGAGGGTGGTGGTGTCTGGTGTATCGGTAACCGAGGTTTCAGCCGGCTTGTCGTTGATCTCCAGCTTCTCGTAATTACCACCGTCAGCCTTGGTGATGGTGGTGCTCAGGGAGCTGCCGCCAGCCAGTGCATCGTTAGGCGCGGTGAAGTTCACAGTGCCGGAGGACTCACCGACTGGAATGGTGATGGTCTGGCCATTGGACAGGGTTACTACGACTGGCGAACCAGTGACTGGTGCAGACACCGAAGCGGTGTAAACGACAATACCGCCTTCGGCCACGCTCGGCGTGGCGGTCAACGAAACGGTGCTGGTATCGATAGTGTCGGTGACGTCAGTCACAGCAGGAGCTGGATTGGTAACCAGGTTCTCGAAGTTGCCACCGTCAGCCTTGGTGATAGTGACTTCAACCTTACCGGCGTCTTTATAGACGTCATCGGCTGGGGCCGCGACGGTGGTGGTGCCGGAGGTGGCACCTGCTGCGATGGTGATCACCGCACCGTTGCTCAAGGTCACGGTGACGGGGGTGCCAGCAGCATTGGTCAAGGTCGCGGTGTAAACTATCGAACCACCTTCGGCCACCGAGTCGGTAGCGCTCAAGCTCAGAGTGGTGGTGTCTGGTGTATCGGTAACCGAGGTTTCAGCCGGCTTATCGTTGATCTCCAGCTTCTCGTAATTACCGCCGTCCGCTTTGGTGATGGTGGTACTCAGGGAGCTGCCGCCAGCCAGTGCGTCGTTGGGCGCAGTGAAGTTCACTGTGCCGGAGGACTCGCCAACCGGAATGGTGATGGTCTGGCCATTGGATAAGGTCACCACAACTGGTGAACCGGTCACAGGTGCCGAAACCGAAGCGGTGTAAACGACAATGCCGCCTTCCGCGACGCTTGGCGTAGCGGTCAGGCTGACAGTCGAAGTATCGATAGTGTCGGTGACGTCAGTCACAGCAGGAGCTGGATTGGTGACCAGGTTCTCGAAATTGCCACCGTCAGCCTTGGTGATAGTGACTTCAACCTTACCGGCGTCTTTATAGACGTCATCGGCTGGGGCCGCGACGGTGGTGGTGCCGGAGGTGGCACCCGCTGCGATGGTGATTACCGCACCGTTGGAGAGGGTCACGGTCACTGGTGTGCCAGCAGCATTGGTCAGCGTGGCGGTGTAAACGATGGACCCGCCCTCAGCCACGGTATCGGTGGCCGTTACGCTCAGAGTCGTGGTGTCTGGTGTATCGGTAACCGAGGTTTCAGCTGGTTTGTCATTGATCTCCAGCTTCTCGTAATTACCACCGTCAGCTTTGGTAATGGTGGTGCTCAGAGAGCTGCCGCCTGCCAGAGCATCATTGGGTGCAGTGAAGTTCACCGAACCATGGCTTTCGCCAACTGGAATAGTGATGGTCTGGCCATTGGACAAGGTCACCACAACTGGCGAACCGGTCACTGGTGCAGACACAGACGCGGTGTACACGACGATGCCGCCCTCGGCGACGCTCGGCGTGGCTGTCAGGGAAACGGTGCTGGTATCGATAGTGTCAGTGACATCAGTCACAGCTGGCGCTGGATTGGTGACCAGGTTTTCGAAGTTGCCACCGTCCGCTTTGGTGATGGTGACTTCAACCTTGCCGGCGTCCTTATAGACGTCATCAGCAGGTGCAGCGACGGTGACGGAACCTGTGGTTTTACCGGCCTCAATGGTGATGACTGCACCGTTGCTCAAGGTCACGGTGACGGGGGTGCCAGCAGCATTGGTCAAGGTCGCGGTGTAAACAATCGAGCCGCCCTCAGCCACTGTATCGGTAGCGGTTACGCTCAGAGTCGTGGTGTCTGGTGTATCGGTAACCGAGGTTTCAGCAGGCTTGTCGTTGATCTCCAGCTTCTCGTAATTACCGCCGTCCGCTTTGGTGATGGTGGTGCTCAGGGAACTGCCGCCAGCCAGTGCGTCGTTTGGCGCGGTGAAGTTCACAGTGCCGGAGGATTCACCAACCGGGATGGTGATGGTTTGACCGTTGGACAAGGTCACCACAACTGGCGAACCGGTCACAGGTGCGGATACCGAAGCGGTGTAAACGACGATGCCGCCTTCGGCGACGCTTGGCGTAGCGGTCAGGCTGACAGTCGACGTGTCGATAGTGTCAGTCACATCGGTGACCGCAGGAGCTGGGTTGGTAACTAGATTCTCGAAGTTGCCACCGTCAGCCTTGGTGATGGTGACTTCAACCTTGCCGGCGTCCTTATAGACATCATCAGCAGGTGCAGCGACGGTAGCGGTACCGGAAGTGGCGCCCGCTGCGATGGTGATTACCGCACCGTTGGAGAGGGTCACGGTGACGGGAGTGCCAGCAGCATTGGTCAGCGTGGCGGTGTAAACGATGGAACCGCCCTCAGCCACGGTATCGGTGGCCGTTACGCTCAGCGTCGTGGTGTCCGGCGTATCGGTAACGCTGGTTTCAGCCGGCTTGTCGTTGATCTCCAGCTTCTCGTAATTACCACCGTCAGCCTTGGTGATGGTGGTGCTCAAGGAGCTACCGCCAGCCAGTGCATCGTTAGGCGCGGTGAAGTTCACGGTGCCGGAGGACTCGCCAACCGGAATGGTGATGGTCTGGCCGTTGGACAGGGTCACTACGACCGGGGAACCGGTGACAGGTGCAGACACTGAAGCGGTGTACACCACGATGCCGCCTTCAGCGACGCTTGGCGTAGCGGTCAGGCTGACAGTCGAAGTATCGATAGTGTCAGTCACATCGGTGACCGCTGGCGCTGGATTGGTGACCAGGTTCTCGAAATTGCCACCGTCAGCCTTGGTGATAGTGACTTCAACCTTACCGGCGTCTTTATAGACGTCATCGGCTGGGGCCGCGACGGTGGTGGTGCCGGAAGTGGCACCTGCTGCGATGGTGATCACGGCACCGTTGCTCAAGGTCACGGTGACGGGAGTACCGGCAGCGTTGGTCAAGGTAGCGGTGTAAACAATCGAGCCGCCCTCAGCCACAATATCGGTAGCGGTCACGCTGAGGGTGGTGGTGTCTGGTGTATCGGTAACCGAGGTTTCAGCCGGCTTGTCGTTGATCTCCAGCTTCTCGTAATTACCACCGTCAGCTTTGGTAATGGTGGTGCTCAAGGAGCTGCCGCCTGCCAGGGCGTCGTTTGGCGCGGTGAAATTCACGGTGCCGGAGGACTCGCCAACCGGGATGGTGATGGTTTGACCGTTGGACAAGGTCACCACAACTGGCGAACCGGTCACAGGTGCAGATACCGAAGCGGTGTAAACGACGATGCCGCCTTCAGCGACGCTTGGAGTCGCGGTCAACGAAACGGTGCTGGTATCGATAGTGTCGGTGACGTCAGTCACAGCAGGAGCTGGGTTGGTAACCAGGTTCTCGAAATTGCCACCGTCAGCCTTGGTGATAGTGACTTCAACCTTACCGGCGTCTTTATAGACGTCATCGGCTGGGGCCGCGACGGTGGTGGTGCCGGAAGTGGCACCTGCTGCGATGGTGATCACGGCACCGTTGCTCAAGGTCACGGTGACGGGAGTACCGGCAGCGTTGGTCAAGTTAGCGGTGTAAACAATCGAGCCGCCCTCAGCCACAGTATCGGTAGCGGTCACGCTGAGGGTGGTGGTGTCTGGTGTATCGGTAACCGAGGTTTCAGCTGGTTTGTCATTGATCTCCAGCTTCTCGTAATTACCACCGTCAGCTTTGGTGATGGTGGTGCTCAGGGAGCTACCGCCAGCCAGTGCATCGTTGGGCGCGGTGAAGTTCACGGTGCCGGACGATTCACCAACCGGAATGGTGATGGTCTGGCCGTTGGACAGGGTTACTACGACTGGCGAACCAGTGACTGGTGCAGACACCGAAGCGGTGTAAACGACGATGCCGCCTTCAGCGACGCTTGGAGTCGCGGTCAACGAAACGGTGCTGGTATCGATAGTGTCGGTGACGTCAGTCACAGCAGGAGCAGGGTTGGTAACCAGGTTCTCGAAGTTGCCACCGTCCGCTTTGGTGATAGTGACTTCAACCTTGCCTGCATCTTTATAGACGTCATCGGCTGGGGCCGCGACGGTGGCAGTGCCGGATGTGGCGCCGGCGGCGATGGTGATCACCGCGCCATTGGACAGGGTGACGGTCAACGGCGTACCGGCCGGGTTGGTCAAGGTCGCGGTATAGACGATGGAGCCGCCCTCGGCCACGGTGCCGGTGGCCGACAGGCTCAGGCCGGTGTCGTCGATCGTGTCGGTGACCGTGGTGACCGCTTTGTCGGCGCTCGGCTGCAGGTTCTCGAAGTTGCCGCCTTCGGCTTTGGTTATGCCGACCTCGATGGTGCTGCCGTTCTTGTAGACGTCATTGGCCGGAGCCGCTACGTCGACCGAGCCGCTGGACTTGCCCGCTTCAATGGTGATCACCGCGCCGTTGGACAGGGTGATGGTCACAGGCGTCTGTGCCGGATTGGTCAGGTTGGCGGTGTAGGTGATCTGCCCGCCTTCGGAGACGCTGGCATCGGCGGTCAGGGTGACGGTGGTGGTGTCGATGGTGTCGGTGATCTGAGTCACCGCCGGAGTGGGATCTACCGTGACCACCAGGCCGCTGCCGCCGGTGGTGCCGGTTACGCTCACACTGATCTGACCAGGGTCGATATAGACGTTGTCCTGGGGCGCCAGAGGGACTTGCACGCTGCCAGTGGTCTGGCCTGCGCTGATCACGATGACCGCGCCATTGGACAGGGTGACGGTCAGGTCGGTCAGCGGAGCCTGGGTCAGGGTGGCGGTGTACACCAGCACACCACCGGCCTCGGTAATGGTCGGAGTGGCGCCCAGGGTCAGGGTTGCCGGGCGCAGCGAATCACTGCCGTTGCCGTTGGTGGTGGCCAGGCCGTTGTTGGTCAGTCCACCAAGGTTGTTGTCCACGGCCGAGGTGGCTTGACCCAAGCCGGCCGTCGGGAAGCCGATGGTCGGGTCTACCCGGGCTGCGGTTTCTTCCAACTGGACGAAGCTGTGGCCGCCGCCCGCGGCGCCTCCGGTGCCGGCAGCGGTCGGGCCGGCTGCGGTGGCTTCCATATCGGTGGTCGGGTCGGCACCGGCGGCGATCGCCTGCTGCAACTCTGCCACCGAAGGGGCGGCTTGCGCGCTGGCCTGAGCCAGATCGGTGCCGGAATCCGGCGCGGCGCCGCTCCACTGAGTGTCACGACCAAGATCGAGTGTGCGCCCGTCGGTCAATTCCAGGGTGACCGCACCGGCCGGGCCGGTATCGACCTGGTCACCCACGAACAGGCGGTCGCCTTCGATGAGTACGCGCCGGATTCCTTCCGGGGAAACTACGAAAACCTGACCGACAATGCTTTTGACGATGGCAACAACACTGCTCATTGGGGACTCTCCGATGTACCGCTTAATCGACTTCCATGTACCGGCTTGGGCTCGGGCCGCAACTCAGTCAGGAGGTACATTGCTGTGTAATTGAAAACGGGTATTTGACAGTATAGCTGTCAATATATTGGCTAGTTTTTTTCGAAATTAACTTTATGCCAAACTATTGACCTTATGGGTGCCATCCTAAACAATCGCTGAATTAATGTCACATTGATATTCGTGCAGTAACCTGACTTGAAGTATGTGAACCAGTTCTTAGTTTGAACTTTCCGACGGACGGTCGTTAATGGTTGTAATCAATCAATGTGGCGCCACGTTTTGACGTGTTTCTGGACATGCTGTCCGAGGGAAATTTCTATCATGCGTTTTCACCTGTTAAAGGCCCTGCCGTTCGCCTTGGCCGCGAGTTTCGTGCAGGCACAGACACTCCCCGAAGCCATGCAGAAAGCACTGGATGTGCACCCGGAAATTCAAGCCGGGGTCAACAGCCGTCTAGCCGCTGACTATCAACTCAAAGCCGCCAAAGGTGGCTATCTGCCACGTGTCGACATGCTCGCCGGCTATGGTCGCGAGGGTACCGATAACCCCAGTACTCGTGCGGGTACTGGCAGCAATCACTGGGAGACGCTGAATCGCGGAGAGTCAAGTTTACGTCTCCAGCAGATGGTTTTTGACGGTTTTGCCACGTCCAGTGAAGTTGGGCGTCAACAAGCCACCGTCAATTCCCGGGCCTATTCCCTGCTCGGCACCTCCGAGCGCACGGCGTTGACCGTCGCCCAGGTGTACCTGGACGTGCTGACCCGCCGTCAATTCGTACAGTTGGCAGAAGACAATCTGCGCAATCACGAACGCATCTACGACCAGATCAAGCTGCGCACCCAGCGTGGCGTGGGCAGCGGCGCCGACCTCGATCAGGCCGAAGCGCGCATGGCCCAGGCCCGCAACAACCTGATCACCGAGCAGACCAACCTGGCCGACGCCCAGACCAACTACCTGAGTGCGGTAGGGCAGATGCCGGATCAGTTGGAGCGTCCTGCCAGTTTTATGGCGATGATGCCGGCCAACCTCGATGAGGCCCGCCGCCAGATGCTGGAAAACAGCCCGATCCTGCGCTCCGCCGAATCCGACATCGTGGCTGCCGAGAAGCAGTACGACGCCGCCAAGTCGGCGTTCTACCCACGTTTCGACGCGGAGCTGGGCCGTACTGCAGACAACGACCTGGACGGCCAGAACGGCCACAACAATGAATGGCAGGCCATGCTGCGCATGCGCTTCAATCTGTTCGCCGGCGGCAGCAACAAGGCCGACCTGGAGTCCAAGGCCTACCAGTCGAACCAGGCCCTGGATATCCGCAACAACGCCCTGCGGGTGCTGAACGAAGAACTGGGCCTGGCCTGGAACGCCTTGAACAATGCCAACGCCCAGGTGCCGATCGCCCAGCAATATGTTGATCGCAGCACTGCGGTGCGCACCGCCTATCAGAAGCAGTTCAGCCTGGGCGAACGTACCCTGCTGGACTTGCTCGACAGCGAAAACGAGTTGTTCACCGCGTCCCGGCGTTTGGCCGAGATCAAGAACATTCAGTTATTTACTCAGTATCGAATCAAGGCGACCATGGGCGAGTTGCTCAAGAGCCAGGGAGTGGTCGCACCTATGGCTTCCGTCGTGCAGAACGATGCGAAGCCCAAGGTCCAGCTGCCTGGGATGAATTGAGCTATTTTCATCCAACAGCCAGCCAAGAGTGTCCAGCGTGGAATCAGAAGCCAGTCGAGCGCAATTCAGTCATGATCCACGCGGTATGCATGACGACCCCTTGCTGGATGGATTGCTGACCCTTTGTTTCCTGCATCAAAAGCCCGCGAGTGCGGCAATGCTGACCACCGGTCTGCCATTGCCGTCACAGCGCCTGAGCGCCGAGTTGCTGCCCCGCGCAGCGGCCCGGGCGGGGCTGCAGGGGCGCGTGTTGCGCCGCAAGCTCGAGCAGATTCCGAGCATCGCCATGCCCGCCCTGTTGTTGCTCAAGGACGGTCGCAGCGCCGTGCTCCTGGGCTGGCAAGGTGAAGACCAGGCGCGCCTGCTGCTCAGCGAGAGCGATGGCGGCGAGGTGTGCGTCGATCGCCAATTGGTGGCCGAGGACTACAGCGGGCGGGTGTTCTTCGCCCAGCCCCAGCACAAGTTCGACGTCAACCACGGTTCGCTGATTCCCCGGGCCCGCTCCTGGTTCCGCGACACCCTCAAGCGCTCGCGCTGGCTGTATGCCGACGCCATCGCCGCCAGCCTGTTGATCAACATCATCGCCATGGCCGCGCCGCTGTTCGTGATGAACGTCTACGACCGGGTGGTGCCCAACCAGGCCACCTCGACCCTGTGGGTGCTGTCCATCGGCATCATGGGCGCCTATATCTTCGACCTGATCCTCAAGAGCCTGCGCAGCCTGTGCCTGGATCTGGCAGGGAAAAAGACCGACCTGATCATTTCCGCCACGCTGTTCGAGCGCATCGTCGGCATGGCCATGAAGTACCGCCCGGCCCGGGTCGGCAGCTTCGCCCAGAACATCCATGAGTTTCAGAGCCTGCGGGACTTCCTCGCGTCCCTGACCCTCACCAGCCTCATCGACCTGCCCTTCACCCTGCTGATCTTCCTGGTGATCGCCATCCTTGGCGGCCACCTGGTGTGGATCCCGGTGCTGGCCTTCCCGATTGCCCTGGGCATCGGCTACGCCTTGCAGAAGCCCCTGGTGGCGACCATGGAAAAAACCATGGCCCTGGGCGCCGAGCGCCAGTCGAGCCTGATCGAAACCCTGGCCGGGCTGGACGCCGTGAAGGTCAACAACGCCGAGAGCGAGCGTCAGTACCAGTGGGAGCAGACCATCGGCACCCTCAGCCGTCTGGAGCTGCGGGTGAAGATGCTCTCCAGCCTGGCGATGAACATCACCTTGCTGATCCAGCAACTGGCCGGGGTGACCATGATCGTCTTCGGTGTGTACCAGATCATCGACGGCAACCTCAGCATGGGCGGCCTGATCGCCTGCTACATGCTCAGCGGCCGGGCCCTGAGCCCGCTGGCTTCGCTGTCCGGCTTGCTGACCCGTTACCAGCAGGCGCGCGTCACCATGACCTCGGTGGACCAGATGATGGAGCTGCCCCAGGAGCGCAATTTCGATGAGCGCCCCCTGAGCCGCAGCGTGCTGCAGGGCGCTATCGAATGCCGGCTGCTGAATTTCACCTACCCGGGGCAGCAGAACCCGGCGCTGAAGAACATCAACCTGGTGATCAAGCCGGGCGAGAAGGTCGGCATCATCGGCCGCAGCGGCTCCGGCAAGAGCTCCCTGGCCAAGCTGCTGGTGGGGCTCTACCAGCCTGACTCCGGGGCCTTGCTGGTGGATGGTGTGGACATCCGCCAGATCGACGTCAGCGAATTGCGCCACAACATCGGCTACGTGCCCCAGGACATCCAACTGCTGGCCGGCACCCTGCGTGACAACCTGACCTCCGGTGCCCGTTACGTCGAAGACGAACTGGTGCTGCAAGCCTCCGAACTGGCAGGAGTGCATGAATTCGCCCGGCTGCATCCACAGGGCTATGAACTGCAGGTCGGCGAGCGCGGGCAAAACCTCTCCGGTGGTCAGCGCCAGAACGTCGCCCTGGCCCGTGCCCTGCTGCTCAATCCGCAGGTCCTGCTGCTCGACGAGCCCACCAGCGCCATGGACAACACCGGCGAAGAGCGCCTCAAGCAGCGCCTGGAGTCGGTGGTGCAGAACAAGACCGTGGTCCTGGTGACGCACCGGGCGTCGCTGTTGTCCCTGGTGGACCGGTTGTTGGTGGTGGACCGTGGACAGATCCTGGCCGATGGCCCGAAAGCGGTGGTGATGGAAGCGTTGAAGAAGGGGCAGATCAGTGTTGCTTAAGCCGGGATTCAAGGACTCGATCCGCCGCTATTTCAAAGGCAGCGATTCCCTCAAGGGGCAGCCACTGCCCGAAGTCAACAAGGCCCTGATCGAGGATGCGCCGCGGGTCATTCGCCTGACCATCTGGGGCATCATCGCCTTCTTCCTGTTCCTGCTGCTGTGGGCCAACTTCGCGGTGATCGACGAAGTGACCAAGGGCGAGGGCAAGGCCATTCCGTCGTCCAAGGTGCAGAAGATCCAGAACCTGGAGGGCGGGATCGTCTCCGAGCTGTACGTCAAGGAAGGCCAGGTGGTGGAGGCCGGTGCGCCGCTGATTCGCCTGGACGACACGCGCTTCCAGTCCAACGTCGGCGAAACCGAGACCGTGCGCCTGTCGATGCTGCTGCGGGTCGAGCGCCTGAGCGCCGAAGTGGATGAGCGCGAACTGAACTTCCCCGCCGACGCGGTCAAGGAAGCGCCCGGCCAGGCGGCCAGCGAAAAATCCCTGTACCAGAGCCGTCGCCAGCAACTGCATGACGAAATCGGCGGCCTTCAGGAACAGCTGATCCAGAAGCAGCAGGAACTGCGCGAGTTCACCTCCAAGCAGGCCCAATACCGCCAGCAACTGGGCCTGCAGCGCCAGGAAATCGCCATGTCCGAGCCCCTGGTGGCCCAGGGCGCGGTGTCGCCGGTGGAAGTGCTGCGGCTCAAGCGCGCCGAAGTGGAAACCCGTGGCCAGCTGGACGCCACCACCCTGGCCATTCCCCGTGCCGAGTCGGCGATCAAGGAAGTGCAGCGCAAGATCGATGAAACCCGCGGCAAGTTCCGCAGCGAAGCCCTGACCCAACTCAACGAGGCGCGCACCGAACTGAACAAGGCCAGCGCCACCGGCAAGGCCCTGGAAGACCGGGTCAGCCGGACCCTGGTGACCTCGCCGGTGCGCGGTATCGTCAAGCAGCTGATGGTCAACACCATCGGCGGGGTGATCCAGCCGGGCAGCGACATGGTGGAAATCGTGCCGCTGGACGACACCCTGCTGGTGGAAGCCAAGATCCGTCCCCAGGACATCGCCTTCCTGCACCCGGGGCAGGAAGCGGTGGTCAAGTTCAGCGCCTATGACTACACCATCTATGGCGGTCTCAAGGCCCGCCTGGAGCAGATCGGCGCCGACACCATCACCGACGAAGACAAGAAGACCACCTACTACATGATCAAGCTGCGCACCGACCGCAGCCACCTGGGCACCGATGAGAAACCGCTGCTGATCATCCCCGGGATGGTGGCCTCGGTGGACATCATCACCGGCAAGAAAAGCATCCTCAGCTACCTGCTCAAGCCGATCATCCGCGCCCGCGCCGAAGCCCTGCACGAGCGCTGATACCGGGTAAAGGCCTTGTAGGAGCTGGCTTGCCAGCGAAGGGGCCCGTGAGAGCGCCTTCGCCGGCAAGCCGGCTCCTGCAGTTCGTCCCATCGAACCGTCGACAGCGCAGCGTCCCCAGGCATCGCGTCGCCCGATTCAACATATCGTTATTCACTAACGGTATTTAAATTCGATTTCTTATACCTATAAAGTCGACTCCCTGCGTACCTGCCGACCAATCGGCGCGCCGCACGAAATGAACCCACACGGGATCTCCGTGAGTTTCTGATCGACGCGCGCGCCCTTGGCGCGCCTGCGCGGGAGTTTCAGTCATGTCTGCATCAGCCAGTGCCGCGCCCATCGCCGCACAAGCCTTCGAAATCCGTCCATTCAACGACGCTGTCGGCGCCGAAATCATCGGCCTGGACCTGTCCCGGCCGGTCAACGACCAGGACTTCGCCCGCATCCATCGCGCCCACCTGGATCATCATGTGGTGGTGTTCCGCGACCAGCGCATCAGCCCCGAACAACAGATCGCCTTCAGCCGTCGCTTCGGTGTGCTGCAGATCCATGTGCTCAAGCAGTTCCTGCTGGCCGGGCACCCGGAAATCCTCATCGTTTCCAACATCATCGAGAACGGCCAGTCCATCGGCCTGGGAGATGCCGGCAAGTTCTGGCACTCGGACCTGTCCTACAAGGAACTGCCAAGCCTGGGCTCGATGCTGCACGCCCAGGAACTGCCGGCCGAAGGCGGCGACACCCTGTTCGCCGACATGCACAAGGCCTGGGACAACCTGCCCGAGGCGCTGCGCAAGGCGGTCGAGGGCCGCAGTGCCGCGCATTCCTACACGGCGCGCTACAGCGAGACCAAGTTCGAGGGCAACTGGCGTCCGACCCTGACCCCGGAGCAACTGGCCCAGGTCGCCGAGGTGGTGCACCCGATCGTCCGCACCCACCCGGAAAACGGCCGCAAGGCGTTGTTTGTCAGCGAAGGCTTCACCACCCGCATCATCGGCCTGCCGGAGGACGAAAGTGCCCAGGTGCTGGCCGAGCTGTACGCCCACAGCGTGCTGCCGGACAACGTCTACCGCCATCAATGGCAGCCCCATGACCTGGTGTTCTGGGACAACCGCTCGCTGATCCACCTGGCCGCCGGTTGCCCGAGCCACCTGCGCCGCAAGCTGTATCGCACCACCATCCAGGGCGACGCCCCTTACTGATCGGCCGGCACGGCAGGAGAATCACCATGTCCTTATCCATTCCCTTCATTCCCCGTCTCGGCAAACTGGCCACGGCCGTTGGCCTGGGTTTCAGCCTGCTGGCCGGCAGCCTGGTGGCGCCCGCAGCCGCCCAGGCCGAAGGCCAGATCCGCATCGCCGAACAGTTCGGCATCGTCTACCTGTTGCTCAACGTGGTACGCGACCAGAACCTGATCGAAAAACACGGCAAGCAAGAGGGCATCGACATCCAGGTCGACTGGACCCAGCTGTCCGGTGGCGCAGCGGTCAACGACGCCTTGCTGTCGGGCTCCATCGACATTGCCGGGGCCGGCGTCGGCCCGCTGCTGACCATCTGGGATCGCACCCACGGCCGACAGAACGTCAAGGCCGTGGCCTCCCTGGGTAACTTCCCCTACTACCTGGTGAGCAACAATCCCCAGGTCAAGACCATCGCCGACTTCACCGAGAAGGACCGCATCGCGGTGCCGGCGGTGGGGGTCTCGGTGCAGTCGCGCTTCCTGCAATACGCCGCGGCCAAGCAGTGGGGCGACCAGGAATTCAATCGCCTGGACAAATACACCATCGCCGTACCGCACCCGGACGCCACGGCGGCGCTGATTGCCGGTGGCACCGAGCTGACCGGGCACTTCTCCAACCCGCCGTTCCAGGACCAGGCCCTGGAGAACCCCAACGTGCACGTGGTGCTCAACACCTACGACCTCTTGGGCCCGAACTCGCCGACGGTGCTGTTCGCCACCGAGAAATTCCGCAACGACAACCCCAAGACCTACAAGGCCTTCGTCGAAGCCCTGGCCGAGGCGGCCGAGTTCGCCCAGAACGACAAGGGCGCGGCCGCCGATACCTACATCCGCGTGACCAAGGCCAAGATCGACCGCGCCGCCTTGCTCAAGATCATCGACAACCCGCAGTTCGAATTCAGCGTGACGCCGAAAAACACCTATCCGCTGGCAGAGTTCCTGTACCGGGTCGGCGCCATCAAGAACAAGCCGCAATCGTGGAAGGACTACTTCTTCCAGGACGCCAAGCCGCTGCAAGGGAGCTGATAGCCATGAATGCCCCCTTGCCAGGCCACACGGCCAGCAACTCCACCGCCACCGCCGAAGCGCTGCTGGCGGTGGATCGAGTCAGTTTGGAATACCGCACCCCGCAGCGCGTGGTGCGGGCCACCCACCAGGTCAGTTTTGAAATCGATCCGGCTGATCGTTTTGTCCTGCTGGGGCCTTCGGGCTGCGGCAAGTCGACCCTGCTCAAGGCCGTGGCCGGGTTCATCCAGCCCTGCGAGGGCGAGATCCGCCTGCAAGGCCAGCGCGTCAGCCAGCCCGGGCCGGACCGCATCGTGGTGTTTCAGGAGTTCGACCAGTTGCCGCCCTGGAAAACCGTGAAGCAGAACGTGATGTTTCCCCTGCTGGCGTCGAACACCCTCGGCCGTCGCGCAGCCGAGGAGCGCGCCCTGCATTACCTGGAGAAAGTCGGACTGGCGGCCTTTGCCGATGCCTACCCGCACACACTGTCCGGTGGCATGAAGGCCCGGGTGGCGATCGCCCGGGCCCTGGCCATGCAGCCGAAGATCCTGCTGATGGACGAACCCTTCGCCGCCCTCGACGCCCTGACCCGGCGCAAGATGCAGGAAGAGTTGCTGCTGCTCTGGGAAGAGGTGCGCTTCACCTTGCTGTTCGTCACCCACTCCATCGAGGAGGCACTGGTGGTGGGCAACCGCATCCTCTTGCTGTCGCCGCATCCGGGGCGGGTGCGGGCGGAGGTCCACAGCCACCAGTACGACCTGCAAAGCCTCGGTGGTGTGGACTTTCAGCAGACCGCGCGGCGTATCCACCGTCTGCTGTTCGATGAAGGCCAATCGCCGGAAACTGAAACCGAGCTGGATTTCGCCGATATCCGCATTGCCTATTGAGCCGTCAGGCCACCGTTGAACGAGGAACGCCCGATGAGCCATTCATCTCCCGCGCGCGAAGAATACGAAGTTGTCCTGCAGCCCCTGTTGCAAGTCCCCCTGGAACGGGAACTGCCCCTGGCCCAGCGACTCTGGCAACAGGGCTGGCTGCGCAAGGGCCTGATCCTGGTCCTGCTGGCGCTGCTCTGGGAAGCCGTGGCCCGCTACCAGAACAACGACCTGCTGCTGCCGAGTTTCCTGCAGACCGCCAGCGCGCTTTACCAGGGCCTGCTCAGCGGCGAATTGCTGGGCAAGGTGGGCATTTCCCTGGTGGTGCTGCTCAAGGGCTACCTCATCGGCATTGTCCTGGCCTTTGCCCTGACCACTCTGGCGGTGTCGACTCAGTTCGGCCGCGACCTGCTGAGCACCCTGACCTCGATTTTCAACCCGTTGCCGGCCATTGCCCTGTTGCCCCTGGCACTGCTGTGGTTCGGCCTGGGGCAGAACAGCCTGATCTTCGTGCTGGTGCATTCGGTGCTCTGGGCCCTGGCCCTGAACACTTACGCCGGGTTTCTCGGCGTCTCGGAAACCCTGCGCATGGCCGGGCGCAACTACGGCCTCAAGGGCCTGCGCCTGGTGCTGTTCATCCTGATCCCGGCGGCGCTGCCGTCGATCCTTGCCGGGTTGAAGATCGGCTGGGCCTTCGCCTGGCGCACCCTGATCGCCGCCGAACTGGTGTTCGGCGCCACCAGCGGCAAGGGCGGCCTGGGCTGGTACATCTTCCAGAACCGCAACGAGCTGTACACCGACAAGGTATTTGCCGGGCTGGCGGTGGTGATCCTCATCGGCCTGCTGGTGGAGAACCTGATCTTCGACACCCTGGAGCGGATCACGGTGAAACGCTGGGGCATGCAGCGCTGAGCTGCCTCGTCCGCCAGAACCACCCCCGACCGTAGGAGCTGGCTTGCCAGCGAAGGCGTCCTCAAGGGCGATGCAAGGTTCGAGGGCCCATTCGCCGGCAAGTCGGCTCCTACGCGGCTAGTGGGTTCATGGGTCAGGATTGATCTCCCTCATTTTCCTCGGCGCCAAGCCTGCTAGCATTGCGTCCGGATCAATCCTGATCAGCCATGAGTGCTCAGCATGCAACTTCCGGACATGAACCTTCTGGTGGCCCTCGACGCCCTGCTCGACGAGGGCAGCGTGGTCGGCGCGGCGCGGCGCATGAACCTCAGCCCGGCGGCCATGAGCCGGACCCTGACGCGAATTCGCGACGCCCTGGGCGACCCGGTGCTGGTGCGCGCCGGGCGCGGCCTGGTGCCCACCCCCAAGGCGCTGGAGCTGCGCAGCCAGGTGCGTGATCTGGTGGAGCAGGCGGCGCTGCTGTTTCGCTCGGCGGATCAGGTCGACCTGCTGGCGTTGCGCCGGCGCTTCAACGTGCGCGCCAACGACTTTTTCATCGGTGTCTACGGCGGACGCCTGATCGACACGCTGGAGCGGCAGGCGCCGTTGTGCGAACTGCGTTTCGTGCCCGAAGGCGACGGCGACGACGAGGCCCTGCGCGAAGGGCGGATCGATTTGCGCATCAGCAACACCCGGCCGCTGACCCCGGAAGTGAAGGTGCAGAACCTGTTCACCACCGCCTTTGTCGGCCTGGTGAGGGAAGACCATCCGCTGCTCGATGACGAGATCACCGCCGAGCGCTTTGCCGCGTTCCCCCATATCAGCATGTCGCGCCGCGGCATTGCCCGCGGACCGATCGACGTGGCCCTGGCGGAGCAGGGCCTGGAGCGGCGGGTATCGCTGATTGCCCCGAGCTTTCATGCGGCCATGTTCATGCTGCCGGATTCGGACCTGATCCTGCCGGTGCCCCAGGAAACCCTGCTCAGTGTTTCGCGCCTGGGCTTGCGCCTGCGTTCGTTCGTGCTGCCGATTTCTCTACCGACCCTGGTCCTGACCCAGGCCTGGCACCCGCGCTACGACAAGGATCCGGCGCACAAATGGTTCCGTGAAACCCTGCGCAGTTCCTGCCAGGCCACCTGGCGTGAAGCCCAGCCAGCCGCCTCGTAGGAGCCGGCTTGCCGGCGAATGCGTTCTTGAGGCCCCTTCGCTGGCAAGCCAAGGCCTGCGATCAATAGCTCTAATCGTTGCGTCTGGCGCACTTATAACCTGTCGATAAGTCAATTTTCGTCAGTACTGGCTGTTCATAAACTGCTCTGGTTTTCTTGTCTGGAGCAGTACTTCCATGAGTTCCCTCGCTGTCGCTGCGCCTGCTTCGGTTGAAGCCGCCAGCAAGCCGGCAGCCATTGCCCCACCGCTGTTCGGACCGCGAATCATCATCGGCCTGGTGGGGGTGCTGCTGGCGGTGCTGGTTTCCGGTCTGAACGAGATGGTGACCAAGATCGCCCTGGCAGATATCCGCGGTGCGTTGTTCATCGGATTCGACGAGGGCACCTGGCTGGTGGCGTGCTACACCGCTACTTCTGTGGCGGCCATGGCCTTTGCGCCCTGGTGTTCGGTGACCTTTTCCCTGCGCCGTTTCACCCTGTTTGCCATTGCGCTGTTCACCCTGCTGGGGGTGCTGTGTCCCTTCGCCCCGAACTACGAAAGCCTGTTGCTGCTGCGCACCCTGCAAGGCCTGGCCGGGGGCGCGCTGCCGCCGATGCTGATGACCGTGGCCCTGCGCTTCCTGCCGGCCAACGTCAAGCTCTACGGCCTGGCCGGCTACGCCCTGACCGCCACCTTCGGCCCCAGCCTGGGCACGCCCCTGGCGGCGCTCTGGACCGAATACGTGGGTTGGCAGTGGGCCTTCTGGCAAGTGGTGGCGCCCTGCCTGCTGGCGATGGCGGCGGTGGCCTACGGCCTGCCTCAGGATCCGCTGCGTCTGGAGCGCTTGAAACAGTTCAATTGGCGGGGCCTGCTGCTGGGCTTCCCGGCGATCTGCATGCTGGTGATCGGCACCCTTCAGGGCAATCGCCTGGACTGGTTCCAGTCGCCTTTGATCAGCGGGCTGCTGGGGGGCGGGCTGGTGCTGCTGGTGCTGTTTCTGATCAACGAATGGACGCAGCCGGTTCCCTTTTTCAAGCTGCAGATGCTCGGCATCCGCAACCTGTCCTTCGCCTTGCTGACCCTGGCCGGGGTGCTGGTGGTGCTGACCGCGGTGATCATCATCCCCTCTGCCTACCTGACCCAGGTCCAGGGCTATCGCCCATTGCAGACGGCGCCGGTGATGCTGGTGATGGCCCTGCCGCAACTGCTGGCGCTGCCCCTGGTGGCGGCCCTGTGCAACCTGCGCTGGGTGGATTGCCGCTGGGTGCTGGGGATCGGCCTGGGCATGCTGGTGCTGTCCTGCCTGGGCGGCACGCACCTGACCGCGGCCTGGATTCGCGACGACTTCTATGTGCTGCAACTGCTGCAGATCTTCGGTCAGCCCATGGCGGTGCTGCCGTTGCTGATGCTTTCCACCGGCAGCATCACCCCGCTGGATGGTCCCTTTGCCTCGGCCTGGTTCAACACCGTGAAAGGCCTGGCGGCGGTGATCGCTACCGGGGTGCTGGATGTGCTGACCACCCACCGCCTGCATTTCCACTCGACGATGCTGGTGGACAGCCTGGGCAACTCGCCCCTGGTGGACGACCGGCTGGCCGGGCTGGCCCAGCGCCTGCACCAGCAAGCCGTGGTGCTGACGTCCGCCGATCTCTACTTCTGCATGGCGGGAGTGGCCGCTGCGCTGATCCTGCTGATTTTCTGGATGCCGACGCGGATCTATCCACCGCGGGCAGCCACTTGAACGAGAAGGTTTTTATGACGATCCAGAGCAAAGACAAAATCGCCATCACCGTGGTGGCGGTGGCCGCCCTCGGTGCGCTGGCCTATGTGGCCGCGCCGGGCCTGTTCGGCCGTGGCAGCGAACAGAGCACCAACGATGCCTTCATCGCCGCCGACTACACCCTGGTGGCGCCGCGGGTGGCCGGGTTCATCAAGGAGGTGCTGGTGGAGGACAACCAGCAGGTCAAGGCCGGGCAACTGCTGGCGCTGATCGACGACCGCGACCTGCGGGCCGCAGCCCAGGCGGCGGATGCCGAAACCCTGGTGGCCCAGGCCCAGTTGCAGAATGCCCGGGCGACCCTGGACCGGCAGAGCTCGGTGATTGCCCAGGCCCAGGCGGCCTTGAGCGCGGCCCAGGCCGAGCGCGCCTTTGCCGAGCATGAGTTGAACCGCTACAACCACCTGGCCGGGGTCGGCGCCGGCACGGTGCAGAATGCCCAGCAAGCCAGGACCCGCATCGACCAGGCCAACGCTCGCTTGGCCACCGCCACCGCGGCCCTGGCGGCGGAGCGCAAGCAGGTGGAGATCCTCACGGCCCAGCGCGACGCCGCCGAAGGTGGCCTGAAGCGGGCCCAGGCAGCCCTGGAAATGGCCAGCTACGAGCTGTCCTACACCCGCATCGTGGCACCGGTGGACGGCATGGTCGGCGAGCGCGCGGTACGGGTCGGCGCCTATGTCACTCCGGGCAGCAAGATCCTCGCTGTGGTGCCCTTGCAGCAGGCCTACGTGCTGGCCAACTTCCAGGAAACCCAGCTGACCGCCATGCACGCTGGGCAGAGGGTCGAGGTGCGGGTCGACAGCCTGGGTGGTGAAACCCTGCATGGCCGGGTCGAGAGTCTGGCCCCGGCCACCGGTGTGACCTTCGCCGCGGTGAAACCGGACAATGCCACCGGCAACTTCACCAAGGTGGTGCAGCGCATTCCGGTGAAAATTGTCCTGGAGCCCAACCAGCCCATGGCCGAGCGCCTGCGGGTCGGCATGTCGGTGGAGGCCAGCGTCGACACCCACAGCTCGGCCACCAATGCGCGCGAGGTGACCCAGCGATGAGCACCTTACGCCGCCAGTACACAGGCTTCTCGTGGCGAGGGAGCTTGCTCCCGCTGGGTAGCGCAGCTACCCCGGAACCGCTCGCCGCGGTGGCCCAGGCCGCCGACCAAGGCTGCCTGGCGAGTGCTCCGCACTCGAACTGGAGCAAGCTCCCTGGCCACGGGCTCCGCACCCTGCTGGCGCTGAGCCTGCTGGCACTGGCCGCCTGCAACGTCGGTCCGGATTTCCAGCGGCCCCGGGCGACCCAGGTCCAGGCCTGGTCGGTGCCTGCGCAAGGCGCCGCCAGCCGGGCGGTGGACAGCCCCATACAGGAGCACTGGTGGGAGGTGTTCAACGATCCGCAACTGTCGGCCCTGAGTCGGCGGGCCCTGAGCGACAACCTAGACCTGCAGCTGGCCAGCAGTCGCCTGCAACAGAGCCGGGCGGCACGTCAGGTGATCAGCGCCGAGCGCTACCCGAGCACCTCCGCCAATGGCGGCTACGCACGCAAACGCAACAGCGCCGAAGGCCTGAACGACCCTTCGGGGAACAGCGGCAAGTCGGCGTTCAATCTCTGGGAAGCGGGTTTCTCCGCGGCTTGGGAGCTGGATCTGTGGGGCCGGGTCCGGCGCGAAGCCGAGGCCGCCGACGCGACCCTGGAGGCGGCGGAAAACGATCGCCGCGGGGTGCTGCTGTCGGTGCTGGCGGAAGTCGCCCAGGACTACATTCAGTTGCGCGGTGTACAGAACATCCTGGCCGTCACCGAGCAGAACCTGGAGGTTGCCCGGCACAGCCTGAAGCTCTCGCAATTGCGCCTGGCCGATGGCGTGGCCACCGACCTTGACGTGGCCGAGGCCGCCGCCCAGGTCGCCACCATCGAGGCGCAACGGCCTGCGCTGCAACAGCGTCAGGCGCAGTTGATCAATGCCCTGAGCCTGCTGCTCGGGGAGCCGCCCCAGGCCCTGCACCAGCAGCTGGCCAGCGCCGCACCCGTGCCGCAGCCGCCGTCTCGTGTGGCTATCGGCCTGCCTTCGCAACTGGCCGAGCGACGCCCGGATATCCGTCAGGCCGAGGCCCGGCTGCACGCGGCCACGGCCAGCATCGGCGTGGCCAAGGGCGATTTCTATCCGCGGATTACCCTGTCCGGCAACGTTGGCTCCCAGGCCCTGCAACTGGCGGATTTCGGCACCTGGGGTTCGCGCCAGTTCGGCATCGGGCCGCAGTTCAGCCTGCCGCTGTTCGACGCTGGTCGCCTGCGGGGCATGCTCCAGTTGCGCGAGGCCCAGCAGCAGGAAGCGGCCCTGGCCTACCAGCAGACCGTGCTGCGGGCCTGGCATGAAATCGACGACCAGCTGACCCGCTACAACGCCAGCCAGTTGCGGCGCGACAGCCTGGCCGAGGCGGTGCGGCAGAACCAGATTGCCCTGCGTACCGCGCAGCAGCAGTACGTCGAGGGCGTGGTGGATTTCGTCAACGTCCTGACCGTGCAGGGCGCCTTGCTGGCCACCCAGGAGCAGTGGGTGGAAAGCTCCGCCGGGGTGTCCCTGGCCATGGTCGGGCTGTACAAGGCGCTGGGCGGCGGCTGGGAGTCGGTGTACCCGTTGCAGGTCGCCAGCCAACCGCACTGAAAAGCGTTTTGCCTGGATTGAGAAAAAAGTGTAATGATAATTGCTCTCAATCATGTGCGCAGTTTCATTCATGCCAGCCACCACTGACGGCAACGCTCAGCTCCATCGTCTGTATCAGGATCACCACGGCTGGTTGCAGGGCTGGTTGCGCAAGCGCCTGGGCGATCGCGAGCATGCGGCGGATGTGGCGCAGGACACTTTTCTGCGCCTGCTGCTGTCGGGACGCTTTCCCGGGCAGCAGGAAAGCCGCAGTTACCTGGCGCAGATCGCGCGCAATCTGGTGATCGACCAGTGGCGCCGCGCGCGCATCGAGCGCGCCTACCTGGACAGCATCGCCCACTTGCCGGAGCCGCAGACCCCTTCCCTGGAAAGCCGCGCGCTGATCCTGGAAACCCTGATGCAGATCGACACCATGCTCGATCGCATGCCGGACAAGGTGCGCCAGGCCTTTGTCATGTCGCAGTTCGAAGGTCTGGGTTATGCGCAAATCGCCGAGCGCCTGGAGGTGTCCGTCAGTTCGGTGCAGAAGTACATGACCCGCGCGATCCAGGCCTGCTATCAGGTGCTCTACGCAGAATGAAAGCCCATCAGGCCCCCATTGCCCCCAGCATCGTCGAGCAGGCCAGCGAGTGGCTGATGCTGCATTGGGGCGGCCAATTGAGCCCGCAGCAGCGCGCGGCCTTCGAGGCCTGGCAACAGGCTGATCCCGAGCACCTGCGGGCCTGGCAACGCTTGCAGCAATTGCAGCAGACCTTGCAAGGCGTACCGGAGCAGGGCGCCCATGTGCTGCTGGCCAAGGCCCCGGACCGGCAGCGCCGGGCGGCGCTGAAGCTGCTCGGCTTGCTGCTGGTGGCGGGCGGCAGTGGCTATCTGCTGCAAGGCAGCCAGCCCTGGCGCGCGACCTTTGCCGGGGAGCGCAGCGCCACCGGGCAGGTGCGTCACCTGACCCTGAGCGACGGCAGTCGCCTGGACCTCAACAGCGCTAGCGCCGTCGATGTGCTGTTTACCGCCAGCGAACGGCGGATTCGCCTGATCGAGGGCGAGATCCTGCTCACCAGCGGGCATGACCCGTCGCGGCCGTTGATCGTTGAAACCGCCGCCGGCGATATCCAGGCCCTGGGTACGCGCTTTGCCGTGCGCGAGCTGGCGGGCGGCACCCGGGTCGATCTTTACCAGGGCGCGCTGCGGGTCAGCCCACGGCATGCCCAGGCCCTGCAACTCAAGGCCGGCGAGCGCCTGTGGTTCAGCGCTGAGCGGGTGGCCCCGCGGCAAGTGGCCGAGATCAACGCCAGCAGCTGGAGCGAGGGCCGGCTGATAGCCGAGCGCCAGCCCCTGGGGCAGTTCATCGCCGAGCTGGCGCGCTATCGACCAGGGGTGCTGCGCTGCGACGAGCAGGTGGCGGGCCTGTTGCTCACCGGCGTCTTTCCCCTGGCGGACAGTGACGCGGTGCTTGCGGCGCTGGAGCGTTCGTTGCCGGTGCGGGCGCACGCGGTGACGCGCTACTGGGTGACCCTCAAGCCACGCGCGTGAATAAAAATTCGCCAGGCCGTTGTCGGTTCTGCCGAGTTGTTCGGGATACCCCATGAAAGCCGATCAAGACGCATTCTCATGGGGAGTTCAGGAATGCCTTACCAGACCACAGCATCCATTTTGACCTTGGGCACCGCTGCCCGCCGCCATGCCCTTGTCGCGCTGCTGGCCATGGCCCCGGTGTGCCCGGGCCTTGCCCAGGCCGCCGGTGACAGCCTCAGCCAGGCGCGGGACTACCAGATTGCCGCCGGCAATCTGGATCAGGTCCTGAACCGTTTTGCCGGTGCCGCGGGGATTCTCCTGTCGGTGGATGCGAGCCTGACCGCCGGTAAGCACAGTGCCGGTCTGCAGGGACGCTACGAGGTGGCGCAGGGCCTGCAGACCCTGCTCGCCGGCAGTGGCCTGCAGGCGGTACAAACGGGTGCCAGCTGGGGCCTGCAAGCGGTGCCCCAGGACGGCGTCCTGCAACTGGCTCCGACCCGGATCGGCGTTACTCAAATCGATGAGAATGCCTGGGGCGCCGTGCCGGGCATCGTCGCCAAGCGCAGCGCCACCGGGAGCAAGACCGACTCGGCGCTGGTGGAGATTCCGCAGACCATCAACGTGATCGGCGCCAAGGAAATCAAGGCCCGCGGCGCCCAGAGCGTGACCGAGGCGCTGCTCTATACCCCGGGCATGACCGGCGGTGGCTTTTCCGACCGGGTGAAGATTTTCGACGAGCCCACCTCCCGTGGTTTCTCCCCGACGCCGATGTACCTCGATGGCCTGCATTTGCCCTACGGCGGCGGCAGTACCGGCGGCGCCCTGCAGATCGATCCCTATGCCCTGGAGCGCATCGAAGTGCTCAAGGGCCCGGCCTCGGTGCTCTACGGGCAGAACCAGCCGGGCGGGATCGTCAACATGGTCAGCAAGCGGCCCACCGAAACCCCCTTGCATCAACTGGTGCTGGAAGCCGGCAGCTATGACCACAAGAGCATCGGCCTGGACCTGGGCGGGCCGCTGGATGAGCAGGGGCAGTTCCTCTATCGCCTGACCGGGTTGGCCAGCGACAGCCAGGACGCTGTCGACTACGTGCAGCGTCAGCGCCAGTTCATCGCCCCGAGCCTGACCTGGCGGCCCGATGACGACACCCAGCTGACGCTGTTCGCCCAGTTCCAGAAGGACAACGACGTGCCCGAGGCCCAGGGCCTGCCCAGCGTCGGCACGGTGTTCGCCAACCCCAACGGCAAGATCGATCGCGACCTGTTCCTCGGCGAGCCTGGGGTCAATGCCTACGATCGTGACCAGTTTGTCCTCGGCTACGAGTTGTCCCATCGCCTGAGCGATGTCTGGACCCTGAAGCAGAACGCCCGTTACGCCGACGTCGATGACCGCTACCGCGCGCCGCTGCACGGCTACAAGTTCGTCAGCAACCCCAAGACCGGGCTCAACGACCAGCGCTACATGACCCGCTACGGCGTCGACTGGAAGCAGCACAACAAGGTCTATGGTGTGGATAACATCGCCCAGGCCCAGTTCGACACTGGGCCGTTCAGCCATACCCTGCTGGTGGGTCTGGACTACTACCACTTCAATTCCAAGTTCGACGGCAAGTACGACTTCAACCCGCCGATCCTCGACATGTTCACTCCCACTTACGGTCAGTCGCTGAATTTCGCCAACCCTTACCGGTGGGACAACACCATCACTCAGACCGGCCTGTATGTGCAGGACCAGATCAAGTACGAAAAATGGGTGCTGGTGCTGGGCGGTCGCAACGACTGGGCGGAAACCGATAACAAGACGCCGCTCAACGGAGGGCATACCAACGCCAAGCGTCAGTCCTTTACCGGGCGCGGTGGGCTGGTGTACCTGTTCGACAACGGGCTGGCGCCCTTTGTCAGCTATTCGGAATCCTTCTTGCCGTTGAGTGGCACCAGTGTCCAGCGCAGCGCTTTCGAGCCGTCCACGGGCAAACAGTACGAAGTGGGGGTGAAGTTCCAGCCACCGGACCAGGAGAGTTTCGTTCAGGTGTCGGCCTACCAGCTGGACCAGGAAAACATCCTGACCTCCGACCTGGCCAACCCCGGGTTCAGTATCCAGAGTGGCGCGGTGCGCTCCCGTGGCATCGAGCTGGAAGCCAAGGCCAGCCTCGGCGAGTCGCTGGACGTGATCGCCTCGGCATCGCGCAACGACATCAAGTACACCAAGGACAATGACGGTCGCCAGGGTCGGCATCCTGCCGGCATGCCGCCGTTGACCGCGTCGCTGTGGCTCAACTACACCCTGCTTGGCGACACGCCGCTGGCGGGCCTGGGCGCGGGTATCGGCACCCGCTACGTCAAGGGCAGCTACGGCACCGATTACGACGGCGCTTTCCAGATCCCGTCCTACACCGTGTACGACGCCAGCCTGACCTACGACCTGGAAAAATCGCCATTGCAGTTCAAGGGCGTGAAGCTGGCGCTGAACGTGAAGAACCTCACCGACAAGACCTACGTCGCCAACTGCACCAGCATCTGGGACTGCTACTACGGCGAAGGCCGGACCATGGTGTCGAGTTTGACCTATGACTGGTAAGGGGACGCCTTGCTCTTAAGGATTCTGCAAGAACACCACATAGCCCCTGAACCAGGGGCTGTCGCGCAGGGCCTGGGGTTCCTGCCAGTCGCCACCCTGGATCAGGCCGACCTTGTAGGGCAGGCCCATGCGGTCCAGGCGCGGCAGGTAGGCGGTGTAGTTGGAAATGCTCCGGCGGCCCTGATAGGTCTGCACCACCACCTCGTCCACCACGCCTTTGAGCTGGCCGATGGCTTGCGGGTCGGCGTTGCTGCTCCAGTCCATCAGGCCAGTGATGCTCAGGCGGTACTGCGCGGGCAGGCGCTGGCGTAGATCGCGGAGGAAATGGCCGTAGCGTTCGAGATCGTGGGTGCTGCTGTCGAAGTCGATCTGGATGCCCACCACCGCGCTGCCCGTGGCCTGCCAGCGCTGCACCTGGTCGAGCAACTGGCGATACACCGGCTCGGTCCAGGCCAGGGTGTGGGCGCGGTATACCACCCACACCTGTTCCTGGGGCAGGCGCGACACTGGCAGGCCCTGGGCGATGAGCTCGACACCGCGCCCGGGATGGCGCCGTGAGCGGCTGATCTGGCCCTGGAGGATGTACAGGGTCTTGGCCTGGCCCAGCACCGGCTGGGTTTTGACCCCGCTCCACAACCAGAAGGCGTTGTATTCGGCGGCGTCCACCACGGCGTTCGCCGGTGTTGCCCAGCACAGCCATAACGGCAGCAGGCCAAAGCCCAGGCGCCTCATGCCTACCAGTAGTAACGCTGTGACTGGCCCCATTGGGTATCTCCCAGCTTGGTCTTCAACTGACGGAACCAGGCCTTGCGCACCGCCGGTTCGACCCCGGCGCCGCCACAGTTGTTGTGGCCCGAGGAGGCATAGCAGTTGATGGCCCGGTACAAGGCGTAGGCACGATCATCACGGCTGGCCTTGGGGTTGTTGATGACCACCTGATAGCCGTCGAGCCGCGAGAACGGCTTGCCCGGAAACGCATCCGGGGTACCACCCAGGTTCTGGGCCGGTGGCGGGGTATCCAGGGGCATGCGGTCGAAGCCACTGAAGCGCATGAACTCGCCGAGGCAGAGCAGCCCGGCCGGGGCCTTGGGGTCACGCTGCAGGAGGGCGGCCGTCTCCACCAGGCTCGGGCAGCGGTAGTCGGGGTTTTCCTCTTCGGGCTGTGGGCCATTCCAGTGGAAATCCTGCAATGGCGGGGTACTGAGGTAGATGTAGCCCAGGCTGGCGGGAAGACTGGCGTCGGGCAAGGTGGGCGGCAGTTGCTCGTAGTCTTGGCCGAAGGCCGCGTACTGGCCGCGGGTCAGGTCCTTGTACAGCAGGATAAAGCGTGCGGCGTTGCGTTCCGCTGCCGAGTCGGCCTTCTGTGCCTGTTGGCGCAGCAGTTTGGGCGAGGCCACCTGGCGCAGGAGAATGGCCCGCACTTGGGCGGTCTTGATCGGCGAGTCGGCGGCGAACACCTTGGCTAGCTGGCCGCTGCGCTCGTAGGTGTAGGCCAGGGCCAGTTCCAGCTGTTCCCGTTGCAGCGGTTGCTGGGCCAGGGGCAGCAATTGCAGCCACAGCGCCTCGGCGCCTTTCCAGTCCTGCTGGGCCTGCAGGGCCAGGCCGCGCAGGGTCTGCTGGCTGAAGCTCAGGTAGTCCAGTTGCGCCGGCAACTGGCTGGGCAGTTGCTTGAGCGCCGCGGCCGGTTGCTGTTCGACATACAGGCTGAAAGCGGCCTGGAGGTAGTCGAACAGCGCCGGTTGGCTGGCGAACAGGGCCTTTTGCTGCTGCAGGGTGTCGCGGGTCAATGCCGCCGGCGTGGTGCCGCGCATGTGCATCAGGTCCTTGACTGCCAGCAGCAGCGGGGCCTTGAAGTGGTCTTCGGGCAGGCTCAGCAGTTTGTAGTCGACTTCTTCCACCAGATCGTCCAGCGGCATGTTGCGCGGGGTGCCCGGCGCCTCGGTCAGTTGCCGGGCATAGTCATCGGCCAGGGCCTGGGTGTCGCCCGTCAGCCAGTGCACACGGCGGATCAGGCCTCTGGCGGACACGGTGTAACGGCCCTGTGGATAAGCCTTCAGGTAGGCCTCGAAACCGGCCTCGGCCTGTTGCAGGACGGTTTTGTCCACATGCTCCAGATTGACCATGCTCCATTCATCGAAGGCGTTCTGCTGGGCCAGGTTGAGCGTGGTACGCGGGCTCATATAGGCCGCGGTTTCGGCCAGCCAGGGCTGGGGATTGTCCTTGAGCGCGGCAAAACCGTTGCCGGCTTCGCTGAAGCGACCGCTGTAGAAGTCGGCGGCGGCCTGCAGGTAGCTGGCGAACGCCTTGGCCGTTGCCGAGTTCAGGTTGCCCGGCAGCAGCCGGCTCATTTCGCTGGCGTTCCAGCTGCAACTGGCCAGCAGCTGCACCCGGGCTTCGGCCAGGGCCTGGCGTTCTTCCGGGCTCAGTGACGCCTGGTTGAGCTGCTCGACAAAGGCCAGGGCGCTGGGGTCCGAGTTGCTGCGGCAGCGGCTGCCCTCCCCGGATAGAAAGGCGTCTCCGGCGGTTTCCTTGCTGTCGCGTCGCAGGCCCACGGCCTGCAGCAGGCTGTCGAGCTGCTCGGTGGCGGGCGAGGGGCCGGGCTTGGGTGGGTTGCCGGTGTCGGGGTCGAGCTTGGGTTCCGCTGGGTGCAGGCGATAGTGCATGAAGGGCACGGGACCGTACCCCATGCCCAGCTCGTCCTGGCTCAGGGGCTGAGGCGTCAGGGGCAGGCTGCCCTGGTCGGCCAGCAGCAGCCGCAGGTTGACCCGGCTATCGTTGCCCGGGCTGAGAAAGGGCAGGTTGCTGCAACCGTCCAGCTGATTGGTGTACAGCTTCCAGGTCGGTGAGCAGATGTCGTCCGAGCTGGCTTGAGCCTGGCCGGCGCAGAGCGCCGCGAGGGCCAGGGGCAATGACGGGAGCAGAAGCTTGCGCATGAATTGTCCTTAATTCAGAAAAGCCGGGAGGGCAGGTTCCGAGTGTGGCGAAAATCATACAGAAGGCGCCGGCTGGCACCTACGTCGCTGATTAGAAAATCTGCCGTTCTGTGACGCGACTTTGCTGTCCTCCGGTCTATGTTCATCCATGGCCGGTGATGGCCGGGCCTGGCTCCGGACCACGGTGCCCGAGGGCAATCGGCAGGAGTCGCGCATGACATTCGATGAGCGGCTTTTTGCCCGCGTGTCTGAGCTTTGCGGTTTTCCAGGCAAAGGACGATGCTGTCGGGGTTTGAGCGACCAGATCATGCGAATTTATGGGGAGCAAGGAATGGATTTTCGCAGAGCGCCGGAGTTGATCGGGCGTTTGCAAGAGCAGGCCGTCGTGCCTCGGGAGCAGGGTGCGCAGCGGCTGATGCGCCGGGTGCTTGAGTACTGGTTGCTGCCGGTGTTGCTGTTGGCGACGGCCGTCCGCTTTTATGACCTGACCGCGGCGGCCATCTGGGGCGATGAAGGCTCCAGCCTGGTGCTCAGTCAGTATTCGCTGAGCGATATCTGGGTTCATGCGGCCCGCGACGTGCATCCCCCGCTGTATTTCATGCTGTTGCGCGGCTGGATCGAACTGTTTGGCGACGGGATCTTTTCCATTCGCACCTTCAGCGCGCTGCCGGGGATCGTTACCGTGGGGCTGGGCGTCTGGCTGGTGGCGCTCATGGCGACCCGTCGCGCGGCGATTCTCGCCGGTGTGTTGCTGGCGCTGCTGCCCACGGCCGTGCGCTACAGCCAGGAAGTGCGCATGTATGCGCTGCTCGGCCTGTTGCTGTTGGGGGCGACCCTGGCCCTGGTGTACTGGCTACGCCAACCCTCGCGCCGGGGCTATCTGGTCAGCTACGCGCTGCTGATGACCCTGGCCTTCTACACCCATTACTTCACGGCCTTCTGCGTGCTGGCGCACTGGTTGTACCTGGCCGTATCGGGCGTACGCGGCGAGGGCGACGGCCGTCTGATCGTCCGTCCGGCCTGGTGGCTGGCGAATGCGGCGATCGTGCTGCTGTACCTGCCCTGGGTGCCGGAGTTGCTGGACCTGCTGCGGCATATGGACGAATTGAAGGCCAACGGCGATGTCGGCTGGGAGCCTCCGGTGACCTGGTCGTCGCTGCCGGCGATGGTCTGGCAGTTGCTGATCCAGGACGAGGGCGACGACCTGCCCGGGGCGCTGTTCGTGGGCATGCCGCTGCTGTTGCTGGCGCTCTGCAGCGTACCGGCCTGGCGTAAGTGGGCACCGGTCCGCTTCGGCGGGCTGCTGGCGAGTTTCACCCTGCTGCCGTTGTTGCTGGTGTTTGCGGTGTCGTTTGCCTCCCCGGTGTTTATCGAGCGCTACCTGACCGCCTATGCCCTGGGTATGCCGATGATCATCGCGGTGCTCGTCGATCGCTGGCTGAAGTCGGCCCGGCTGGCGGCGCTGGCGCTGTTGTTGGGGTTTGTCGGGCTGGAAGCGGTGGGGCTGAAAAACAACGTCGATGTCGACGCCAATGACCAGATCAGCGTGATGGTCGACTACGTCAACCGGCACTACGTGGCCGGCGATCGCATCGTGATCAGCGACATGCTCTGGTACCTGAGCTACATCTACTACAACCGCACCGATGCCCAGCCGATGCTCTACACGCCGCCGCTGCCGGGAGGCGCCTCCAGCAGGCCGAACGCCTACGGCTTCGGCACCCTGATCGACCACCCGGAGCAGGTCTACCTGGATCAGTTGAGCGCCTTGCCAGTGGGCAACGGGCGCTACTGGCTGGTGGGTTCGGACGATCAGTCCGAGGAGTTCGCGCCGTTGCCACAGGGCTGGCACAAGATCGTTCAGTTCGCCGCAGGCGGTACCCGGGCGCGGCTGTTTGTCCTCTGTGGCCCTGCAACGGGCGCGCCCTGCGCCGGGCAATGAGTGCGCAGGGTGCCGTTCGGAAGTTCGGGGCATTGAGTTCCGCGGCGCGACCTAGACTTGCATCAGGAGTCACAGTCCTGTCCCCGTTCGCGGGGCACCGAGGTGCATCATGCGTATGGCAAGAACCGTGCAGCGCAGTCTGGAACAGGCCGCGTGCGAGTTTGATCTGGTGACCCACCCCCATTCCGCCAGCAGCCTGGAAACGGCGCGGGTGGCGGGGGTGCCGGCGGAACGGGTGGCCAAGTCGGTGATTCTCGATGATCACCACGGCCACTACCTGATGGCGGTGTTGCCGGCCAGTCGTCACCTGGACCTTGGCAAGGTGCGCGGCAGCGGCGAATGGCAGATCACCCGGGAAAGCACCCTGGCTCACCTGTTCAACGATTGCGAGCGCGGCGCCGTGCCGGCCCTGGGCGAGTCCTATGGGCTGGACGTGGTGATCGATCCGCTGCTGACCCGGCAGAAAGACATCTACCTGGAAGCCGGCAACCACCACAACCTGGTGCACTTGAGCATGGCCCAGTACCTGAAGCTGGTGCCTCACGCCGAAGTCTGCGAAGTCTCGCGCTGATCAGGAGCCCGACCATGGAAGCACCGACCCACAATCTGCCGGCGTTGTTCAAGCAGCTGGGGCTGGCCGATGACCCGGAGAGTATCGATCGTTTCATCGCCACCCATTCGCCGCTGAAACCGGAGCTGCACCTGGCGGATGCGTTCTTCTGGAGCAAGAGCCAGGCGGATTTCCTGCGCGATGAAGTGCTCGATGATGCGGACTGGGCGGAGGTGGTGGATCAGTTGGATGTGTTGTTGAGGAAGGGGCGTGGGGGCTAGGTCGGTGGCGGCCATTGGCGAGCGGTGTGGACCAGGGCCAGGATCCAGACGTGGTCCTGGCTTATCTGATAGACCAGGCGATAGCTCGGGTGGGGAATCAGTTCACGGGTTCCTGCCACCAGTCCCGTGGAGCCGATCTGCGGGTTGAGGATCAGATGACCGACGCATTCGCTGAAGCGCCTGTCCATGTCGACCGCAGCCCTCGGGTTGAGTGCATGCAGGTAGTCCCAGATATCCATGCGGTCCTGTACGGCTTCGGGAACCCAGACAACCTTCATTCCAGCCTCGATGCCCGAGCGCGACGGGCAGCGAACTCTGCCTCTACCTCTTCATGGTTGTGCCCGCGTTGAGCGTCTACGGAGGCTCGAGCCAGCAGGACTTTCTGTTGCAGGAAGGCCTCGTACTCTCGGGATTCGTGCTGTTTTTGCACGAATTCGCGCATCAACTCACGCACGATCTGTGAGGCTGGGCGATGTGCGGCCTGTGCCTCCGCCATAAACTGATCCCGCAGTTCAGTTTCCAGTTTCATCGTAAAGATGGCGTGCTTGGGCATGAGCCTGCTCCTCAAAAAGTACTGAAAAAGTATATACCATTTCAGTACTTTCTCTGTCTTGTAGGCGCTGGATCCAAGGCTTGGCCGAGGTATTTGTTACAAAACTTGACTGGATTTATTCGTCGATGCCATATTGATAGTTAGCAAACTAACAGTGTGCGAACAGTCTTGTGCCCAACTCCCTTGAATCACTCCACATGAACATCAGCAGTGGCATGGTGGTCGCGTCGCGGCATTGGCGGCGGATCTGCCAGAGCACCCTGGTCAATTTCGGCATTTCCGAAGCCTGCGCGGTGCCCCTGCTGATGATCGGGCGCCTGGGCGAGGGCGTGCGCCAAGTCACCGTGGCCCAGGCCGCGGGGATGGAAAGCCCGTCGCTGGTGCGCCTGCTGGACCAGTTGTGCAGCGCCGGCTACGTGTGCCGCAGTGAAGACCCCAACGATCGTCGGGCCAAGTGCCTGAGCCTGACCGACAGCGGCCGCGAGTTGGTGCAGGCGGTGGAAAGCGAGCTGGTGCGCCTGCGTCATGAAGTCCTGGAAGGCATCAGCAGCACCGACCTGGAAGCCGCGCTGCGGGTGATCCGCGCCTTCGAGTCCGCCAGCCATGGGCCGGTGCTGCCATCTTGAAAGGCTTCTTTACCGGCATGCCCCCCGCACGGGACTGGTTCTACGGCGTGCGCACCTTCGCCGCCTCGATGATCGCCCTGTACATCGCCATGCTGATGCAGATGCCTCGTCCCTATTGGGCCATGGCCACGGTGTACATCGTTTCCAGCCCCTTTGTCGGCCCCACCAGCTCCAAGGCGCTGTACCGGGCGATCGGTACTTTTATTGGTGCGGCCGCCGCCGTGCTGCTGGTGCCGATGTTCGTGCAGAGTCCCTATGTGCTGGTGCTGATCATTGCCCTGTGGACCGGGATCCTGCTGTTCCTGTCCATGCACCTGCGCACCGCCAACAACTACGCCCTGATGCTGGCCGGCTACACCCTGCCGCTGATTGCCCTGCCGGTGGTGGACAACCCCCTGGCGGTGTGGGACGTGGCCGAGGCGCGGACCGAGGAAATCTTCCTCGGCATCATTTGCGCCGCGGTCATCGGCAGCCTGTTCTGGCCCCGGCGGCTGGCCCCGGTGTTCGTCGACTCCGCCGGCAAGTGGTTCGCCGATGCCGCGCTCTACAGCCAGCGCTTCCTGGCTCGCAACGTCCAGCCTGAGGAAGTCAGCGCCTTGCGTGCATCGATGGTGGGCACCTTCAACACCCTGGAGCTGATGATTGGCCAGTTGCCCCACGAAGGCGCCCGGCCACAGACGGTACGCAACACCAAGGAGTTGCGCGGGCGGATGATCCACCTGCTGCCCGTGGTGGATGCCCTGGATGACGCCCTGTATGCCCTGGAACGACGGACCCCGGAACTGGTGGCGCAGTTCGCCCCCTTGCTGGCCAAGGCCGAGGCCTGGTTGCAAGGCACTGCCCGGGACGCCTCAGTGGAGCACTGGCAAGCCCTGCGCAGCGAACTCGAAGCCCTGCAGCCCAGCGCCGAAGCCCTGGATGACCGGCGCCAGTTGCTGTTCTCCAATGCCCTGTATCGCCTCGGCGAGTGGATCGACCTCTGGCAGGACTGCCGTAGCCTGCAGCACGCCATCCAGTGCGAAAGCCAGGACACCTGGCGCGCGGTCTACCGGCATTGGCGGCTGGGCCGGCTGACGCCGTTTCTCGACCGCGGGCTGATGCTGTATTCGGCGGGCTCGACGGTGCTGGCGATCATCGTCGCCTCGGTGCTGTGGATCCTCCTGGGCTGGACCGACGGCGGCAGCGCAGTGATTCTCGCGGCGGTGGCCTGCAGCTTCTTCGCCTCGATGGACGACCCGGCGCCGCAGATCTACCGGTTCTTCTTCTGGACCGCGATGTCGGTGCTGTTCGCCAGCCTCTACCTGTTTTTGATCCTGCCCAACCTGCACGACTTTCCGATGCTGGTGCTGGCCTTCGCCGTACCTTTTATCTGCGTCGGCACCCTGACGGTGCAGCCGCGGTTCTACCTGGGCATGCTCCTGACCATCGTCAACACCTCGTCTTTCATCAGCATCCAGGGTGCCTACGACGCGGACTTCCTGAGCTTTGCCAACTCCAACCTGGCCGGGCCCATGGGCCTGCTGTTCGCCTTTGTCTGGACCCTGATCGCCCGGCCGTTCGGCTCGGAGCTGGCGGCCAAGCGCCTGACCCGCTTCAGCTGGCGCGACATTGTCAGCCTTTCCGAGCCGGCGACCCTGGCCGAGCACCGGCACATGGCCGCGCAGATGCTCGACCGGCTGATGCAGCACCTGCCGCGCCTGGCCATTACCGGCCAGGACACCGGCGCCGCCCTGCGCGAGCTGCGGGTGGCGCTCAACGTGCTGGACCTGCTGGCCTACGCGCCGCGGGTGCAGGGCGCGGCCCAGGCCCTGCTGCGCCAGGTAGTGGCCGAGGTCGGCGACTACTTCAAGGCCTGCCTCAAGGCCGGCGAGCGCCTGCCGGCTCCCGGCGGCCTGTTGATGACGCTGGATCGCACCCGCCGGGCCTTGGGCAGCCAGGGCCTGCAAGGCGACGACGAAACCCGCCTGCACCTGTTGCACGCCCTCAGCGGCCTGCGCCTGGCGCTGCTGCCGGGGGTGGAATTCGTCGCCACCGGCGAGCTTGAACAACCCTTTCCCCATGGCATCGATGGAGCGCCCTTGTGATCGGTGATCTGGATATCAGCGGGGTGTTCCTGCCCACGCTGCTGGTGCTGATGGGCATCACTTATGGCTTGTACCTGCTGGTGCACGGGGTGCTGACGCGCTTGCACTTTTATCGTCTGGTCTGGCACCGGGCGCTGTTCAACGTCGGTCTTTACGCGCTGCTGCTGGGCGCGGTGGACTCTCTCAGTCGATACCTGATGACATGAAAAAACCCTTATTGACCATTGGCCGTGTGGTCCTGACGTTATTGGTGGTGACCTTCGCGGTCGTGGTGGTCTGGCGCATGGTGATGTACTACATGTTCGCGCCCTGGACCCGGGACGGGCACATCCGCGCCGATATCGTGCAGATCGCCCCGGACGTGTCCGGGCTGATCCAGCAAGTGGAGGTGCGCGACAACCAGTTGGTCAAGCGCGGCCAGGTGCTGTTCAGCATCGACCAGGACCGCTTCAAGCTGGCCCTGCGCCAAGCCAGGGCGGCCCTGGCCGACCGTCAGGAAACCCTGGCCCAGGCCCAGCGCGAGGCCAAGCGCAACCGTGGCCTGGGCAACCTGGTGCCGCGCGAGCAACTGGAAGAAAGCCAGTCCCGCGAGGCCCGCGCCCAGTCGGCCCTGGCCGAGGCCCAGGTGGCGGTGGACAGCGCCCAGCTCAACCTCGATCGTTCGGTGGTGCGCAGCCCGGTGGACGGCTACGTCAACGACCGTGCGCCGCGCACTCAGGAATTCGTCACCGCCGGCCGCCCGGTGCTGTCGGTGGTGGACAGCAATTCCTTCCATATCGATGGCTACTTCGAAGAAACCAAGCTCGATGGCATCCATCTCGGCCAGGCGGTGGATATTCGCGTGATCGGCGACCGGGCGCGGCTGCGCGGGCATGTGGAAAGCATCGTCGCCGGGATCGAGGACCGTGATCGCAGTAGCGGCTCCAACCTGTTGCCCAACGTCAATCCGGCCTTCAGCTGGGTGCGCCTGGCGCAACGGATTCCGGTGCGGATCGCCTTCGATGAGGTGCCGGCGGACTTTCGCATGATCGCCGGGCGTACCGCCACGGTGTCGATCCTCGACGATCAGGCCAAGCGGGAGCCCGGCCAATGAACTATGGCGCACGTTTGGCCCTGGCCGGGCTCGGCCTGCTGCTTTCGGCCTGCCAGATGGTCGGGCCGGACTACCGGCTGCCCAAGGATGCGGCGCTGCAACGCCAGGACCTGCAGGGCGCATTGAGCGCCAAGGGCGCCAATGTGGTGTCGGCGCCGGTGCCCGCCGACTGGTGGCGGCTGTACCAGGACCCGCGCCTGGACCAGCTGGTGCAGCAGGCCCTGGCGTCCAACACCGACTTGCGGGTGGCCGCGGCCAACCTGGCTCGCGCTCGGGCCCAGGTGGATGAAGCCCAGGCCGCCGGCGGCTGGAGCGGCGGGGTCAAGGCCGGGGTCGAGCGCCTGCAGGAGTCCGGCGAAGCCTTCCTGCTGCCGGAAAAGGTGCCGGTGGCCAACGTCGGCAACCTGTCCATCAGCACCTCTTACCAATTCGACCTGTTCGGCACCCTGCAGCGCGGCATCGAGGCGGCCCAGGCCAATGCCGACGCGACCCAGGCCGCGGCCGACACCGCGCGCATCACCCTGGTGGCGGATGTGGTGCGGGCCTACACCCAGGTCTGCGCGGCCAACGAAGAACGGGAAATCGCCGAGCACTCCCTGAGCCTGCAAGCCCAGAGCACCGAACTGACCCAGCGTCTGCGCGACGCCGGGCGTGGCGACGAAACCCAGGTCACCCGCTCCCAGACCCAGTTCAAGTCCCTGCGCGCCGAGCTGCCGCGCTATGAAGCCGCGCGCCAGTCGGGGCTGTTTCGCCTGTCGATGCTGCTGGCCAGGCCGGTGGATCAGTTGCCCGCTGGCACCAGCAGTTGCGCCGAGTTACCGCACATTGCCCAACTGTTGCCGGTGGGCGACGGCGCGGCGCTGCTCAAGCGCCGTCCCGATGTACGCCAGGCCGAGCGCCAGCTGGCCGCGGCCACCGCACGCATCGGCGTGGCGACCGGGGCCCTGTACCCGGACATCAGCATCGGCGCGACGGTCGGCACCGTGGGCATTCTCGACAACCTAGGCAAGCCGTCCACCAACCGCTGGGGCTTCGGCCCGCTGATCAGCTGGACGGTGCCGGCCAACGGCGCCCGCGAGCGCATTCATGAGGCCGAGGTCGCGAGCCAGGGCGCCCTGGCGCATTTCGACGGGGTGGTGCTCAACGCCATTCGCGAAACCCAGACCGGCCTGGCCCAGTACAGTGCGCAACTGCAACGCCGCGAGGCCCTGGCAGACGCCGAGCAGTCGGCGCAACGGGCGGCGGACCAGACCCACCGCTTCTTCCAGGCCGGGCGCGCGTCCTTCCTCGCCGACTTGCAAGCCACCCGCACCTACACCGACATGCGCGCGCAACTGGCGGCAGCCAATACCCAGGTGGCAATGAGTCAGATCGATCTGTTCCTGGCCCTGGGTGGTGGCTGGGAAAGCGGACGAACGCAAGCCTCGCAGCCGATCAAACCCTGAGGCCGTTGCTATGCTTTGAACAGTTGCAAAGCCCGCGGTGCAACGGGGTTTGCAACCGATCAAAGCATGTGATGGTCATGGGGATTCCAATAATGAAAAACCCTTATGCTCCGGGCTTCTGGTGCGCGCTCTGTGCGCTGGTGCTGCTCTCTGCCACCTATTTCTACGGCATCATGCTGGCCCATCAGATCGACAAGGCCATGGTCTTTCTCGACAGCGCCAGCGCGCTGATCGCGGTGATGGCCATCGGCGTAGTGGCCTGGGCCTCCTGGCAGAATCAGAAAATCAAGAAGCGACAGCTCGAACAGAGCAAGACCCTGGTGGTGATCTGGGACACCAAAGTGGCCCTGCGCCGGGTCGAAACCGTGTTCGACCGCTATTTCTGGGGCAGCTACTGGCAACCGGGGCGGACCTTCGCCGAAGTCATGGGCGAGCTGACCGGCACCCCGCTGGAAAAGAGCCTGGAGGCCTTGAAGAAGCAGTGCATCCTGCTCGACAAGCAGGCCGACGACGGCCACCACTGGCTGAGCAATGCCCGCGAGCTGTCGGACGTCGCCACCGCCATGGCCCGGGAACGCTATCAGCTGGACTTCTGCGACCCCCGGGGCGAGTCCCGGGGCAACAGCATGGTGATCGACCGGGATTTCGAGGTCCTGGTGTACACCTGGAGCGCGCGTCTCAAAAGCTTCGACCATCAACTCGATGCCCTGGAAGTCCAATACTCCTGAGCCGCAAGTCGCAAGTCGCAAGCCGCAAGCCGCAAGCCGCAAGCCGCAAGCCGCAAGCCGCAAGCCACAAGCCACAAGCCACAAGCCACAGGCTACCTGCTGCCTCTGGCTTGCAACTTGAGGCTTGCAGCTTGCAGCTGGTTTAGCTTTGGCCGCCAATGGTAATCTGCGCCGGTTTTACGCGGAGTCGAGCCGCGACCCGTCATGGGTTCAGGGAAGACCAGCACACCTTCAAACAACGGATATTGATCGGGTCAGACATGAATAAATCAGCAGGCGTACTGTTAGGAATCGTCGTCGCAATAGGTGCAATCAGTGCGGGCGGCGCCTGGTACACCGGCACCAAGCTGGAAGGGGTCCTGCAGCAACAGGTGATCGAAAGCAACAAGGAGCTGCAAGCGGCGCTGATCGGCTACGACGCCACCGCCACTCTGGAGCTGGTATCCCTGGAGCGTGGCGTGTTCAGCAGCAACGCCCGCTACCGCCTCAAGGGCCAGGGCGAAGTGTTTCGTGGCGATCTGGAACTTCTGATCGCCGATCATATCGAGCACGGCCCGCTGCCTTTCTCGCGCCTGATCCGTCTCAAGTTGCTGCCGGTCATGGCTGCCAGCCATTACGAGCTGGAGAAGAGCCCGCAGACCGACAAATGGTTCGCGGCGACCAAGGGCGTTGCGCCGTTCAAGGGCGTGGTCAACGTTGGCTACGACCTGTCCGCCGAAGGCACCCTGGATTTCGCGCCGATGGAGCTGGCCCTGGATGAGCAGAACAGCCTCAAGTTCTCCGGCCTGAACTCCACCTTCAGCGTCAGCGACAACCGCCAGAAGGCCAAGGTCGATGGCTACATGGACAGCCTGAGCCTCTCGTTCAACTCGCCGGACAAGGCCCCGGGCAAGCTGGAAATCAACGGCCTGACCCTGGCCAGCAACCTGCAAAAGAGCAGCTTTGGCTACTACCTGGGGCAGAACACCCTGGAACTGACCGGCACCAAGGCCACCTTTGGTGACAAGCAGTCGGTGCTGACCCTGAAGAACTTCGAACAGAAGACCTTCAGTGAAGAAACCGGCAGCACCGTGGCCGGTCGTGCGGACTACCGGGTGGGCGAGATCACCTTCGACGGCAAGGCCGTGGGTTCGGCCGAGATGCTCTGGAGCATGAAGAACCTCGACAGCCAGGGCATGCTCGATCTGCTGCAGATCTACCAGACCGTGCTGCAGCCGTATCAGCAGGCTGCCACCGCGGCCACTGCCGAGGGTGAGCCGGCGCCGGAACTGCAGATGAGCGAAGCTCAAGAGGTCAAGGTACGTGCGGCGGTGAACAAGGTCCTGGAGGCCAAGCCGCAGATCGCCCTGGAAAGCCTGGCGTTCAAGACCGCTGGCGGTGAAAGCCGTTTCAGCCTGAGCCTGGACCTGGCCAAACCGCAGAACCTGGAGCTGCCGCCGGCCGAGCTGGGCAAGCAACTGATCAGCCAGCTGGATGCCAAGCTGTCGCTGTCCAAGCCAATGGTGGCGGACGTAGCGGCCTTGCAGGCCCAGGCCGAGGGCCTGACCGATGCCAAGCAGATTGCCGAGCAGAGCGCGGCCACCGCGGAAATGCTCAGCGCCATGGCCCTGGCCACTCAACTGGCCAAGCTGGAAGGCAATAACGTGGTGTCGGCGCTGCACTACGCCAACAACGAGGTGAATTTCAACGGCCAGAAGATGAGCGTTGAACAGTTCGTTGGTTTTGTCATGAGCAAGATGGGCGGTGCTGGCGCCCTGCAATAAGTTCGTACAGGGCGGCTTGGCCCGCCTCCTGCCCCTCAACGCCCGGTGCTGTGTGACACAGCCCGGGCGTTGTGCTGTCTGCAGCCCCGTGCCTGCGACCGGTGAACACCGATTGCTCTGGCGCGGGGGTTGCACAGGCCCTAAAAACTGATTCTGAACAAATATGGTGTTTCAAATTCTCGACTACCCTTCGTGGAAGAATTTCCCGGACAGCTTTGCCGGGTCATGCGTTCCCGTTACCTGACGTCTACAAGGGCGAGGGTCCGGGCAGAGCTTTGGCTTGCTATGTAAGGATGCTGACGAAATGCCACGTACTGCTCATCCCGCTCGCCGTTGTAATCTGCGCCCGCTGTTTGGTCTGGCGTTGTGCGGCCAACTGCTCTGGTCCGGTGGGGCCTGGGCCGATGCGGCCTATGACCAGTTGATCATCCAGGCTCGGGCCGGCAGTTATGCCCCGGCACTCGACCATCTGCGGCAGGTGCCAGACAGTGCCTTGAACAATGGGCTGGTCAGTGATCACTTGCAGATCGCCAGCTGGGCCGGGCTCGATGCCGAAGTGGTGAAGGTCTATGAAACCCAGGGGCGCAATCGCGTGCTGCCGTTGCAGGCGCTGACGGCCACGGCCCGGGCCTATCGCAACCTCAAGCAGTTTGACAATGCCACCCGGCTTTATCGCCTGGCCCTGGAGCGCGAGCCGCAGAATGCCGACCTGCAACTGGGCCTGGCCCTGACCCAGGCCGATGCCGGTCTGCCGGCCCAGGCGGTGGCCCAGGCCCGGGCGTTGGTGGCGGCCAAGCCCGATGATCCGTCGCGGCGCCTGGCGCTGGGCTATGCACTGACCCGGGCCAATCAGCCCTACGAAGCCCTGGCCGAGTACGACCAGGCCTTTGTTCGCGCCGGCGACAAGCCCGAGGTCCTGCGTGAATACATCTACGCCCTGCAACGGGCGCGCTTGCCAGAACCGGCCCTGCGCCTGGCCCAGCAGCATCCCGGGTTGATCGATCCGGTCATCCAGCGGCGGATCCAGGCTGATCTTGCGGCCGAACGGGTGCGTTTGTCGGAGCTGGCCAGCCGTGGCGAAAAGGAACGGTTCGTGGTGGCCGACCGCGCCCTGGCCGACTACGACGCCCTGTTCGCGGCCTGGGGCCAGGACCCCAAGGCCCAAGACGAGTTGACCCGCTGGCGCATCGACCGGCTGGGGGCGCTCAAGTCCCGGGCGCGTACCGCAGAGGTGATCAGCGAATATGAGCAACTCACCGCTGCCGGTGCGGCCATTCCTCCCTATGCCCTGCGCTGGGTGGCGGCTTCCTACCTCGACCAGCGCCAGCCGGAAATGGCCGCGGATCTGTATCGGCGCGTACTGTCGGCCCCGGATGGCGATGCCGCGTACCGTCTGGAAGACACCACCGCCCTGTACTACGCGCTGTTGGAGAGCGAACGGCCGGAAGAGGCGTTGAAGCTCGCCAATGACTTGGCCGACAGCACGCCGCGGCGGATTCAACTCACCGGGCAAATCGTCGGCGACCCCAATGACGATTGGGTCGATGCCCAATTGCTGGCGGCCCAGGCCGGTGCTGCCGGCGCTTCGGGGGCCGACCTGCCGGGCACCGAGCAACGCCTGGAGGACCTGGCCGCGCAGGCGCCCGGCAATATCAGCGTGCGCCTGGCCCAGGCCGACCTGTACCGGGTACGCGACTGGCCGCGGCGGTCGGAAAGCCTGCTCAAGGAAACCGAAAGCGTGGCGCCCCGCGATGTCAGCCTGGAAGTGTCCCAGGCGCACACTGCCCTGGATCTGCAGGAATGGCGGCAACTGGATGCCTTGACCGACGATGTGCTTGAGCGCTTCCCGGAAAGCCGTCAGGTGCAGCGCCTGGCCCGTGAGCGCGAAGTGCATGACATGGCCGAGTTACGCGTCTCGACCTACGGCGGCAAGAGCTATGGCGGCGGCAGCAGCGGTGCCGGCGCAGTGGCCGGAAGTCGGGATTTCGGTATCGAAAGCCGGCTCTACACACCGCCCATTGCCGAGGACTGGCGCCTGTTCGGCGGGCTTGGCTACGCCATGGGCGATTTCCCCGAAGGCATCGGCCACCACCGCTGGCAGGTCCTGGGGGTGGAGCGGCGCACCCGCGACATGACCCTGGAAGCCGAAGTCTCCAACCACTCCTACGGCTACGGCGACAAGACCGGTGCCCGGGTGTCCCTGGCCCGCGACATCGACGATCACTGGCAATACGGCGGCAGCCTCGACTATTTATCGGCCAACACCCCGCTGCGGGCGCTGAACAGTGACATCAGCGCCAATGGCGGCAGCGCCTTCCTGCGCTGGCGGGCCAATGAAAGCCGGGAATGGAAACTGTCCCTCAGCCCGTCGCATTTCAGCGACGGCAACAACCGTTTCGAGGCGCTGCTCACTGGCCGTGAAGGGGTCTACCGCTCACCCAAGGTGCAGGTCGACCTTGGCCTGGAAGTGGGCGCCAGCCACAACACCCTGAAAGACACCCCCTATTACAACCCCGAGGCGGATCTCAGCGTGCTGCCCACGGTTACCGTCAACCACGTGCTCTATCACCGCTATCAAACCGCCTGGAGCCAGCAGTTCCAGGCCGGCGCCGGGACTTACAGCGAACGCGGCTACGCCACCGGAGCGGTGGGGCTGCTCAGCTACGGCCAGCGCTACAGCTGGAATGACGTGTTCGATATCGCTGGGGTCTTGAGCGTAATCAACCGGCCCTACGACGGCGATCGGGAAACCGATCTGCGTCTGGCGGTCGACCTTACCTATCGTTTCTAGAGACGAGCGTGATGATGCGCCTGATCAACCGTTGCATCTTCCTGCTGGGAGTCCTGATTCTCAGCGCCTGTTCCCGGCCCGCGGCGGAATTTGTCGTCCCGGCGCAGCGCCCCTTGCCTCATAGCGAGGCGCCGTGGCCGAAAAACCACGTGCTGGGCATTGCCTACCACGACATCGAGGATCGCGACCCGGACCAGCGGGTGGTGGCGGTGCGCACCGAGCGGATGATCGAGCAACTGGCCTGGCTGCGGGAGAACGGCTACCGGCCGGTGACCGTGGACCAGATCCTGGCGGCGCGCAAAGGTGGGCCGGAACTGCCGGCCAAGGCCATCTTGCTGACTTTCGACGATGGCTATTCGAGCTTCTACACCCGTGTGCTGCCGGTGCTGCGCGCCTACCACTGGCCTGCGGTGCTGGCGCCGGTGGGCGTGTGGATCGACACCCCGGCCAACCAGCCGGTGGATTTCGCCGGTGACCTGCGGCCCCGTTCGCAGTTCCTGACCTGGGCACAGGTGCGTGAGATTTCCCGTTCCGGGCTGGTGGAAATTGCCGCCCATACCGACCACAGCCACCTGGGCATTCTCGCCAACCCCCAGGGCAACCTGCAGCCGGCGGCGGCCACCCGACGCTATGACGCTGCCACCGGTCGTTATGAAAGCGAGGCGGATTTCCAGGCGCGGATGCGCCAGGACGTGACCAGCATCTCGGACAAGATCCTGGCGGTGGCCGGCTATCGCCCGCGGATCTGGGTCTGGCCTTACGGCACGGCCGACGGCTCGACCCTGCAAGTGGTCGACAGCCAGGGTTTCAAGATGGCCCTGACCCTGGACGATGGCCTTGGCACCCTCGATAACCTGATGAGCAGCCCGCGCTTCCTGGTGGTTTCCGACCCGGACGGCATGCACTTCTCCAACAGCATCGTCGGCACCGAGGCCAGCGCCCCGATGCGCGTGGCCCACGTGGACCTGGACAATGTCTACGACCCGGACCCCAAACAGCAGGAAATCAACCTCGGCAAGCTGGTCCAGCGCATGGCCGATCTGGGGGTCAATACCATATTCCTCCAGGCGTTCGCCGATCCCAAGGGCGACGGCCTGGTGCAGTCGCTGTACTTCCCCAACCGCCACCTGCCCATGCGCGCCGACCTGTTCGACCGGGTCGCCTGGCAATTGCGCACCCGGGCCCACGTCAAGGTCTACGCCTGGATGCCGGTGCTCAGCTTTGCCCTGGATGCCCACCTGCCGCGTGTCACGCGCTGGGACCCGGCCACCGGCCAGAGCACAATCGACCCGAAACAGTATCAGCGCCTTTCGCCCTTCGACCCGCAGGTACGGCGCCTGATCGGCGACCTGTACCAGGACCTGGCGCGGCTGACCTCGGTGGACGGCATCCTGTTCCACGATGATGCCGTGCTCTCGGACTTCGAAGACGCCAGCCCCGAGGCCTTGCGCGCCTATGCCGCCCAGGGGCTGCCGGATTCCATCGCCGGCCTGCGCAATGACCCGGCGACCCTGCAGCGCTGGAGCCGTTTCAAGAGTCGCTACCTGATCGATTTCACCCATGAGCTGACGACCAAGGTCCGGGCGATCCGCGGGCCCCAGGTACAGACTGCGCGCAACCTGTTTGCCGAACCGATCATCAATCCGCAGAGCGAAGCCTGGTTCGCCCAGAACCTCGACGACTTCCTGGTCAGCTACGACTGGACCGCGCCCATGGCCATGCCACTGATGGAAGGGCAGAGCCTGAAGCAGTCCGGGCCCTGGCTGGAGGCCCTGGTGGATCAGGTGCGGACCCGCCCCGGTGCCCTGCAGCGCACGGTGTTCGAGCTCCAGGCCCGGGACTGGCGACACAAACCCGCCAGCGAGCTGTCGGCCCAGCAGATGGCTGACTGGATGGGCCGGCTCAAGCGCCAGGGGGCGACCCACTTCGGTTACTACCCGGACAACTTCCTCGAGAACTCACCGGACCTGAAAACCCTGCGGCCCGCGCTCTCCAACAAATGGAGCCCATGAATCATGATGGATCGTATATTCGCCCTGGTGGTGCTGGCGCTGGTCCTCGGGGTGCCCCTGGGGCTGATCTTCCTGGTGACCGGCGAGTTCCTCATGGACTTCGTCTTCTATTACCCGCTGTTCATGTCGGCGCTGTGGATCGCCGGCGGCCTGTATTTCTGGCTGCACTGGGAGCGCCACTGGCCCTGGTCCGATGACACATTGCCGCCGCCGCTGGCCGGTGAGCCGCTGATCAGCATCCTCATCCCCTGCTACAACGAAGGGGACAACGTCACCGATACCATCCACGCGGCCCTGGCCCAGCACTACCCGAACATCGAAGTGATCGCCATCAACGATGGTTCCAAGGACAACACCGCCGAGATCCTCGACGCGATCGCAGTCCAGGACCCGCGCCTGCGGGTGTTGCACCTGGCGCAGAACCAGGGCAAGGCCGTGGCCTTGCGCATGGGCGCGGTGGCGGCACGCAGCGAGTACCTGGTGTGCATCGATGGCGATGCCTTGCTGGCGCCCAACACCGCCGCCTACCTGGTGGCGCCGATGCTGGACAACCCGCGCCTGGGCGCGGTCACCGGCAACCCGCGGATCCGCACCCGCTCGACCCTGGTGGGCCGGGTCCAGGTAGGCGAATTCTCCTCGATCATCGGCCTGATCAAACGCACCCAGCGGGTGTTCGGCAAAGTCTTCACCGTCTCCGGAGTGATCGTCGCCTTTCGCCGCACGGCCTTGCACCGGGTGGGCTACTGGAGCCCGGACATGATCACCGAAGACATCGACATCAGCTGGAAGCTGCAACTGGATCACTGGTACGTGTTCTACGAGCCCCGGGCGTTGTGCTGGATTCTCATGCCGGAAACCTTGCGCGGCTTGTGGAAGCAGCGACTGCGCTGGGCCCAGGGCGGCGCCGAAGTGCTGTTCAAGAACATCCGCGGCATCTGGGAATGGCGCCACCGCTACCTGTGGACCCTGCTGTTCGACTACTGCCTGTCCACCGGCTGGGCCTTCACGTTCTTGCTGTCGATGATTTTCTGGGTGCTGGGCAAGTTCATCGTCATGCCCGAGGCCATCGCGGTGCACTCCATTTTGCCGCCGGCCTTTACCGGCCTGGTGCTGGCGATGGTGTGCCTGGTGCAGTTCGCGGTGAGCATCCTGATCGACCGGCGTTATGAGAAGGACCTGTGGAAAACCATGTTCTGGGTGGTCTGGTATCCGTTGGTGTTCTGGTTCATCAGCCTGCTCACCACCCTGGTGAGTTTTCCCAAGGTGCTGTTTGGCGAGCATCAGAAGCGGGCGCGTTGGGTGAGCCCGGACCGGGGTATCAAGCCCATTGATGACGAAGAGGAAGCGCGCTGATGAAAATCATCAGAACTCGTCAACGGCCCTTCATGCTCGTGGTGGATATCATCCTCACCGTGCTGGCTTGGGTCGGCTTGTTGTATTTGCTGATCCGTGGGCTTATCCCCTTGCTGGACAAGCATGAGGGGCCGCGTATCGAAGTGGGCATGCTCGATGCTCTGACCACCTTGCAGTTCTATGGCCTGGTCGCGGTAATCAATGCCCTGCTGCTGGTTTCCTGGGCCCGCTATCGCCAGCGTCGCAACCGCAACTACCCGCCACGGCTGCCGGCGCCGGTGGTGGACGACAAGCGCTTGAGTGAAAGCTTCAAGCTCAGCGATGAAACTTTCACCCAGATGCGCCAGCCCGGGGTCATCACTGTGTACAACGATGAAGAGGGGGGCATCATGCATGTCGCCACGCAGTTCTACCGTATTCGGCCCGAGGATCAGCAACACCCTCCATTGGTGGTGGAGCGGCCGCCGCGGGTGATTCATCTGCATTCGGAGGAGGGGGAGAAGTAGGCAGGTCCTTGTTCTGGACTTGATCTGGCGAGAATCGTGAAGGTGCGGCACTGGAGAGCTCGGCTCATCACCCAATATTGCCGGAGGGTCAGAGCCGCTCGACCATGATGGGATATTCCCGCTCCTGAGGAAGCCGGCTGTAAGCCTTCCCCAAATCCCCATCCTCAACCAGTCGATGAATTTCGTGAGCCAGGGGCGTGACATCGGTGATGCGCTTGATCCACTGGTTTACATACAACTGCACGGCCTCCTTGCTCAGGCCGATCTGGATCGCGCGGTGTTCCTGGGGCCGCAGGTACAGATCCCGTTCCGGGTCCCACTGAATGCGCACCGGCGATTGGTCTTTCAACTGCAACCACTCTTCCTTGCTCATGGACTCGTCGGCATGGCTCAAACAGCCGTTGGCCAGGGCCCATTCGAAGCCCTCGCGGCTGATGTCGATGGCCAGGATGCGGGTCTGTCCGGCGTCTTTGTAGCCCCAGCCGGCGCGGTACATCATCCAGAGGAAAGACGGCTTTATCCAGGTCATGCGCTCCATCTTGAACGGTGGGGAGACGAAGGTGCCGTGGGCCAGGGCGGCGTCGGCAATGCTGTCGGAGTAGGCCTGGTAGACGCGGATGGTGTCGGTGTCGTAGAGCGCGCGGATCTGGCGCTGGGGGAGTTCTGTTGCGGGTTTATGCATGGCATTTCCTTATGAAAAGCGGGCGGCCGCTAAGCCGCCCGGGGTGTTTAGAGTACGGCCTGCGGTTGCAGGCGCCGTGATGTCACATCCAGCAGATCACAGCCATCGCGCAGCAGGATGCTGCACACCAGGGTCAGTTCCTGCAGCACCACCGGTTCGCTGCGCAGGGTGTCAGCGGCGAAGTGCTCCAGCAGTTGGGTCGCGGCGCGGATGCGAAAGGCTGCGGCGTCGTGCAGCACATCGATGGGCGCCTGGGTGTCGATCAGCAGGGAAGGAATCAGGCAGTCGTGGCCGGTTATCGGCATGTAGCGGTTCATGATCAGTTCTCTCTATTCCGTTAGTTGAGCGGCTGTCCACTTACCGTCGCCAAACAATAGGTGGCAGTTGTGCGCAGGTTGGCGAGCCGGCAATAGAGAAAACCGACAGACCCGAAGGTCTCCCACGCACAACCGCCATAGAGCAATCATGCGGGCGCAAAAAAACCTGCAAGCAGGTTGTTTGCATTCTCTATATGTCGGGTCGCCAAACCCGAGTCGCCATAGGGGCGACGGCCGGACTATAAGCCGCCAGCTTCCAGCGGTGCAAGGCAAGTGTGGTGGCGTCTTTTCCGAGAACGTTGTAAGGCTTTTTCCGTACACATCCATCCCGCTGCGACTGTATTTCCAGGTATTTACCCAGAGCGCTTTTGGCGAACGCTCGGCTAGTCTGTATGTACATTTGTAAATACGGAAATGCTCATGTACTTTGAATGGGACGAGGCCAAGAACCACGCCAACCTGCTCAAGCACGGCATCGATTTCAACGATGCGGTGTTGATGTTCCAGCGTCCGGTGCTGTCCTTGCGCGATGAGCGCCTGGACTATGGCGAGGAGCGCTGGGTCAGCCTCGGTTGGATCAGGACCCTGGTGGGCGTGGTGGTCCATACCGAGCGGCGGGGTCATGCGGTGCGCATCATTTCGGCGCGCAAAGCCACTAAACGGGAGGCTAAACACTATGTCCAACGGATCGAAAACTGACGGATCGAAAACGGATTGGGAGCGCCTGGCGAAAACCGATGACCAGGACATCGATACCTCGGATATCCCCGAGCTGGATGACGATTTCTTTCGCCGCGCCGAGGTGCATCTGCCGGGCAAGAAAGCCGTGACCATTCGCCTGGACGCGGATGTGCTGGCCTGGTTCAAGGGCCAGGGCGCGGGTTACCAGACGCGGATCAACCAATTGCTGCGTCAGTACATGCAGGCCCATCAAGGCTGAGGGCCTGCTGTGTCATTTCAGGCGCAGTTCCTGGCGGGCGGTGAACCGTGCCCGCTATTGCGGTTAGCGTCTGAAATATCCATTTACAACTACCCCTGTCCTCAAGCTCAATCTGCCCCGCGCCGTGCACGAAGCGGCGCGCTCTGTCCTGCAGGCTATAGTCTTTTGGCTCATCCCGATCTCATCCGCAAAAAGGTGCTTTCGTATGTCTCGCTTTGCCTCCCGCAATACTTGGCTGGCCGCTGGTGCCGTGCTGCTGTGTCTGCAGTTTCCGGTGCAGGCCCAGGAGCGTTTTACCCTGAACATTCCCGGGGTCTCGGATGACCGGCTGTTCACCACCGGCAATGCCAGCGATGCCAAGGGCTGTGGCGGGCACAACAATTCTCCGGCCTTGAGCTGGACCGCCGGGCCCGAGGGCACCTTGAGCTACGCCATCGTCATGCACGATCCGGACGGCGCCAAGGGCCAGGGCGTGGACCACTGGGTGCATTACGGGATCAAGCCGACCACCCGCCAGTTGCCGGCCGGCGCCGGCACCAAGCCGACCCTGGAAGGACTGGCTGGGCTCAACAGTCGCAACGGCACTTTCTACATGGGGCCGTGCCCGCCGGTGGGCGATAGCGCTCATCACTACATCATCCAGATCTTTGCCCTGGACCTGGCGCCCGACGTGCTGCCCGCCGGGCTGACCCGCGCCCAGTTGCTGGAGAAGATCAACGGCCACGTGTTGCGCAATAGCAGCGTGGTGCGCCGTTATTCGCGCTGAGTGAAATTTTTTTCCGGGGCTTAACCCGAATCGCCAAGGGGCTTCGTCTGAAGGGGGGAATGGATCATTTCTTCCCGAGGTCAGCCCCCATGTCCCTTCCTCTGCATTTTCTTCGTCCGGCCGCCCAGGGTTTCGCCGCCGGTCTGCTGCTGGCGGTGGCCGGCTGCGGTGTGTCGTCCAAGCCTGAATCCGCCGCCGGGGCTTCGACCCAGGGCGCGCTGCAGGTCGCGCCCGAAATACAGTACGAGGTGCAGCGCGCCGATGCCGCCATGGCCAAGCGCGTTGCGCATCCCATGGGGTTGTCGGCACCGATGCCGGCGCCCATCGCTGCCCGTGATTCGATCATCGCCGGTTACCGCGATGAGCCCCGGGAGCAGTACCAGAAGCTGGCGGACAACCCGATCCACAGCGTTGCCGAAGCGCCAGTGTCGACCTTCAGCGCCGACGTTGACACTGGCGCCTATGCCAATGTCCGCCGTCTGCTCAACCAGGGCAGCTTGCCGCCGCAAGGCGCGGTGCGCCTGGAGGAGCTGGTCAACTATTTCCCCTACGATTACGCCCTGCCCAGCGATGGCTCGCCTTTCGGCGTGACCACCGAGCTGGCGCCTTCGCCGTGGAATCCCCACACCCGCTTGCTGCGCATCGGCATCAAGGCTTCGGACCGCGCGGTGGCGGAACTGGCCCCGGCCAACCTGGTGTTTCTGGTGGACGTTTCCGGCTCCATGGACCGCCGCGAAGGCCTGCCCCTGGTGAAAAGCACCCTCAAGCTGCTGGTGGATCAACTGCGGGATCAGGATCGGGTGTCGCTGGTGGTCTACGCCGGTGAATCGCGGGTGGTACTCGAGCCCACTTCCGGACGCGACAAGGCGAAGATTCGCACGGCCATCGACCAGCTCACCGCCGGCGGCTCCACGGCCGGCGCCTCGGGCATCCAGCTGGCCTATCAGATGGCCCAGCAGGGTTTTATCCACAAGGGCATCAACCGCATCCTGCTGGCCACCGACGGCGACTTCAACGTCGGCATCAGCGATTTCGACAGCCTCAAGGCCATGGCCGCCGAGAAGCGCAAGAGCGGTGTCTCCCTGACCACCCTGGGTTTCGGTGTGGATAACTACAACGAGCACCTGATGGAGCAACTGGCCGATGCCGGTGACGGCAATTACGCCTACATCGATAACCTGCGCGAAGCACGCAAAGTGCTGGTGGACCAGCTCAGCTCGACCCTGGCGGTGGTGGCCAAGGACGTGAAGCTGCAAGTGGAGTTCAACCCGGCCCAGGTCAGCGAATACCGCCTGCTGGGTTATGAGAACCGTGCCCTCAAGCGTGAAGACTTCAGCAACGACAAGGTCGACGCCGGGGAAATCGGCGCTGGGCATACGGTGACCGCGCTCTATGAAATCGTCCCGGCAGGCGAGAAGGGCTGGTTGGAGCCGCTGCGTTATACCCAGGCCAAGGCGCCGCAACAGACTGGCAAGCAGGGCGAGCTGGCGATGCTGCGGGTGCGCTACAAGGCGCCGGAAGGTGGCAGCAGTCGCTTGATCGAACGGCCGATCAGCGCGCAGCAGCCGGCTAAACTGGCCGAGGCCAGCCCGGACCTGCGCTTCGCCGCCGCGGTGGCGGCGTTTTCCCAGCAACTCAAGGACGGCCGCTACACCGGCAACTTCAGCCTGAGCGACACCGCCAAGCTGGCCCGCGGCGCCAAGGGCGACGATCCTTACGGGCTGCGGGGCGAGTTCGTACAACTGGTGGAACTGGCGCAAAGCCTGCAAACTCAGGCGCCGAAAGCCCAGGCCGGGAATGCGCCCCAGGCCGAGGCTCAGCCCGTGGACATGAGCCAGTTGCAGAGCCGCCTTGAATAGCCCCCTCACGAGCAGTGAACAGGAGTTCATCCGTCCCATGTCTGCTCCCCAAGTGTCCACCGATGCCAGCAGCGATGAAGCGCTGCTGGCGCGTTATCGCGCCGGAGATCCAGCGGCTTTCGAGGTGCTGTACCAGCGCCATCGTCAGGGTTTGTATGGTTTTGTGCTGGGCTTGTGCGGCAAGGCCGAGCTGGCGGAAGAGGTCTACCAGGACACCTGGCTCAGCCTGATCCGCAGCACCAGCCAGCCCCAGGGCCGGGCCAGTTTTCGCACCTGGCTGTATCAGATCGCGCGCAACCGCCTGATCGACCACTGGCGCAAGCACGGCCAGCGCAACCCGCTGCACGACAGTTACGACGAACAACTGCACGGCGAAGCCGACCAGGCTCCAGGTCCCGAACAGCAACTGAGCCTGTGCCGCGACCAGCAGCGTATCGAAGCCGCCTTGCAGGATTTGCCCGAAGACCAGCGCGAAGTGTTCCTGCTGCGGGCCCACGGCGACCTGGAACTGCCAGAGATCGCCAGCCTGACCCAGGCGCCGCTGGAAACGGTGAAAAGCCGTTTCCGTTATGCGCTGAAAAAATTGCGTCGGCTCCTGGCCGAGGAGGTACTCACATGACTGACGCCCGACAGACCCCGTCCCCTGAAGAGCAGATGCTGGCGCACATTCGCCAACACGGCGCCCAGGAGCCACCGGCCCATCTGGATGCCCTGATCCTGGCCATCGCGCGCCGCGAAGCCCCTGCGCCCAAGCCGAGCCTCTGGCAGCGCTGGATGCAGGCCTGCCAACGGCCGCGTTATCAACTGGCCTTTGCCAGCCTGTTTGGCGTGGCGCTGGTCATTGGCTTGCTGCGGCCTTCCCCGGAGCACTATCCACAAGAGCAGGCCTTTATCCCCGCCCCCGCTCCAGCGCCTGCTGCGCCCATGGCGCGCCAGGCGGCGCCCCGCTCCGCCGAGCTGGCGGGGGCCTTGAGTGCCCCTGAGCCTGCTGCCTCTTCGCCCATCGCTCCGGCGGCCCCTGTGGGCAGTTTTGCCGCAGCGCCAGAGATGGAAGCGCTAAGCGATGCAGCACCAGCTGCGGTGGCCAAACCCAGGGCGGAGTCGAGCAAGTTGGCCCAACGCATGTCGGCCCCGGCCGAGCCGCGGACCATCAAGCGGCTGGATAAGCAACTTCAGGCGGTCTTGCGCCTGTGGGAAGGTGGCCAGAGCCGCGAGGCGGCCGAGCTGCTGCTCCAGCTGCATGAACAGTACCCACAGGAGGATCTGGACGCGCGCCTGCAAGCCTTGCGTCGTCAATAAAGAGCGGGAGTTGGCTGTCGCCGGGGAAAGCGCGCACTATCTGCCCAGTTTCCAGCAAGTGAGAGGCCGGTCATGGCACCCCGCATCGACCGTATAGCGGCAATGTTGAACTGCCCGATCAAGGGCGCGGATATCCGTCAGGCCATCAAGGAGAGTCGCAAGGACTTTGGCCTTGAAGAGGCTGAAGAGGGCGCCGACCCCGAGGCGCAGGACGAAGCCGAGCAAGCACAGCAGGACGCCAACGCCGCCGAGGATGAATAGTCCAGGCGGCTGCCGGATTCAGTTGTAGGGCAAGGCGGGCAGGTCGATGAACTCGGCGCAGGCACCATCCGCGGTCATGCGCCGGGCTCGTTCCGGCAGCAGCCGGGCGTGGTTTTCCACCTGCCAGCGATACCAGCTCAAACGCTGCACGATGCGCCGCCGGCAAGGCTCCGGCAATTGCCCCAACAGATCGATGCTCTCGGGCGCCCAGTGGGTCCGGGTCGAGTAGTAACAGAACAGGTTTTCCCGCAGGCCGAAGCAATCCTCGATGGTTTCCACAACGCTGTAGACGTAGAGCTCGAAGGCACTGCTCAGTTGTTGTGCACCGTCGGCGTGGTCCCGCAGGTAGGCGAAGATCCCCGGCCAGTTGATGCAGTACAGGTGCTCGTCCCAATCGCCGTCTCGGGTCAGGTACTGGCCCTGGCCGCGAAAGAACTGGGGCATTTCCTGACGCTCCAGGGCCACTTCAAAATTGCTTTTCATCGCGTATTCCTTCGACATCGGTGATGCTCACGGACAGCGCCACGCATTCGATCACGCAGTCGAAGCCGATTTCCAGGCGCAGGTAATAACCGGGATTGAGACGGGTGAGCTGGGTGCGCAGGCGGCCATCGAAACGCGTACCGCTGACCGCCAGTTCGCTGATGCCCTGGACCTTGAGCAGCAAGCGGCAGTGGGTCGGGGCCTGGCTCGCCGGCCAGGTGCAAGGCACGGACAGACGCCCCAGATCGCCGGCCAGCTGCAGGCTCAGTTGCTCGCCTTGAAACACCGGGCCCTGGGTATTGAGGTCATAGGGCGTGGCCGCTTCATTGAAGACTGCCCGCCAGGCTTCGGCGTTGTCGATGTTGAACAGCCAGTCGCGGGTGCCCCGATCCCGCTCCGGGATCGCCCGGCACTCTGCCAGTGAGGGTAACTGCGCGCGGGTCAGATCTTCGTGCCATAGCTCCCGGGCCGCGATCAGCAGGCGCTGGAAGAAGTCCCGGCTGTCGTCGATCACCGCTGGCCAGCCGCTGGGCCATTGATCGTATTCGTCGTCCTCCTCGACCGGCTCCCAGACACTGTCGAAAGCGTAGTCCGGGTCGTCCAGGGCTGCTTGCAGGACCTGCACCAGCCGTTGCCGATGACGGAAATTCTGCTGGGGGTAATCGCGCCTCAGCGCGTAGTGGCGGATCAGGTATTCGCGGTCTTCGGGGTCGTTGGGGTTGAAGCGGCTCAGTTCCGCATCCCGCTCAGGGGGCATGTCATAGCCGGTGAAACAGCTGACCCAATCACGGAGTTCTGGCTCGAAGGGCTGGTTGCACAACGGATGGCAGAGCATGGGGACCTCCTGTCCGGGGGCGTGGAATGTAGCAAGTTGCGCCTTGTCGGGACAGCCACCCGGCGTCGTTCGGGTTCCGGTTGTCGATGATGGCTGCGGCCGGAAACCTTGAAGCCCGAAAACAAAAAAGCCCCAGGCCATCAGACCTGGGGCTTTTTCGCTAAAGCTGGCGCACTCGGCGGGATTCGAACCCACGACCCCTGCCTTCGGAGGGCAGTACTCTATCCAGCTGAGCTACGAGTGCAGTGCGGGCGACATCATACCTATGTCGACTCGGGGCGTCCACGCCGGTTTTCATTGGCGTGCGGTTGTCCGTCGCCACCCGAGGAAACCCGGGCCGTAGCGGCAGTTTTTCCCGCTGCAGTGTCTTCGTACCTGCGCGCAACCTGCAGCCATATCCGTGCGGTCACGGGGCACAGGGAGGTGCGGGAGATGAACTGTTCGATGCAAGAGGGCCTGCCGACACGGTTGGCGGATCATCTGTTCGAGGCCAGCTGGAAGGCGGTGCTGCCCGGGTTGCAGCGTCGCGCCCGGCAGTTGGCGCGGGGTAACGCCGATGGCGCCCAGGAGTGGCTGGCGGCCACGGCGATCAAGGCGCTGCTGTTCTTTCGCCGTTCGCCGGAGCGGATTCGCGATCCCCAGGGCTTTCTGTTCCTGGTGCTGGATCATGTGTTTGTCGACAGCTGTCGGCGGCGGGCGCGGGAGCAGCGTCTGTTCGTGGATTTCGCCGATTTCGAGGACGACCCGCTGCAGCAGCTGGAGGCCCCGCAGATGTCGGTGCTGGAGCAGGTGGAGCTGCTGGAAACCCTGGCCCTGCTGAGTCGGCGGGTGGCGCAATTGCCCGTTAAGAAACGCCGCTTGTTTGAACTGAAGTTCGTCGACGATCTGCCCTACCCGAACATTGCCGCCGAGCTGGGGATGAACCAGCCTCTGGCGCGCAAGCACGTGCAATTGTTGCGCGAGGCCCTGCGTTGAGGTCGTGACAGGATTCACAGCAGGCCCGCCGGGACGTTCTTGTTCAGTGAGCCTGTTTTCGACGCTGTAGCCGGTGCCGCCGCCTTCTGCGGTGGGCCATTCCATCTAAGGAGAGATGTATGCCAGATCCAATGGTCAACTCGCAGATCACCGACGCGGTGACCCAGACCAACGTCAAGGTGGTGGCCGAAGCCCCGGCCCAGGCCATCGCCTCGTTGTATCAGGTGGCCAGCCATTCGACGGGCCTGTCGTTGCAGAACGCGGTCAACAGCCAGCAAGCGCTGAACCAGATCTCCAACGCGGTGGTGTCCAAGGCCGTGGCGTTGATCATGGCGATCGGCGAGTAGGGCTGACAGCCCGGGAGAATCGTCATGGCATGGTTCAAGAAGAAAACCCCACCCGCGGCCGCGGCCGATGAAACCGCGAGCGCGGCGGCCGACCCCAGTTCGGGGGAGCAAGCGACAGAGCCTCGGGCGGCGCCCCGTGAGGCCGCGTCGAACGGCACCGATCCGGCGCCCGAGGCTGCACCTTCTCCGCCATCCGCCGCCGCGCAACCTTCGGTGATGGAGACGATGAACGCGCAGTTGCTGAAGCAGGCCGGCAGCCCCAGCACCGACAGCACCGATGCCCTGAACAGTCAGATCGTCCAGGCGGTGCAGTTCACCAATGCCCAGACCTTCAGTTATGCCCCGGCGCAGATCGCGATCGCTCCCGACATGATGATCAGCCAGGCCGCCGGCCTGGTGGCGCAGTCGGCGGCGGGGTATTTCGACGGGGTCAGCAAGCTGGCCCTGGCGGCCCAGGCGGTACTGCTCAAGCAGATGACCGAGAACATCGTCAAAGAGAACGTCAAGGGCGCCGCCGAGGATGCCCTGGGTGTGCTGGCTACCGACCTGATGGTGGGCGCCGCTGCCGCCGTGGCGGCGGCGGCCGGTGCCATGGAAGCCGACGCAGCGGGCATGGCCATCGACAAGATCGACGCCAGCATCGCCAAGTACAGCGCCACCCTGGCCAATCGACCGTCGTCTTCCTGAATGCGCCCCTCGGGCGCGCAAGGCGCCCGGGGCTGTCGTGCAAAAGGCGCCGGCGTTCCCCGGCCGCTCTGTTCACCCCAGGCGTTGAAGTTCGACGGACCCGGTGCCAGCCCTTCAACGCCATTCATCGATAAAGGAGCAAGCAATGGCGAATGAAGAGCAAACCCCGATGGCGACGATACTTCTCTTTGCCGAGAGGTACCTGAAGCGTCCGTTGACCCAGGTCGAGCGCCAGGTACTGGAGGCGTTTGTCCAGGACAAGCCGCTGGACATGTCCAAGTCTGCGCAACAGAGCGTTGATCAGGCGCGGCAGCGAGCCGCCGAGCTGATACAGGCCGATGAACAGCGCACGCGCAATATCATCGAGCAGTTGTCGGGTTTCGGTGTCGGCAGGGCCGATCCCCAGGCGCGCGAGTTGGTACTGCGTCAGCTACTGGCGGCGGCCGAGAGTCAGGCCGCGGCCTCCACTTCAGCCCCGACTGGCACCTCGGAGCCGGCGGCGCCGAGTTCGGGCCAGACCGGGGGCGCGGTTTCCGCCCCCACCCCCAGCCCGGCCCCTGCCGACGATCCAGCCCTCAAGGCGATGATCAGCGCCCAGGTGCAGCAGGAGGTGAAAGCCGCCGTCGAGGCGCGCATGGCCGAGTTGTCGCAGAAAGTCGAAGACACCCTCAAGCAGGTGCTCGCCGCTGCAGGGCAATGAGTCCCCCCTGAAATAAGCCGAGAGTCCCAGGCCCCACGGTTCACAGGAAAACGGCTGCCACGTTCACTCAAAGACACGGAATGCTCCGTGTGCCTAACAAAGGAAGTTGAGCCATGCCACTTGTAAACGAACAAATCACCGATGCCGTCACCCAGACCAACGTCAAAGTCGTCGCCGAAGCGCCGGCCATGGCGATGGGCACCATCTACCAATCCATGGCCCAGGCCACCGCGATCCTGTTCCAGAACTCGGTTTCGGCGCAGCAGCAGCAAAATACCCTGGCCCAGGCCGCGACCAACCAGGGCGTGATGCAGATCTACAGTGTCGACACCACCGCCGGCGCGGCGGCCACCGAGAAGGTTGCCCAGGGCGGCGTATCCGACAACCTCACCAGCCTGCTGACGGTGCTCAAGTCCTTCCAGGGCTGAGTGGCTGAACGCCAGATTTCCCGTTGAACTTTCCTGCTGAAAAAATGGAGTTTTTATGAGCACAGTCAGTCCGCAAATCACCGATGCCGTCACCCAGACCAACGTCAAGGTGGTTGCCGAAGCACCGGCCATGGCCATGGGCACCGTCTACCAGTCCATGGGCCAGTCCGTGGCCATCCTGTTCCAGAACTCGGTGTCGGCGCAGCAACAGCAAAACACCCTGGCCCAGGCCGCGACCAACCAGGGCGTGATGCAGATCTACAGCGTCGACACCACCGCCGGTGCCTCGGCTACCGAGAAAGTCGCCCAGGGCGGTGTGGCCGACAACCTCACCAGCCTGCTGACGGTGCTCAAGTCGTTCAGCAGCTGATCCTTCCCCAGGCGTCACGCCAACGCCCCCGCGGTCTGCAGACCGCGGGGGCGTTGTCTTTTGCCCGGCGGCATGGGAGGTTGAAGCGGATTTTTTACCGCTAGGCGCCTTTACGTTCTTTTTTTCGAACAGCCTATTGTCCTTTACCCCCGTTGACCCTAGGATTCGTTTGAGATTTCAAACGCTCTTGCCTGGGTGCCCAAGCGCACGTCTATCCTTGTGTGCGACATTTTCGTGCTTTTACCCAGTGAACGATTTTCCTGACGGCAGCTTTGTCCCGGCTTTCGGACGCGCCAGCGCGGTCCGTGCCTCACAGGGCGCCTTTTCAACAATCACAATTCGCCCCGCGTATGCGCGGTGCTGTTAAGGAAGCCGACATGCAGCTCAAAGACGCCCAGTTGTTCCGCCAGCAAGCCTTCATCGATGGAGCTTGGGTCGACGCGGACAACGGCCAGACGATCAAGGTCAACAACCCCGCTACCGGTGAAATCCTCGGTACCGTACCCAAGATGGGCGCCGCCGAAACCCGCCGCGCCATCGAAGCCGCCGACAAGGCCCTGCCGGCCTGGCGTGCGCTGACCGCCAAGGAGCGCGCCACCAAGCTGCGCCGCTGGTATGAATTGCTGATCGAAAACCAGGACGACCTGGGTCGCCTGATGACCCTGGAGCAGGGTAAGCCGCTGGCCGAAGCCAAGGGCGAAATCGCCTACGCCGCCTCCTTCATCGAATGGTTCGCCGAAGAAGCCAAGCGCATCTACGGCGACGTGATCCCCGGCCACCAGCCGGACAAGCGCCTGATCGTGATCAAGCAGCCGATCGGCGTCACCGCGGCCATCACTCCGTGGAACTTCCCGGCGGCGATGATCACCCGTAAAGCCGGCCCGGCCCTGGCCGCCGGTTGCACCATGGTCATCAAGCCCGCTTCGCAAACCCCGTTCTCGGCCCTGGCCCTGGTGGAACTGGCGCACCGCGCCGGCATCCCGAAAGGCGTGCTCAGTGTGGTCACCGGCAGCGCCGGCGACATCGGCGGCGAGCTGACCAGCAACCCGATCGTGCGCAAGCTGTCGTTCACCGGCTCCACCGAAATCGGTCGCCAGCTGATGGCCGAATGCGCCAAGGACATCAAGAAAGTTTCCCTGGAGCTGGGCGGCAACGCGCCGTTCATCGTGTTCGACGACGCCGACCTGGATAAGGCCGTCGAAGGCGCGATCATCTCCAAGTACCGCAACAACGGTCAGACCTGCGTCTGCGCCAACCGCCTGTACATTCAGGATTCGGTGTACGACGCCTTCGCCGAGAAATTGAAGGCGGCTGTGGCCAAGCTGAAGATCGGCAACGGTCTGGAAGAAGGCACCACCACCGGCCCGCTGATCGACGAAAAAGCCGTGGCCAAGGTCCAGGAACACATCACTGACGCCCTGAACAAAGGCGCGACCCTGCTGGCTGGCGGCAAGTCCATGGAAGGCAACTTCTTCGAGCCGACCATCCTGGTCAACGTGCCCAAAGACGCGGCCGTGGCCAAGGAAGAAACCTTCGGCCCGCTGGCGCCGCTGTTCCGCTTCAAGGACGAAGCCGAAGTCATCGCCATGTCCAACGACACCGAGTTCGGCCTGGCCTCGTACTTCTATGCCCGCGACCTGGGTCGCGTGTTCCGTGTGGCCGAGGCCCTGGAATACGGCATGGTCGGGGTCAACACCGGCCTGATCTCCAACGAAGTGGCGCCATTCGGCGGCATCAAGGCCTCGGGCCTGGGCCGCGAAGGTTCCAAGTACGGGATCGAGGATTACCTGGAAATCAAATACCTCTGCCTGGGTATCTGATCCGGTTTCAAGCGCCGGGGGCACGAGAGCGCTGCCCCCCGGCGCGGCTTTAAAAAACGTACTTTTCAAGGTGGCCCGGGAAGGTCCCGACAGTCGATCAACGCATGCTGTCGCAGCCTCTTCCCCGCCCCGCAACCCTTGAATCACACCGCTGTAGCCGCGGTGAACGAGGACACTATGAGCAAGACCAACGCATCTTTGATGAAACGCCGTGAAGCCGCTGTACCACGCGGTGTTGGCCAGATTCACCCAATCTTCGCCGACAGCGCGAAGAACGCCACCGTTACCGACGTTGAAGGCCGCGAGTTCATCGACTTCGCCGGCGGCATCGCGGTACTCAACACCGGTCACGTGCATCCGAAAATCATCGCGGCGGTGACCGAGCAACTGAACAAGCTGACCCACACCTGCTTCCAGGTCCTGGCCTACGAGCCCTATGTGGAACTGTGCGAAAAGATCAACGCCAAGGTCCCGGGTGACTTCGCCAAGAAAACCCTGCTGGTGACCACCGGTTCCGAAGCCGTGGAAAACGCCGTGAAAATCGCCCGTGCCGCCACTGGCCGCGCTGGCGTAATCGCTTTCACCGGTGCCTATCACGGCCGCACCATGATGACCCTGGGTCTGACCGGCAAGGTCGTGCCTTACTCGGCCGGCATGGGCCTGATGCCTGGCGGCATCTTCCGCGCGCTGTACCCCAACGAACTGCATGGCGTGAGCATCGACGACTCCATCGCCAGCATCGAGCGCATCTTCAAGAACGACGCCGAGCCTCGTGATATCGCCGCGATCATCATCGAGCCGGTACAGGGCGAAGGCGGTTTCTACGTTGCCCCCAAAGAGTTCATGAAGCGCCTGCGCGCCCTGTGCGACCAGCACGGCATCCTGCTGATCGCTGACGAAGTACAGACCGGCGCCGGCCGTACCGGCACCTTCTTCGCCATGGAACAGATGGGCGTTGCCGCCGACCTGACCACCTTCGCCAAGTCCATCGCTGGCGGCTTCCCGCTGGCCGGTGTCTGCGGCAAGGCCGAATACATGGACGCCATCGCTCCAGGCGGCCTGGGTGGCACCTACGCTGGCAGCCCGATCGCCTGTGCCGCCGCTCTGGCGGTGATGGAAGTGTTCGAGGAAGAGCACCTGCTGGATCGCTGCAAGGCAGTGGGCGAGCGTCTGGTGACCGGCCTCAAGGCCATCCAGGCCAAGTACCCGGTGATCGGCGAAGTGCGTGCCCTGGGCGCGATGATCGCGGTGGAACTGTTCGAAAACGGCGACAGCCACAAGCCGAACGCCGCGGCCGTGGCCCAGGTCGTGGCCAAGGCTCGGGACAAGGGCCTGATCCTGCTGTCCTGCGGCACTTACGGCAACGTGCTGCGGGTGCTGGTGCCGCTGACCTCGCCGGACGAGCAGCTGGATAAAGGCCTGGCCATCATCGAAGAGTGCTTCGCTGAGCTCTGAGTGGTTGCTGCCGTGACCTGATCGACAAAAAAACCCGCTTCGGCGGGTTTTTTTCATCCCCAGGCGGTCCATAGGGGATTTGCGCTGTATGGAAGCCCGCGCATTGACTAAGGTGCAAGGGATTGCCTAGGGAGCGTGCTGCATGACCGCTGTTGATCTACCCGCTGTACCTCGCGTGCTGATTGCCGAGGCTGACCCCTGGTCCCGCGATTTGCTCAAGCAAGTGCTGCTCAACGTGCGCTGTGACGCGCGCCTGGACCTGTGTGGCGATGGTCAGGAAGCCCTGGAGCTGTTGAGCGAAAAAACTTATGACCTGATCATTGCCGACTGGGAGCTGCCGGGCGTCGATGGCCTCTCAGTGTTGCGCGCAGTGCGTCAGCGCAAGCGTAACCCGCTGCAGCCGTTCATTCTGCTCAGCGCTCGCAACGACAGTGCCAGCGTGCGCGAAGCGTTGCCCCTGGCCCCCACTGCCTACCTGACCAAACCCTTGAACATGGAAGGCCTGACCCAGCGCCTGCAGGGCTTGCTGCTGGACGCTGGCCAGGAAGTCTCCTGCGAGGTGCCGGCTCTGGCCCCGGGCATGAGCCTGTGGACCTTTCTCGAGCGCCGGCGCGAGGTCGCCGATGGCGCGCCGTTGCTGACCGATGTGCAACAGGCGGTCAAGCGCAGCCTCAATCCCGACGGTCTGGACCTCAAGCAACTGGAGGAAGAGATCCGCACCGACCCCCAGGTCACCGCGGTGCTGATCGCGGCCGCCAACAGCGCTGCGCAGCACCACGGCGACGGCGTGCAGACCCTGTCCCAGGCCCTGCACCGGCTTGGCACCGGACAGAGCATGAACCTGATTCTCGGGCTGACCCTCAAGCGCAGCGCGCGCCTGAGCGATCCGGCCCTGGCCGACTACGCCGAGCGCTATTGGGAGCTGTCGCTGCATACCGCGGAATATGGCCGTACCCTGGCGCGCCTGCTGGATCTGGACCAGGAGCGTTGCTACTGCGCCGGGCTGTTGCATCGCCTGGGTGATCTGGCGCTGCTGCGCTGCCTGCAGGAGTGGCAACAGGCTGGCGGCGAGCTCGACGATCAGGAAGAGATCGGCGATGCCCTGGAGCGTTTTGGCGCGGCCTACGGCTCGGCGCTGCGCACCCGCTGGCGCATGCCCCTGGAACTGCGGGAGCTGATTGCCTCGACCTACCAGTTGGGCGGTGGGGTGTACTCCCGCGAGGCGCTGGTGATGAACCTGGCGGCGCAGCTGGCGCGCTTGACCGAGCATGAGGGGATCGAAGAACTGGCCCGCAGCAAGACCGCCCGCCTGCTGAAAATCGGTCTGCCGGAGCTGTCCCGCCTGCGCAAGGGCTGAGCCGCCGTAGGAGCCGGCTGGCCGGCGAAGAGGCCCGCCAGCCATGTGCACGCCTTGAAGATGCCTTCGCTGGCAAGCCAGCTCCTACGAGTGCGGGCCGGGTGCTTATCCGCTGACGATGCGGTTCTTGCCCTGGCGCTTGGCGTGGTACATCGCCGCATCGGCGCGGGCGAACAGGCTGTCGAGGCTTTCGTCATCGCGCCGCAGGTCGGTCAGGCCCTGGCTCACGGTGATGGTGAAGACCTGGCCCTGGTGGCTGAAGCTCTGGCGCTGGATTTCCCGCTGCAGGCGTTCGGCAACCTGATGCGCCATGTCTGCGCTGCAGCCGGGAAACACCGCGGCAAATTCCTCGCCGCCAATACGCCCGAACAAGTCGCCACGGCGCAGTGCGGCGCGCCCGCTTTCGGCGATGCGCTGCAGGACGATGTCACCTTCGGGGTGGCCGTAGGTGTCGTTGATCACTTTGAAGTCATCGATATCCAGCAGCAGGAAGGCCAGGGGCGAGCCTTGCAGCCGCGCTTGCTCGAACTCGCGGTTGGCGCATTCGAAGAAGTGCCGGCGGTTGCTGCTCTGGGTCAGCACATCGGTGGTGGCCAGGCGTTGCAGTTCGGCTTCCAGCCGCTTCTTCTCGGTGATGTCTTCGGCGATGCCGACCACGATCAACCGTTGCCCGGGCTCGGCATTGCGGTTGATGAAGCATTTGTCGCTGAGCCAGCGCACCTGGCCCTGGGCATCGATGATGCGGTATTCGCGATCTTCCACCGCGCCCCTGTCCAGGACCTGGGCCAGGCTGCGTTCAGCGTATTCCAGGTCATCGGGGTAGATGCTGTCGCGCCACTGGTTGCAGTCCGCCAGCAGCAGTCCGGCGGGGCGACCGAAGATCCGTTCATAGGCCGGGCTGACGTACAGCACCTGGCGGTTCTCCCAATCGAAGGCCCAGAGCACGGCGTTGACGCTGACCAGCAAGGAGCTGAACAGCTGCTCGCGTTCGGTCAGGCGGGCTACTTCGCCCTGTGCATGCATCAGGGCCATCAGGGTTTGCGCGGCCTCGGGCCACTGGGGAAGCGAAGATGGAGTGTGTGGGTTCTTGTTGACCATCGGCACAGATCTCAAAGGGCGTGCCGCGCGATGTTCGACAGCGGCTACAACCAAGCCCGCCTGGGTGGCGAAGTGTTCAGTGAGATAGGGGATCGGACGCTAAGTTCCCAGCCGTTGCGGCGATACCTGGCGCGCCCGCCGGACGGTCGCAGTCGCCCCTCGCCAGCTTGTGGCGAGGGGCTCTGGCTCAGGCTGCGGTGGGCCGCAGAGAGTAGGTTTTCAACTGATGGGCAAAGTCCCGCAGCGACTGGATGCCGCTGGCTTCGGCCTCGTGCACCCAGTCCTTGATCGCCGCCAGCATGTCGTGGCCGTTGGCGCTGGTCTTGACCCAGATCTGCTGCAGGGCCAGGCGTTTTTCGTAGATCACCTTCAAGGCCTGGCTGTGTTCCAGCATGTTCTGGATACGCAGGTGGTGGCGCTCTTCCAGCAGGCTGGTTTCCCGCGATAGCAGGCGCTTGGCGCGATGGAACTGGTGGCGCACCGAGTGATCGACCTTGGCCAGTTCCTGTTTCACCAGCGGGCCGATCACCAGCTTGCGGTACTGGGCCATGATCTGGAACCGGTTGTTGAGGATGGCCATGGCGGTGTCCATGTCCAGGTGCCCCTTGCCTTCGACCCGATGGGCGATCGGCGCCACCCGCTGGACCTTGGCCAGCCGTAGCAGGCTGAACAGCTTGATCCAGGCCCAGCCCATGTCGAACTCCCATTTCTTCACCGAGAGCTTGGCCGAGTTGGGGTAGGTGTGATGGTTGTTATGCAGCTCTTCACCGCCAACGATGATGCCCCAGGGCACCAGGTTGGTGGCGGCGTCGCGGCATTCGAAGTTGCGGTAGCCCACCGCATGACCCAGGCCGTTGATCACACCGGCGGCCCAGAACGGAATCCACATCATCTGGATGGCCCAGATGGTGATGCCGATGGTGCCGAACAGCAGCAGGTCGATGACCGCCATCAGCGCGATGCCGCCCAGCTTGTAGCGGCTGTAGAGGTTGCGCTCGATCCAGTCTTCCGGGCAGTTCTTGCCATAGATGCGCAGGGTTTCCGGGTTCTTCGCCTCTTCGCGGTACAGCTCGGCGCCCTTGCGCAGCACGGTGGACAAGCCCTTGATCACCGGGCTGTGGGGGTCGTCGACGGTTTCGCATTTGGCGTGGTGCTTGCGGTGGATGGCGGTCCACTCACGGGTGTTCTGCGCCGTGGTCAGCCACAGCCAGAAGCGGAAGAAGTGTTTCAGGCCGGCGTTGAGTTCCAGGGAACGGTGCGCGGAGTAGCGATGCAGATAAATGGTGACCGCGACAATGGTCACGTGGGTCATCAAAAGAGTGACTGCCACCAGTTGCCAGGCGGACAAGCCAAGTAAACCTTCGTACCACATAGGCGATAAGGCCCTCGATAAAGAAAAAACAGCTCAGGCATTATCACTATGCCCACTGAGAAAACCAGTCGCCCTTTCAGATAAGAGTGGCGGCATGTTTCTTCCTCTATAATCCCGAACTTTTCGTGTGGAAATAGACGGACTTATGTCGGTTTCTTATCGCAATGGCTTGCGTGCCGCGCTGCTTTACCTGCTGCTGTCGCTGATCTGGCTACAGTTCAGTGGTTATTTACTGAGCAGTTTCTTCGATGAATTCTCCGATCAGGCGCACTGGCACCAGATCAGTGGCTACGCCTGGGCACTGGTCAGCGCGGTGCTGATTTTCTTTGCCCGGGCTCGCCTGTTGCGGGTCATGGGGGCCGATCGCTGGTTGCGCCATCAACAGACCGATCGCGAGCGTCTGCGCCAGGCGGCGGCGGTGTTCGACTGCACCCGCGAAGGGGTGCTGGTCAGCGACACCCAGGGCCAGATCGTCCACGTCAATCGCGCCTTTATCGAAATCACCGGCTACCAGAGCGAAGAGGTGCTGGGGCGCCAGCCGAGCCTGTTCAAGTCCGGCCATCATTCGGCGGATTTCTACAAGGCGATGTTCGATTCGCTGCAGAAGACCGGAGAGTGGAGCGGCGAAATCTGGAACCGGCGCAAGAGCGGCGAGATCTACCCGCAGTGGCAGAGCATTCGCGCGATCCGCGATGAGCAGGGTGAGCTCACCCACTATGTCGCGGTGTTCTCCGACATCAGCGCAATCAAGGACTCCGAGCACGAACTGGCGCACCTGGCCCACCACGATCCGCTGACCGACCTGCCCAACCGCCTGCTGTTCACCGACCGCGCCGAACAGGCCCTGGCCTCGGCGCAGATCCACAAGCGCGGCTGCGCCATGCTGATGATAGACCTCGATCACTTCAAGATGATCAACGACAGCCTTGGTCACAACGTCGGCGACCAGTTGCTCAAGGCCGTGGGCGAGCGCCTGGGAGGCATGTTCGGTCCAGGCATGACCCTGGCGCGCCTGGGCGGCGACGAGTTCGCCGTGCTGGCCGAAAGCTGTCCGCAGCTGGTGCAGGCCGCGGCCCTGGCCCAACGCATCATCGACGGCCTCAGGGAACCCTTCCAACTGGGCGAACAGCAGGTGGTGATCAACGCCAGCATCGGCATCAGCCTGTTTCCCAGCGATGCCCTGAGCGCCAGCCAGCTGCTGCGCAACGCCGACGCGGCGCTGTTCAAGGCCAAGAGCGCCGGACGCAACGGTTACGCGTTGTACACCGAAGAACTCACCGCCCATGCGCAGCAGCGAGTGGAAATTGCCTTCGAACTGCGCCGGGCCCTGGAACAGCAGGAACTGCGGGTCTACTACCAGCCGGTACACGATCTCAAGAGCAGCCGCCTGATCGGCGTCGAGGCCCTGGTGCGCTGGGAGCATCCGCAGCGTGGCCTGGTATCCCCGGCGGAGTTCATCCCCATCGCCGAACGCACCGGGATGATTGCCGAGATCGACGCCTGGGTCATGCAGCAGGCCTGTCGGCAGATGTGCCAGTGGCAGGCCGACGGCGTGGTGCTGTCGTTTATCGCGGTGAACGTTTCGACCCGGCTGTTCGCCCGCAGCGAGCTGTACCAGCAGGTCGCCCAGGTGCTGCACGACACCGGCCTGGACCCGGCCTACCTGGAGCTGGAGGTCACCGAGAGCGCGGTGATGGATGACCCGGAAGTGGCCCTGGAACAGATGCACCGGCTGCGCGAGCTGGGCATTCGCCTGGCCATCGACGACTTCGGCACCGGCTATTCCTCGCTGTTGCGGCTCAAGCGCCTGCCGGTGCAGAAGCTCAAGATCGACCAGGGCTTTGTCGCCGGCCTGCCGCTCGATGAAGACGATGCGGCCATCTCCCGGGTGATCATCGCCCTGGCCCAGAGCATGGGCATGCAGGTGCACGCCGAAGGCATCGAACAGGTGGAGCAGGCGCGCTTCCTGCTCGAACACGGCTGCGACCTGGGCCAGGGCTACTGGTTCGGTCGGCCGATGCCGGCGCAGGAGTTGAACTGGAGCAACGCACCGCCGATTCACTGACGGCCATACCTCAGGCTGTTATCCGCTTGCAGCTTGCAGCTTGCAGCTTGCAGCTTGCAGCTTGCAGCTTGCAGCTTGCAGCTTGCAGCTTGCAGCTGCAGGCCGCGATCCACCTGCAAATCGCTCCTGGTTATATAAAAATTCTTAAATAGTATTTTTAAGAATATCCCTGCCTATCTACTATTGCTCCCACGCCGCAAGCAGTGCCGCCACTGCCAGGCACATCTCACTCAGGAGCAGCACCATGAGCGCATCTCTACGTAGCGTTGACGGCCAGGACGAAGCAACCATCTTGCGTGAAATTCAAAGCGCCCTGCGCGACCTGCGTTTTGGCGCGGTGGAAATCACCGTGCACAACGCCCAGGTCGTGCAGATCGAACGCAAGGAAAAATTCCGCCTGCAACAGCCCGGCCACAAACCCGGCTAATGCCGCCCCGCGCAATACCGCATCACCCTCTCGCCATCGAGAGGCCCGACTGGACAACCGGAGGGCGTCATCCATGACCCCCAGTCTGATTCCCAGCGTTCACCCACGAATGCGGGCCTGATTCGCCATAAGAAAAATGCCAGCACTTTAAAAAATTCGGGAGCTCCATCATGTCGTCGATTCGCCGTTATGCCCTGGCCGCCCTCGCCAGCGCCGTTTTTGCCGGTTCCGCCGTTGCCAAGGATTACGAGCTGCTCAACGTGTCCTACGACCCGACCCGCGAGCTGTACCAGGACTACAACGCCGAGTTCACAAGCTTCTGGAAGCAGTCGCACCCCGGCGACAACGTGAAAATCCAGCAATCCCACGGTGGTTCCGGCAAACAGGGTCGGGCGGTGATCGACGGCCTGCGCGCCGACGTGGTGACCCTGGCCCTGGCCGGCGACATCGACGAAATCGCCAAGCTCGGCAAGACCCTGCCGGCGGACTGGCAGAAGCGCCTGCCCGACGCCAGCACCCCCTACACCTCGACCATCGTGTTCCTGGTGCGCAAGGGCAATCCCAAAGGCATCAAGGACTGGGGCGACCTGATCAAGAAAGACGTCTCGGTGATCACCCCCAACCCGAAAACCTCCGGCGGCGCGCGCTGGAACTTCCTTGCCGCCTGGGCCTACGGCCTGAAAACCGGCGGCAGCGAAGCCAAGGCTCAGGAGTATGTGAAGGAGCTGTTCAAGCACGTGCCAGTGCTGGACACCGGTGCTCGCGGCTCGACCATCACCTTTGTCAACAACGGTCAGGGCGATGTGCTGCTGGCCTGGGAAAACGAAGCCTTCCTGGCCCTCAAGGAAGACGGCGGCGCCGACAAGTTCGACATCGTCGTGCCTTCGCTGTCGATCCTCGCCGAGCCGCCGGTGGCGGTGGTGGACAAGAACGCCGAGAAGAAAGGCAACACCGAGATCGCCGAGGCCTACCTCAAGCACCTGTACAGCCCGGCCGGCCAGGAAATCGCCGCGAAGAACTTCTACCGTCCGCGGGACAAGGACGTCGCCGCCAAATATGCCCAGCAGTTCCCCAAACTGGAGCTGGTGACTATCGACAAGGACTTCGGCGGCTGGAAGACTGCCCAACCGAAATTTTTCAATGACGGTGGCGTGTTCGACCAGATCTACACCGCGCAGTAAGCAAGAATCAGTGCAGGCGCCCGCCTGATGTGGCGAGGGAGCTTGCTCCCGCCGGAGTGCGCAGCACTCCCAAACCGGTCGAGCGGTGCACTTGATGCACCTCGGTCTCTGGTCTGGGGTCGCTGAGCGGCCCAGCGGGAGCAAGCGCCCTCGCCACTGGCATTGGCGCCTGTGCTGGAGAATATCCGTTAACCAAGGACTTTTATGTCGCGTCGTATCTCCCCCGTCATACCCGGCTTCGGGCTGACGCTGGGCTACACCTTGGTGTACCTCAGCCTGATTGTGCTCATCCCCCTGGCGGCGATGTTCGTGCATGCCGCGCAACTCACCTGGGAACAATTCTGGGCGATCATTTCGGCGCCACGGGTGCTCGCCGCACTCCAGCTGAGTTTCGGCACCGCGTTGTACGCGGCCATCATCAACGGCGTCATCGGCACCCTGCTGGCCTGGGTCCTGGTGCGTTACACCTTCCCCGGGCGCAAGATCATCGACGCCATGATCGACCTGCCCTTTGCCCTGCCCACCGCCGTGGCCGGCATCGCCCTGACCGCGCTCTACGCGCCCACCGGCCTGGTGGGGCAGTTCGCCACTGACCTCGGCTTCAAGATCGCCTACACGCCCCTGGGCATCACCCTGGCGCTGACCTTCGTCACCTTGCCGTTCGTGGTGCGTACTGTGCAGCCGGTGCTGGCGGACATTCCCCGCGAAGTGGAAGAGGCCGCCGCCTGCCTTGGCGCCAAGCCGTGGCAGGTGTTCCGCCATATCCTGGTGCCGGCCTTGCTGCCGGCCTGGCTCACCGGCTTTGCCCTGGCCTTTGCCCGGGGCGTCGGCGAGTACGGTTCGGTGATCTTCATCGCCGGCAACATGCCGATGAAGACCGAGATCCTGCCGCTGCTGATCATGGTCAAGCTCGACCAGTACGATTACACCGGCGCCACTTCCATCGGCGTGCTGATGCTGGTGGTTTCCTTTGTCCTGTTGCTGCTGATCAACCTGCTGCAGCGGCGCATCGAACGTCCATAAGGAGGCGCGATCCATGTCTCAATCGTCTATCGCCGCCTCGTCGGCCAACGCCGCCCGCCGTGGCAGTGCCACCTCGCGGCGGGTGCTGATTGGCCTGGGCTGGCTGATCTTTGCCCTGTTCCTTTTGTTGCCTTTGTTCATCGTGGTGTCCCAGGGCCTGAAGCTGGGCATCGGTGCGTTCTTTGAAGCGATCTTCGAGCCCGACGCCCTGTCGGCGCTGAAGCTCACGGTGATCGCGGTGCTGATCTCGGTGCCCCTGAACCTGGTGTTCGGGGTCAGCGCCGCCTGGTGCGTGAGCAAGTACTCGTTCCGCGGCAAGAGCATCCTGGTGACCCTGATCGACCTGCCGTTCTCGGTGTCGCCGGTGATCGCCGGCCTGGTCTATGTGCTGATGTTCGGCGCCCAGGGCCTGTTCGGCCCGTGGCTTTCGGATCACGACATCCAGATTGTCTTCGCCTTGCCGGGCATCGTCCTGGCCACCATCTTCGTCACCGTACCCTTCGTCGCCCGGGAGCTGATCCCGCTGATGCAGGAGCAGGGCACCCAGGAAGAGGAGGCCGCCAGGTTGCTGGGGGCCAACGGCTGGCAGATGTTCTGGCACGTCACGGTGCCCAACATCAAATGGGGCCTGATCTACGGCGTGGTGCTGTGTACCGCCCGAGCCATGGGCGAATTCGGCGCGGTGTCGGTGGTGTCCGGGCATATTCGCGGGGTCACCAACACCCTGCCGCTGCACGTGGAAATCCTCTACAACGAGTACAACCACGTGGCCGCGTTTGCCGTCGCCAGCCTGTTGCTGATCCTTGCGCTGTTCATCCTGCTGCTCAAGCAGTGGAGCGAATCCCGAATCAACCGCCTGCGCGCCAGCGCCGCGGAGGAATAACTCATGTCGATCGAAGTCCGTAACGTCAGCAAGAACTTCAATGCCTTCAAGGCCCTGAACAGCATCAACCTGGATATCCACAGCGGCGAGCTGGTGGCGCTGCTGGGGCCGTCCGGCTGCGGCAAGACCACCCTGCTGCGGATCATCGCCGGCCTGGAAACCCCGGACGACGGCAGCATCGTGTTCCATGGCGAGGACGTTTCCGGCCACGACGTGCGTGATCGCAACGTCGGTTTCGTGTTCCAGCACTACGCGCTGTTCCGCCACATGAGCGTGTTCGACAACGTCGCCTTCGGCCTGCGCATGAAGCCCAAGAACCAGCGCCCCAGCGAGAGCAGGATCGCCGAGAAGGTCCATGAACTGCTGAACATGGTGCAGCTGGACTGGCTCTCCGACCGCTACCCGGAGCAACTGTCCGGTGGCCAGCGCCAGCGTATTGCCCTGGCCCGCGCCCTGGCGGTGGAGCCCAAGGTGCTGCTGCTGGACGAACCCTTCGGCGCTCTCGACGCCAAGGTGCGCAAGGAGCTACGGCGCTGGCTGGCGCGGCTGCACGAAGACATCAACCTGACGTCGGTGTTCGTCACCCACGACCAGGAAGAAGCCATGGAAGTGGCCGATCGCATCGTGGTGATGAACAAGGGCGTGATCGAGCAGATCGGCTCCCCGGGCGACGTCTACGAGAACCCGGCCAGCGACTTCGTCTACCACTTCCTCGGTGACTCCAACCGCTTGCACCTGGGGGAGGACCACCACGTGCTGTTCCGTCCTCACGAAGTGTCGCTATCGCGTTCGGAACTCGAAGACCACCACGCCGCTGAAGTGCGCGACATCCGTCCCCTGGGCGCTACCACCCGGGTCACCCTCAAGGTGGAAGGGCAGAGCGAGCTGATCGAAGCCGAAGTGGTGAAGGACCACGACAGCCTGATCGGCCTGGCCCGTGGCGAGACACTGTTCTTCAAGCCGAAGGTCTGGCAGAAGCACACCAGTCTCTGACCCCGCCGACATCACACCCGCTGTAGGAGCTGGCTTGCCAGCGAAAGGGTCCTTCAGGCTTGCACCTGGCTTGAGGGCTCCTTCGCCGGCAAGCCGGCTCCTACAGCGGTCCGGCTCAATCCTCCCGCAGCGTGCCAGGGCTTCAGATCATGGCTTTCTTGTGCCGCAGGGCCACCGGGCCCGAGCGCTGCTCGATGGCCTGTTTCAAGTCATGGCGCAGCCCCAGCAGGAACGCCAGTTCGGCCACCACGAACAGCGGGCCGACGATCAGGCCCGACAGATCATCGACAAAGGCCGGCTTGCGGCCTTCGTAGTAATGGCCGATGAACTGGATCACCCAGCCGACCACGAACAGCCCCAGCCCGCAGCTCAACCAGAGCCCGGTGCCTTGTGCCGCCAGCACCTGGCCGAGCCATACCGACAGCCCCATCAGCGCCGTCATCAGTACACCCAGGCGCAGTTCCAGGCGCAGGTAGAACACCGACGCGGCCAGGGCCAGCAGCAGCGCTGGCGACAGCGTCAGCCCGGCCAGTGGCCAGGCGGGACGGGACAAGAGCACGGCCACCGCCACCACAATCAGCGGAATGCCGATAAAGTGGCTGGCGATATTGCGCGGGTCGCGGTGGTAGGCGGCGTATTGACTGAGATGATCAACGAGGCTTTTCATTGTTGTTCCTCCGTTAGGGTGGCCCGATCATGCCCGGCGCTGGTTTGCGGTTCTGTCAGCTAGGCGACAATCATTGCGATGCCCTGAGGGAAAGACCTGTTCATGGACCTGCACCCGTGGCGTGAATGCCTGATGAACGGCCAGTGGTTCAGCCACTTGCCGGTTTCCTTACAGAATAGTTTGCTCGACAACGCCCGCCTGCGCCGGCTGGCGGCGGGGCAGTGCCTGTTCCTGCGCGGCGATCCGCCCTGCGGGTTGTACGCGGTAGTCGAGGGCACGGTACGGGTGGGCGCGGTCAGCGAACAGGGCAAGGAGGCGTTGCTCAGCTTGATGCAGGCGCCTCACTGGTTCGGCGAGATCAGCCTGTTCGACGGCCAGCCACGCACCCACGATGCCTACGCCGAGGGCGCCTGTACCCTGCTCCAGGTGCCGCAGGCGAACCTGCTGCAACTGCTGGAGCAACAGCCGCAGTACTGGCGCCAGTTCGCCCTGCTGATGAGCCACAAACTGCGCCTGGCCTTTATCAACCTGGAGCAGTTGAGCCTGATGCCGGCCCCGGCGCGTGTGGCCAGCCGCCTGCTGGCGATGGCCACCGGCTACGGCGAAGTCAGCCAGTGCCGCAGCCTGCTGCAATTGCCCCAGGAGCAGTTGGCGCTGATGCTTTCGCTGTCGCGCCAGACCACCAACCAGATCCTCAAGGACCTGCAGCACCAGGGCATCCTGCGCCTGAGCTACGGCGAGATCGAAATCCTCGACACCGAGCGCTTGCGCGCCCTGGCCGGCCTGTAGGAGCTGGCTTGCCAGCGAAGGAGCCCGCAGACCGCCCTCGCCAGCAGTCCGCTCCTACGAGCCGCGATAGGTCGAGAAGCCGTAAGGGCTGAGCAACAACGGAATGTGGTAGTGCTGCTCGGTCTGCTTGACCTCGAAGATCACCGGAATCTCCGGGAAGAAGGTGTCGCGCTTGGCCTGCTTGAAGTAATCGCCGGTCTTGAATACCACTCGATATTCGCCGGCGGTCAGCGCCTGGCCCGTGGGAAACAGCTCGCTGATCCGACCCTGCTCGTTGGTCACGCCTTCGGACAAGGCTTTCCACTCCTGGCCCACATGCTGCTCCAGGGTCACCTTGACCCCCGGCGAGGGCAGGCCGTTCTCCAGGTTCAGCACATGCACGCTCAACGGATTGCCCGCCGCCAGGGCCAGGCTCGACAGGCCGCAGAGGCCGACAGCGGCCAGGCTATTACGCAAAAAATTCATGCAAGACTCCTCATTACACTGATCAAACAACACACACGCCGGCCGCGTTACAACCCGGCCCGCAAACCGATGTTCTGCGCTGCTTTGAGCGCACATTCTTCGTCCTGCGCGGCGCCACCGGCACCGGCAATGCCCATGGCGCCCACCAGCTCGCTTCCGGCGAACAGCGGAATCCCGCCCCCCAGCAGCAACAGCTCGGGCAAGGTATTGAGATTGGCCGCCTCGGGGTTGTTGCGCGCCCGTTCGGCGAACAGCCGGCTCGGGGTCTTGCTGGACAGCGCGGTATACGCCTTGCGCTGGCTGGCGACGGTGTTGTGCGGGCCGACGCCATCGGCGCGCAGGGTCACCAAGAGGTTGCCGCCACGGTCCAGCACCGACACCACGGCCGTGCACTGGGCCAGGCTGGCGTCCGCCAGCTGACGGGCGGTGGCCAGGTCCAGCTCGGCGTGGCGAGGCAGTTCCGGGGCCGCCAGGGCGCTGCCGGCAAGGCCCAGACCAATGCTTAGAACCAGGGGTTTGAAGATCATGGGAAGGCTCCTGAAAGACAGGTCGCCACCTTAGCCAGCGGTCCTCGTCAGAACCTCGTCAGTTGGATTACAAGTTTGTAATGGGCAAGCGCGCGCCGGGCGCCTAGCCTGTGCCGATCATTTCCGAGGTGCGCCATGCGTTTGCTGGTAGTTGAAGACGAAGCCAAGACCGCGAATTTCCTTGCCAAGGGCCTGGGAGAGTCCGGATTCGCCGTGGACGTGGCCCTGAACGGCCTGGACGGGCGCTATTTCATCGAGCAGCAGGAGTACGACCTGATCATCCTCGACGTGATGCTTCCCGGCCTCAATGGTTGGCAGTTGCTGCAACTGATCCGCCAGCGCGGTGCCACCCCGGTGCTGTTCCTCACCGCCAAGGACGCCATCGAAGACCGGGTTCGCGGCCTGGAGCTGGGCGCCGACGACTACCTGCTCAAGCCCTTCGCCTTCGCCGAACTGCTGGCCCGGGTGCGTACCCTGTTGCGTCGTGGGCCGCTGCGCGAGGCCGAGTCCTTCAGCATCGCTGACCTTGAGATCGACGTGCTGCGCCGCCGCGTCAGCCGCGGCGGCCAGCGCATCGCCCTGACCAACAAGGAATTCGCCCTGCTGCACCTGTTGGCCAGCCGCCAGGGCGAAGTGCTGTCGCGAACCCTGATCGCTTCCCAGGTGTGGAACCTGAATTTCGACAGCGACACCAACATGGTGGAAGTGGCGGTGCGCCGGCTGCGGGCCAAGGTCGACGATCCCTACATGCCCAAGCTGATCCACACCGTGCGTGGCGTCGGCTACCAGCTGGAAGCCCCGGATGCAGCGCTCTAGTTCCATTGCCTGGCGGCTGGCCCTGGCCTTTGCCGCGGTCTGCGCCCTGGTGCTCAGCATGATCGGGGTGTTTCTCTACCGCTCCCTGGCCGGGGAGATCGCCTACCGCGACGACCTTGCCCTGATGGGCCGACTGGAACAGGTGCGGGCCCTGCTGCAGGACAGCGACAGCCTGGACGCCCTGCAAGCCCGGCCGCGGCTGTACCAGAACATGCTGGGCAACCAGGAAAGCCTGCTGCTGGTGCTGCGGGCCGATGGCTCGACGGTGATCGGCATCAACCCCCGGCAGCAGCGCTTGCCCGAGTTGCAGCCGATCGCCCAGGAACTGCGTCCACAACGCCGGGACATTCTCCTCTGGCCGGGCAGCGACCAGGTCCCGGTGGCGTTGCTGGCGGGGCAGGCCAGCGGCCCCGAGGGCGAGGTCCTGACGGTGATCGCCGGGAAGATCCTCAGCGAGCGCGAGCAGATGCTCGCCAGCTACCGCCTGCGCCTGTACCTGGCGGTAGGCCTGGGGGCCTTGCTGGCCTTTGCCTTGGGCCTGCTGCTGTTGCGCCGGGGCCTGCAGCCGCTGCGCCAGCTCAGCGAGGCGGTGCGCGAGATCGATTTGCGCAGCCTGGACCGACGCCTGCACAGCACCGGCATCCCGGCCGAATTCCACGAGCCGGTGCAAGCCCTGAACGCCATGCTGGCGCGCCTGGAAGAGAGCTTCCAGCGCCTGTCGCAGTTTTCCGCCGACCTGGCCCATGAAATTCGCACGCCGTTGCACAACCTCCTGGGCAGCAACGGCCTGGCCCTGAACCAGCTCCGCAGCGCCGCGGAGTACCAGGAAGTGCTGGCCTCCAACATGGAGGAATTTGAGCGCCTGGGACGCATGGCCGAGAACCTGCTGTTCCTGGCCCGGGCCGAGCAGGCCGATGCGGCGCTGGACCGCCAGCTGCTGTCACTTTCAGGCGTCGGCGCGCAGTTGTGCGACTACTTCGAGGCCCTGGCCGATGACCGGCAGATCCGCCTGGAGAACGGTTTTTACGGCGAGCTGCTGGCCGACCAGCAACTGCTGCAACGGGCCCTGGGCAACCTCCTGGCCAACGCCGTGCGCCACGCCGACCCGGGTTCGCTGATCCGCCTGCGACGCCGCGACGAAGCCGGCTGGTGCTGGCTGCAGGTGCACAACCAGGGCCCGGCGATTGCCCCCGAACACCTGCCGCGGTTGTTCGACCGCTTCTACCGGGTCGACCCCTCCCGCGCCGAACCGGGAGATTCCGGTGGCCTGGGGCTGGCCATCGTGCGCTCGATCATGCTGCTGCATGGCGGTCAGGTGCGGGTAGCCAGCGAGGGACAGGCCACGGTGTTCGAGTTGGGTTTTGCCGTGCTTTGACGGTCACTGGATCAGCTCGTCAGGCTGCGCGCCACACCGGTTTTCCAGGCCTCGCTCATGGCTTCGGCCATGCCCTTGAAGGCGGGATGGGCAGCGGTATAAATCCGCATTTCGCTCATCGCCTGTGCCATGCCGTGCTCGACCTGTTGCAACAGTTCATGGCTGCGACCTTCGCTGAGGTTGCAGGCCGTGCGGGCGAAGCGCAGCAGCGCCTTGCGTTTGGGCCAGGCCTTGGAGCCTCCCAGCAATAGCGCCAGGCTGTCTGCCTTGATGTAGACCGAGGTGGTGACCAGATCAAAGGCCGGGGCCAGGCTGACGGGGGCATCCATATCCGTGTCGGGGTACAACACGCCGAAGTTCTTCAGATGCGCATCGCCGTTTCTCAGCCCGGCCGACAACGCCACGATCTTGAAGAACGACTCCAGGGCCTGGTTCAGCAGAGGGGGTGAGACAAAGGCCTTGATCTGTTTCGCCGCGCCTTCGTAGGAGCCGTCGTACTTGGCTTTTGCCGGCCAGGCGTTGAGCACGCAGAAATCCTCGAAACCCAGGTAGCCCTGGGCGCTCAGGTCGAAACGTTTGACCACCAGGAACTGGCCATTCTGGCTGAGCTCGATCTCCGGTACTTGCAGGCCGGCATGCAGCGCCGCACGCATGCAGAAGAATTCGTTGGTGGCCAGGTGCGGGTATTGATCGGCGCGGAAAGCCTTTACCAAATGCGTGGCGCCGCGATGGGTCAGGCGTTCGACGCTGCTGGCGCTGTCGCGGATCAGGACTTTGGGTTGCACCCCGGAAACGCCTGAATACCGGCCATAGGTCGCCAATAGATCCTCGAACAGGCCCTCGGCACCGTCATGCACTAACAGGTCCTCCAGGCTGGTTTCCGGCAGCGGCGACTGGAGGGCTTGCGCTGTGCTGATGGCCACCCGGCCCAGTTGGTGCGGCCCCACGATCGAGAGCAGGGCGAAGTCGTCGAAACCCCGCACCGCCTTGCTGAAACGGCGCAGCAGTTCTTCACGCAGCGAACCTTCCGGCAGGTGCATATCGAACACCGGTGGCAGGCCCTGGTCCCAGTCATAGCTCGCCAGGCGTGGCGGCATGGTCAGGGAGATCGCGTCGCGGGGCGAGGTGCTTTCGCTGTAGGTGAACACCGAATCCGCTCGTGCCTGACCACGGCCGAGGGTGCCCACCGCCGTGTTGGCCACGCGGATGTGCAGCCGCTGTTCTTCAGTCATGGAAATGCGCCTGCTTCAGGCTCTCCAAGGTCGGATGTTGCCGAGGCCGGGGCACGGCGCTGAGCTCGTAGCCAAAACCATTGAGAATGGCTTCGACCTTGCGCAGGCCTATTTCCGTAATGGTGTTGTTCTCAATCCCCGAGATGGTGGCGCGGCTCATGCCGTATTGCTCCGCCAATGCTTGCTGCGAGAGTTTTCGCTCTTTGCGCAAGGTTCGGATCAGTTGTCCAAGGCTTTCCATTAGCTTCATTCCGCATCATATGCGATGCATTTTTATCGAAAATTATTTAATGCATCGTATTTGATGCATTTTCAGTGTAGGCCAGGTGGAGGTCTCGCGACGATTTTCATGGGGGACGTTTTCATCGGCCGCTTCGCCTGCGGGCGCCGGCAAGCCGGCGCAGGGGGCTCAGCGCAAACCGTCGCGAAACTGCCCCGGGGTCATCCCGGTCCAGCGCTTGAAGGCCCGGCTGAAGCTGCTGGCGTCGGCGAAACCCAGGAGGTAGCTGATCTCGCTCAGGGAGCATTCCAGGTCCCGCAGGTGCAGCAGGGCGAGGTTTTCCCGGCATTCGTTGAGCAGGGTGTCAAAGCGCGTGCCTTCATCCGCCAAGTGCCGTTGCAGGCTGCGCAGGCTCAGGTGCAGGGCCTCGGCCACGCGCTCGGCGGAGGGTTCGCCTTCGGGCAATTGGGCTTCGATCACCCCGCGCACCTTGCGCTCCCAGGTCAGGGGCCGCAGTTGCAACAGGGTGCGCTTGAGCACCGCTTCGTTGTGCTCGGCCAGTTCCGGGTTGGCGTCGTCCAGGTGGCTGTCGAAATCGTGCAGGCCGAATTCCAGGCAATCATCGCTAGCGGCAAAGTGCACCGGACAGCGGAACACCTTGTGCCACTGGCTCGGGTCCGCCGGTGCCGGGCGCCGCAAATGCACGGCCAGCGGCGCGTAGTCGCGGCCCAGGCGATTGCGGCAGGTGCGCACGTAGATCGCGGCAAACGCGTCGATCGCCTCGATGGCCGGCTGCGGCGCGCCTTCGGGCACCTTGAGGAAGAACCGGTAGCGGTCCGGCTCCCGGGTCAGGGCCAGCTCCAGGGCGTCGCTGACCACCTGGTGATAACGCACGATGCGCTCGAACACTTCCCGCAGGCTGCCGCTGGCCACCAGGGCGTAGCCCAGGGCATGAAAGGTGGTGGGGCTGACAAAGCGCGAGACGCGCAGACCAATCGCCGGGTCGCCGCTGGCCTGCACGGCCAGATGCCACAGGCGGGTGGTGGCCGACAACGGGTAGCGGGCGTTGGGGTCGTCCATCAATTGCGGGTCGAGCCCGGCCTCGCGGCACAGCGCGCCGCTATCGAGGTCGAGGGCGTCCAGTTGCTTGCGCAAGGCGCGGGTCCAGCTGGCAAGGGAAGTGGCTTCGGTCATGCGATTGGCGCGTCCGGTCAACAGGTTGGCGTTTACGGCTAGCGCCCGGAGCCGGGGCTCGGGGCAGGATGCACACATCACTGACCAGAGGATGGAATCATGCAGGGTACTTCTGCAAGCCCCGAACGGATGAACGTACAGCAGCGGGCGGCGCATATTCGCCAGGTGGTCCTGGCTCGGGGCGATGAGCTGCGCCGGCGTTTCCCCGTGCTGCGACATCAGGACGCCCTGGGCGCTGGGATCCTGTTCGTGGCCTTGTCCGGGATGCTGGGGTCAGCGGCGCTCTATGTCGGTGGCTACCTGGCCTGGTGGACGTGCCTGCTGCTCAACGCGTTCTTCGCTTCCCTGACCCACGAGCTGGAACACGACCTGATCCACAGCATGTATTTTCGCAAGCAGCGCCTGCCCCATAACCTGATGCTGGCGCTGGTCTGGCTGGCGCGGCCGAGCACCATCAACCCCTGGGTGCGGCGTTATCTGCACCTGAATCACCATAAGGTTTCCGGCAGCGAAAGCGATATCGAGGAGCGCGCCATCACCAATGGCGAACCCTGGGGCATCGCCCGCCTGCTGATGGTGGGGGACAACATGATGGCGGCCTTCATCCGCCTGCTGCGGGCGCCGGGGGCCAGGCGCAAGCTGGGCATTCTCATCCGCACCCTGGCGGTGTACGCGCCCCTGGCGCTGCTGCACTGGGGCGCCTGGTACCTGTTCCTCGGTTTTCATGGGGCCAACGCCGTCGCTGCCTTGCTCGGCAGCCCGATCCCGTGGTCACAAGACACCCTGGCGCTGATGCACGGCATCGACATCGCGGTGGTGGTGCTCATTGGCCCCAACGTGCTGCGCACCTTCTGCCTGCACTTCGTCAGCTCCAACATGCACTACTACGGCGATATCGAACCGGGCAACGTGATCCAGCAGACCCAGGTGCTCAACCCCTGGTGGATGTGGCCGCTGCAGGCTTTCTGCTGCAACTTCGGCAGCACCCACGGCATCCATCATTTCGTGGTCAAGGAGCCGTTCTACATCCGTCAGATGACGGCGCCGGTGGCGCATAAAGTGATGGCCGAGATGGGCGTGCGCTTCAATGATTTCGGCACCTTTGCCCGGGCCAACCGCTTTCATCCCCGGGAGCAGGTGCAGGAGGATGCGGCGCGCGAGGTGCGGGCGTAGGGCCTGTCGTCAACCAAACGCACTCCGTAGGAGCCGGCCCGCTCTTGCATGGTCCGGTTCAGAGCCAGCTCCTACAAGCTCAATCCGGCTGGAACGGCGATTCGCTGAGGATCACCCCGGTTTCATCCACATAACGCTGCCATTCCTCCAGCAGCGTGCGCAGTTTGTCCGGCTGGCTCTGGGCCAGGTCGTGGATCTCGCCCGGGTCCTGGCCCAGGTCGTACAGCTGCCAGGTCGCCGGGCCCACCGGCCCGGGGATGTACACCGCCTTCCACTGGCCCTGGCGAATCGCCCGGCGGCCGAACAGCTCCCAGCCGGTCACCGTGTGCTGGTCATGCACCTGGGCGGTTTCGCCGGAAAGAAAGCCCAGCCAGGACTTGCCCCGCAGCGGCGCCACGTCGCGCCCGTGCCAGCGCTTGCCGGGGTGGCGCACGCCGGCCAGGTCGAGCAAGGTCGGGGTGATGTCCATCACCGTGCCAAAGCCGTGGCTGATCTGCCCCTTGAGCGGCAGTTGCGGGTAATGCAGCAGCGCCGGCACGCGAATCCCGCCCTGGGTAGTGAAGGCCTTGAACAGCCGCGACGGCGCTGTGGCCGCCTGGGCCCAGGCGGGGCCGTACCAGACGTAGGAGTTGGCCCGGCCGATGTTTTCCAGGCGGTTGTCGTAGTGCTGGTTGAGGTAGGTCAGAAGCTCCGGGCCGAACTTGGGAAAGGCTTCCAGCAGCGCGCCCTCGGCGCCGTTATCGGACATGAACAGGATCAGGGTGTTGTCCAGCTGACCCTGCTGGCGCAGGTAGTCCACCACCCGGCCGATGTTCCAGTCCATGCGCTCGACCATCGCCGCATACACCTCCATGGCCCGCGCCGAAACCTGTCGCTGTTCATCGCTGAGGGCGTCCCACTCGGCGTTGAGGTTGATCAGCGGATGGGGTTCGACCTCGGCATCGATCAGGCCCAGGGCCTTGAGTTTTTCCAGGCGCTCGCGGCGCAGCACCTCGGGGCCGGCGTCATAGCGGCCGCGGTATTTGGCGACGATTTCCTCGGGTGCCTGCAGCGGCCAGTGGGGCGCCGAGAACGGCAGGTAGGCGAAGAACGGCCGGGTCTGGTCGCGCTCTTTCAGGTACTGCAAGAGCTTGTCGCCAAAGGCGTCGGAGGAATAGAAATCCGCCGGCAGTTCATCGATGAAACAGTCGTCCTCGATATACAGCGCTGGGGTGGATTTCAGCAGCCCGGGGGTGTGTTCGTCGTAGGTCGGCTCGAAGCCGTAGTGGTTGGCCGCCCCCGGCAGCAGCGAGAACGAACGCTCGAAACCCCGGGCATGGGGCGCGCGCTCGGCGGTCAGGCCCAGGTGCCATTTGCCGCTCATCAGGGTCTGGTAGCCGGCTTCGCGCAGCAGCTCCGGCAGGGCCACCACGCGGTCATTGAGGTAACCCTCGTAGCCCGGCTTGCCGATCAGGTCGGGGGTCAGGGCTTCGGCCATGGTGCCGATCCCGGCAATGTGGTGGTCGGTGCCGGTGAGCAGCATGGAGCGGGTCGGCGAGCAGGTGGGGGCGGTGTGGAAGTCGGTCAGGCGCAGGCCACCTGCGGCCAGCGCATCGAGGTTCGGCGTGGCGATCTCGCCACCGAAGGCGCCGAGGTCGGAGAAACCCAGGTCGTCGGCCAGGATCACCAGAAAGTTGGGACGTTGCGGCATCGCGGCACTCCTGTTCAGCAAGCAATGAAGGTCAAGGGCAGGTCGCGGATCTGTACCGGCTGCGGCGCCTGGTAGTGATCATCGCTGGTCAGTTCGTGGAGCAGTTCTTCGCGCAACTGGTGGAAGTCGAAACTGCTGCGCTGGCGCGGGTGTGGCAAGGCCACCTGAACCACGCGCTTGATCCGCCCCGGGCGCGGCTCCATCACCACCACCCGGTCGGCGAGGAAGATCGCTTCCTCGACATCGTGGGTCACCAGCACGGTGGTGATTCTTGCCCGCTCGCGGATCGCCAGCAGCTCGTCCTGCATCTGCTGGCGGGTCAGGGCGTCGAGGGCGCCGAAGGGTTCGTCCAGCAGCAGAATGCGCGGGCTGGCCACCAGCCCACGGGCAATGGCCACCCGTTGCGCCATGCCGCCGGAGAGCTGGTGGGGATAGGCTCGGGTAAAGTCCTTGAGCCCCACCAGCTCGATGAAATCGTCGATCCGCCGCTGGCGCTCGGCGGCGCTCAAGGGTTCGTTGACCAGGCCCAGGCCGATGTTTTCGGCCACGGTCAGCCAGGGGAACAGGCGGTGTTCCTGGAACACGATGCCGCGTTCGCTGCCGATGCCGCTGACCCGCTGGCCGTCGACCCGGATCTCGCCGCGAAACTCGGTGTCCAGGCCGATCAGCAGGCGCAGCAGAGTGGACTTGCCACAGCCGCTGGAACCGACGATGGCGACGAACTCGCCTTCGGCGATGTCCAGGTTGAATTTGCGGATCGCCTCCACCTCGCCACCGGTGACGGTGAAGGTCTTGCCCACGTGATTGAAACTGACCAGGGGTGCGTTCATGCGTGTCTCCAGCGGGTGGCGCGAATTTCGAGCTGTTGCCCGATCAGGTTGAGCAGGGCTCCGGTAAGGCCCACCAGGAGCATGCCGGCCATGATCAGGTCCATGCGCAGCAGTTGCTGGGCACTGATCATCTGGCTGCCGATGCCGCCGTTGGACGGCATGAAGTATTCCGCGCCGATGGTGCCCAGCCAGGCATAGATCAGGCTGATGCGCAGGCCGGCGAAAATCCCCGGCGCGGCGCCGGGCAGCACCAGCCGGCGCAGCCGCTGCCAGAGGTTCAGGCGCAGCACCTGGGCGGCTTCCGCCAGTTGCGGCGAAAGCTGGGCGACGCTGCGCTGGGTGGCGATGAACAGCGGGAAGAACGCGGCCAGGGCGACGAACACCCACTTGGCCAGTTCCCCCAGGCCGAACCAGGCAGTGAGCAGCGGCACCCAGGCGAAGATGGCGATCTGACGGATGGCGGCCAGGGTCGGCCCCAGCAGTCGTTCGCTGAGCCGTGACAGGCCCAGCAGCAGTCCAAAACCCAGGCCCAGGCCGCCGCCCAGCAGCAGGCCGCCGAGGGTACGCCCCAGGCTCAGGCCCATGCCGCCCAGCAGGCTGCCATCGAGCAGGCCGGTGCCAGTGGTGGCGAGCACCGCCAGCGGGCTGGGGAGAATGTTCGGGTCGACCCATTGCTGGTCGCTTGTCGCCTGCCACAGGGTCAGCAGCGCCAGGGGCAGCAGCCAGGGTTGCAGGCGCTGCCAGCCCTGGTAGCGCGGGCCACGACGGAACTCGGCGGTGGCCGGGTGCGGCCAGTACACCAGCTTGCGGTCGAGCCAGCCGATGCCGCGGTCCATGAAGACCCCCAGCAGGCCGATCACCAGGATGCAGACGAAGACGATGTCCAGCATGAACAGCTGTCGCGCCCAGACCATCAGGTAGCCGATGCCTTCGCTGGAGGCCAGCAGTTCCACCGCCAGCAGCGAGGTCCAGCCGGTGGCCAGGGCCAGGCGCACCCCGGCCATGAACGCCGGCAGCGCGGCGGGCAGCACCAGGCGCCGGATCAGCAGCGCGGGGGGCAGGCGCAGCACCGCGGCAGCTTCCCGCAGCTTGGGCTGGGCATCGCGCACGCCCACCAGCGTATGCAGGGTCACGGGGACCACCACGGCCTTGATCAGCACCACCAGCTTGAGCACTTCACCGATGCCGAAAAACACCATTAACAGCGGAATCCAGGCCAGGGTCGGGATCTGCGACAGGGCGCCGAAGGTCGGAAACACCAGGCGCTCCAGGCGTCGGCTGAAACCCAGCGCGCCGCCCAGTAGCGCCCCGGCGGCGATGCCCGCCAACAAGCCCCAGAACAGCCGTTGCAGGCTGATTGCCAGGTGGCTCCACAGTTCGCCGTGAGCCAGTTCCAGGGCGCTGCTCCAGACCAGCGCCGGAGCCGGCAGGATCTGCTCGCTCATCCACAGGTTGCGGCTGGCCAGCCACCACAGGACGAACAGGCTCAGGGGCAGCAGCCAGGGCAGCAGGCGCTGATGGATGGCGGGCCAGCCCGGGCGTCCGTTGGACGGTGCCGCCAGGGGCAGGCTGAGCAGGGAAACACGGGCCATGGATGACCTCCGTCGTCGGGTTCTGCATGGCGTGGGTCGATGCCGTGGGGGGCTGGCATGTCGGCGAATCAGCCCTTGAGGGCGACGCAGGGCTTGCGGGCCTGTTCGCCGGCAAGCCGGCGCCTACGGGATATGCATTTGTGATCTATTAAAATTCTTATCGATTCAATTGGGAGATAAGAAAGGCCATTTAAGGCTTCTCGCCGACACGCATCCAATGCATTTGAAGAATATTTTTCATGCGTTTCATGCATGTCGCCGGGGATGCCCGTGGATGCTGGTTTATTCGAATCGGTTCTTAAAATGTGAATTTATAGTATTTAAATGTTGATCAATTCCGTGCCTACCTTCTGCGCCTCACCGCCTTTGTCAGCAGGAGCCGCACCTATGAACCTTCCCTTCAAACGTGTCATCAGTCTGTTCGCCGCGCCGGCCCTGGCGGGGCTTCTGGGCTGCCTGCCGCTGCTGGCCCAGGCCGCCGAACTCAAGGAGATCCGCATCGCCGTGCCCGACCTCAGCGCCGGCACCCAGCACAGCGGCGGCGGGGTGGTGGACGTGTTGCGCCAGCAGCAGATCTTTGAAAAGGCCTTCGCCGACCAGGGCATCAAGATCCAGTGGAATTTCTTCAAGGGCGCAGGCCCGGTGATCAACGAAGCCTTCGCCAACGGCCAGGTCGACCTGGCTTATCTCGGCGACCTGGCGGCCATCATCGGCAAGTCCAATGGCCTGGATACCCGTTTGCTCAGCGCCTCGGCCCGTGGGGTCAAGCACTACCTGGGGGTGGTGCCGGGCTCCGGGATCAAGACCCTGGAAGACCTCAAGGGCAAGCGCGTGGCGGTGTTCCGTGGCACGGCTACCCAGCTGTCGTTCGACGCGGCCCTGGCCAGCCGGGGCCTGAGCGAGAAGGACCTGAAAGTGGTCAACCTCGACTTCAATGCGGCGGTGGCGGCCCTGGCGGCCAAGCAGATCGATGCTTCCTGGGGCAGCACCGGGCTCTCGGCCCTGCGCAGCAAGGGGCTGGCCGAACTGCCCCTGAGCACCAAGGACCTGGGCGGCGCCGGCAGCGTGCAGAGCGTGCTGGTGGGCGCCGGCACGTTTGTCGACGAGCATCCCGAGGCCGTGGAAAAACTGCTCAAGGCCCAGCAGCAGGCGGTGCAGTGGCTGACCCAGGACAGCAACAAGGACGCCTATATCCAGCTGGTGTCGGGCCTGGCCAGCTACCCGCCGGTGATCTTGCAGGAGGACCTCAAGGACCAGCGCTTGAGTGAGATCTTCCCCTCGACCCTGGACCCGGTGTTCCTCGGCAAACTGCAGGAATCGGTGGACCTGGCGGCCAAGGAGCGGTTGATCCGCAAGCCGTTCAAGGTCGATGCCTGGGTGGCGCCGCAACTGGCTGCTGCCGGTCTTTGAAGTCGATACCATGCGCCGGCAAGCCGGCTCCTGCGTAGCCCTGTAGGAGCCGGCCTTGAGGGCCTCTTCGCTGGCAAGCCAGCGCCTACGGTCGGCGGGGATATCGTGCGGGATCTTGCCGACGAAGCCGTTCTACACGGCGATGGCGTGCCCCTGCCGATCCACCTCCACCAACACCTCGATCAACTTGCGCGCCGCCGGCGACAGGCGAAAACCGCTGCGGCTGACGATGCCGCAGCGGGCATTCAGGCTGTCGAGGTTCTGCGGCAGGTTGCGCCAGTGCAACAGCACCAGCGATCCCTGCTCGATGTCCTCGGCAAAGGCCTCGGCGGTGCCCACGCCAATGGCGTTGGACTGGCGGACGATCTTCACCAGCGCCGGAAAGTGTTCGGTTTCGATGCTCGGTGAAAAGTCGATGCGTCCGCTGAGGTTGGCCAGCAGTTTGCGAATCCCCGGGGGGATCAGGGTGGCGGCCAGGGGGTAATCGAACATGTCGTTGGTGGACAGGCTTTCCTTGGCCAGCAGCGGGTGCCCGGGGCGGCAGAAGAACACCCCGCGCTTGGGCGTCAGCGGTTGGGTCTGGTAGTTCGGATCGGCCTCGAAATGGCGGATGTCGGCGATGAAGAATTCAATCTCTTCACGGTTCAGGCTGCGGCTGAGTTTCTCCCAGTTATCCACGGCAAAGCAGGTGCGCACCTTGGGGTGGGCACTGGTGAATTGCGCCACCGCGTCGGGCACCAGTTTCACCGCTGGCGCCGGGCCGCAGCCGAAGCGCACCTCACCGGCGTCGAGCTTGGTCATCTGCGTCACTTCACTGCTGAGCAAGGCCGCGCCCTGGACCAGGCTCAAGGCGTGCTGCAGCACCACCTGGCCTTCCGGGGTGGGGCGCAGGTCCTTGTTGCCGCGGTCCACCAGCACACAACCGAACTCCTGCTCCAGGCCCTGGATACTGCGGCTGAAGGCCGGCTGGGTAATGCCCATGGCATCGGCGGCACGGACAAAACTGCGGTGTTCATTAAGGGCGATGAAGTAACGCAATTGGCGAAGATCCATATGCTTTCCCGGCATCCGAAAAATAGCTCGAAGGCATTTGCGACGAGTGAGGCATGAGGTTTTAAATGCAAGCTCTTATTCCGTCAACGAAGCATGTGGTTATCTATTAGATCTAAATTGAATATAGATAGAGCGTTGTTTCGCGGCGGTTCCAACCGTAAGCAGTCGATGAGGGTGTACCTGATGAGCAATGCCGCCTTAGCCGTTAAACCCGCTGTCCATGCCCTTGATATCCACCCGGTGGCCGGTCGCATCGGCGCCGAGATCCGTGGCGTGCAACTGTCCGGCGAGCTGGACGCCGCCACCGTGGAAGCCATCCAGCAGGCGCTGGTGCAGTACAAGGTGATCTTCTTCCGTGGCCAGACCCACCTCGACGACCAGAGCCAGGAAGCCTTCTCGCACCTGTTGGGCGAGCCGGTGGCCCACCCCACCGTGCCGGTGCGCGACGGCACCCGCTACCTGCTGGAACTGGATGGCGCCGAAGGCCAGCGGGCCAACTCCTGGCACACCGACGTGACCTTCGTCGACGCCTACCCCAAGGCCTCGATCCTGCGCTCGGTGGTGGCCCCGGCCTCCGGAGGCGACACGGTGTGGGCCAACACCGCCACCGCCTACAACGAACTCTCGGCAGAACTGCGGGAGCTGGCGGACAAACTCTGGGCGGTGCACAGCAACGAATACGACTACGCCGGGGCCAAGCCCGATGTCTCGGCGGAGAAGCTGGAGCGCTACCGCAAAGTCTTTACCTCCACCGTATTCGAGACGGAACACCCGATCGTCCGCGTGCACCCCGAGAGCGGCGAAAAGAGCCTGGTGCTGGGGCATTTCGTCAAGCGCATCAAGGGCTATTCCCAGGCCGATTCGGCGCACCTGTTCAACCTGCTGCAAAGCCACGTGACCCGCCTGGAAAACACCGTGCGCTGGCGCTGGAGCGCCGGTGACGTGGCGATCTGGGACAACCGCTCGACCCAGCATTACGCCGTGGACGACTACGGCACCCAGGACCGTATCGTGCGCCGCGTGACCCTCAAGGGCGATGTCCCGGTGGGTGTCCACGGCCAGCGCAGCCAGACCATCAAGGGCCTCTGACCCGTCCCATTTACCCGATGAGCCCGCCTGCCGTAGGAGCTGGCTTGCCAGCGAAGGCGTCCCTGAGCGCGAGGCAAGGTTTCAGGGCCTGTTCGCCGGCAAGCCAGCTCCTACGGTGGGAGGTGCGGTTGGGCCTACCACACGCCGATCGGCACCAGCTTTTCGCTTTCCGGTTCGCCGTAGCGAAAACGCTGACCGCGCAGGTCGATCTCTTCATGGCTGATGGTGGTGCGGCGTTTCAGGCCACGCAGCCACTCCAGCAGATACCCCAGGTGTTCTTCACGCACCGCGGCGTAGGCCGGGTCGGCCCCCAGGTCATGCAGTTCCTGGGGGTCGTTGTGCAGGTCGAACAGCTGTGGGCGCAAGCCGTCATAGGCCAGGTACTTCCAGCGTTCGCTGCGCACCATGGTCATGCGGCAGCGGTCGATGGGCTGGCCCAGGCGCTCCCGGGCCGGGGCCTGGAAGGCGTAGTCGTATTCGCTGATGGCGTAGCGGCGCCAGTCCGCTGTCGCGCCGTGCAGCAACGGGATCAGCGAGCGGCCTTCCAGGCGGTGTTCGGCCCCCGGCAGGCCCAGGGCATCGAGGAAGGTCGGCAGGGCGTCGATGGTTTCCACCAGGCGCTCGTCCACGCTGCCACGACGGCTGTCCGCCGCCGCCCGCGGGTCGCGGACAATCAGTGGCACGCCCACCGCCGGCTCCAGCAGGAACTCCTTTTCTCCCAGGTAGTGGTCGCCGAGGAAGTCGCCGTGGTCGCTGGTGAAGACGATCAGGGTGTCGTCCCAGCGGCCGTTGCTCTGGAGGAAATCGAACAGCCGGCCCAGTTGATCGTCCACCTGCTTGATCAGGCCCATGTAGGTCGGCACCACGTTCAGGCGCACCTCATCCCGGGAAAAATTCAGGCTCTCTTCATGCTGGCGAAAGGCAGCGTAGACCGGGTGGTCGCTGAGCTGCCCGGGCGCGGCGCGCACCGCCGGGATCACCTGCTCGGGGCCATACAGCGCGTGGTACGGCGCCGGGGCGATGTAGGGCCAGTGCGGCTTGATGTAGGACAGGTGCAGGCACCAGGGCTGCTCGCCTTGCTCATTGATGAAGTCGATGGCGCGGTCGGTGGTGTAGACGGTTTCCGAGTGTTCTTCGGCGACCCGGGCCGGCAGGTGGGCGTTGCGCATCTTCCAGCCGCTGAGGATCTGCCCCTGCGCGCTGGCCCCGGCGTTGGCCCAGTCGTGCCAGGGGTTGAGCCCGTCGTAGCCGAGGCTGCGCAGGTAATGGGTGTAGGGCGCGGCATCGCGCTTGTCGTCGAAGATCGGGTCGTCGGGGTAGATGCCGTCGTGACGCAAGTAGGGTTCGAAGCCGACCTCGTTGAGCGCCTCGGCCTGGGGGCTGTCGGGATCGATGGCCAGGCGTTGCAGGGCATCGAGATTGGGCGTGGCGTGGGTCTTGCCCACCAGCGCGGTGCGGATGCCATGGGGCCGCAGGTAGTCGCCCAGGGTCAGTTCTTCCAGGGGCAGGGGCACGGCGTTCCAGGCCACCTGATGGCTGCTGACATAGCGCCCGGTGTAGGCCGACATGCGCGAAGGGCCGCAGATGGTGCCCTGGGTGTAGGCGCGGCTGAAGCGCACCCCGGCGGCGGCCAGGCGATCGATGTTCGGGGTGTGCAGGTGCGGGTGGCCGTAGCACGAGAGGTAATCCCGGCGTAGCTGGTCGCACATGATGTAGAGCACGTTGCGCACGGGCGGATGGGTGTTGGACATAAGGTTCACCGAAGGGAAGACAGGCGAGGTTTTTCGCCTTCGGCGGGGGCTTCCGGCAAGCGCATTTGCCGAATAGTTTTGATGCAGGGCGTGCATAACCGCAGGCGTTGGCGTCTCAGGGTTACGAAAGCACTTCAGTGTGAGGTGCGGGCTTGTTATCCGTTGAGCGTCTGTTGGCAGAGCAAGCTATTATCCGACGTTATGTTTCTGTGTGATTTCAGCGTCATTCAAACCTTGATAACAAGATTTACCAAGTAAGACTCCTGACAGTGTTAACGTCTGCCGGCGGCTAATTTTCACATCGCCATCGCTCTTATCTCGAGGAAAGCATGCTCAAACGACTCCACATCAAAAACTTCACAGTCTTTGAAGAGGCCGATCTGCAGTTCAGTAAACAGCTGAATGTGATCGTGGGGGAGAATGGCGCGGGAAAGACGCATCTGTTGAAGCTGGCGTACGCCGGGCTCGCGACCAGTTCCGAGGAGCGCAACCGGCCGAATGCGGCATCCATGGAACCGACAAAATCTGTTTTGCAGTTGCGAATGGCCGATAAGCTGGTGGGGGTTTTCCGTCCTGAGTCACTAGGAAGACTGGCCCGGCGCAAGCGAGGCCGCGAGCGATGTGATGTGAAGTTTTTCTTCGATAAGAGTGAATACGACCTGGCTTTCAGTTTCGCCACTAACAGCAAGACCGAAGTCAGTGTCGAACATCTGCCCAAATGTTGGCTCAAGGCAACACCTACGTATTTACCGACGCGTGAGTTGTTGAGCATCTACCCAAACTTTCTTGCGGTTTATGAGAACCACTACCTGGAGTTTGAGGAAACCTGGCGTGACACCTGCAGGCTACTTGGCGGGTTATTGCGTAAGGGACCTACCGAAGATCGTATTCGCGAGTTGCTCAGCCCTCTGGAAACCGCGATGCAGGGCAGTATTGAGCTGGATAAAAATGGGCGTTTTTATCTACGTAATGTCAGCGGCAGAATGGAAATTCCACTGGTAGCGGAGGGCTTGCGAAAGTTGGGCATGCTGGCACGTCTGATCAGTACGGGGGCCTTGCTGCATCAGGGGTATCTGTTCTGGGATGAACCGGAAGCGAACCTCAACCCTCGCTTGATCAAGCAAGTGGCCAAAACCATCGTTGATTTGAGCGCGAGTGGCATCCAGATATTCATAGCCACCCACAGCCTGTTTTTACTACGTGAGCTGGACATTCTGTTAACTGAAAAGCCTCAGGATGCAGCGTTTTTTGGTCTTCACAGCAGTGAAGGCGGGATTACCGTGAAACAAGGTGGGAGTTTGGAAGATATCGGCGATATCACCGCTCTTGAAGAAAGCCTGCAACAGTCCGACCGTTATCTGGCATTGGAGTGAAGGGCATGTCGGTTTTGCAGATTGAGAGGCTGACCTTTACGTTTCCGGCCCATTGGCAAGCCAGCAAGTTCGATGACTGGGGTTTCTATCGCAATCATTTCGTTAGGCAGCGCAATGATATTCAAGCTGTAGATATCCTGGCGCTGTCCCCGGATCAAATAGCCTTTTTCATCGAGGTCAAAGATTATCGTCACCCTCAGGCGCTCAAGCCATCGGCCTTACCCGAAGCGATTGCCAACAAGGTGTTTTGCACTTTGGCAGCTTTGCTGCCGGCCCGTCTGAATGGCAATACCTTGGAGCATGAGCGGGCGCTGAGCCAAGCCGTTCTCAATTGTCACAGGTTGCATGTGGTCGTTCACATCGAACAGCCTGCCGCACACCAGCCCAAGGTCGAACTTGCGGACATCAAGCAAAAGCTTAAACAACTACTGCGAGCTATAGACGCTCACCCAAAGATAGTCAGCATGCAAAGGCCTCAAGCAATGGCGTGGCTTGTTACGGCCCGTTAATCAAAGCTTTCGCGAGTATTTCATCACGCCGTCATTTCTTCTCACGCTGCCTTCAGCTGGTGTTTATCAGCATACGCCTGCAATTTCCCTGCTCTTCACCTTCGAAGACAGTCCTGAAACCCATCAGACCGCGAGCTTGTCCAGGCTGCACACGTCCTCGTCCTGTTCGTCTATGGCCTTGATCTCGTCGATCATCGCCGCGGCCAGGGGCGACAGGCGGTAGCCGGCGCGGCTGACGATGCCGTAGCGGGTGTAGAGCTCTTCCAGGTCGTCGGCCAGGCCGTCGATCTTCAGGCACACCAGTTCGCCCTTGGCGTTGTGCAAGGCGTCGCTGTAGGAGCCGACGATGCCGATGGCGTCTGAGCGCAGCACCACCCCCAGCAGGCTGTAGCTGTTTTCGCATTCCACATTGGGCGTGTAGTCCGGCTTGCCGCAGAGGTCGACGATGACCTTGCGCAGGTTCGGCGGGCGGATGGTCACCGCCAGCGGGTAGCTCATCAGTTCGCTGGCGCTGACGCTGTCGCGCTGGGCCAGCGGATGCCCGGCGCGGCAGCAGAAATGCCATTTGCGCGGGCGCAGGCGGTGAGTCAGGTAGTCCGGGTCGGCCTCGAAGTGGCGGGTGTCGGCCACGAAGAATTCGAACTCTTCGCTGAGCAGGCGCTTGCTCAGGCTTTGCCAGTCATCCACCTGGAACTGCACCCGGGCCTTGGGGTAGCGCCCGATGAAGCGGCCGATGGCCCGGGGGATCAATCCCGAGGCCGGCGCCGGGCCGCAGCCGAAGCGCAATTCCCCCGCCTCCAGGCCATTGAACTGACTGATCTCGTTGGCCATCTGCTGGGCGCCGCTGACCAGCCGGCGGGCGTGCTCCAGCAATAGCTGGCCCTGCTTGGTCGGTGCCAGGTCCTTGCGCCCGCGATCCACCAGTTGGCAACCGACGCTGTGTTCCAGGGCCTGGATGCTGCGGCTGAAGGCCGATTGCGAAAGGTTCACCGCCGCTGCGGCCGCAACAAAGCTGCGCTGTTCAGCGAGGGCAATGAAGTGACGGAGCTGGCGCAGGTCGATATGCATTTTTCACATAAAAAATATCGGGGAAATGCATTGGCTATGCATTAGGTCGACTCCTTATAAAGGCAATCTCTTATGCAGTAAATCTTTGTAAAAACATAAATAAATAACTTTAAGGAATATACGAGGCTGTATATTTTCTGACCAGGAGCCGCCCATGAGTCCGTTGTCCCTCGCTTCACCCCTCTCGCCCCGGCGGCTCAAGCGCCTGCCCCTGGCCCTGTTGCTGGCCGGCAGCGCGAGCTGGACGCCAAGCTGGGCCGAAGACGCCCAGGCGCCGGACACCACGCCGGCCAAGAGCAGCGCGAGCAAGGTTAAGGCCGATGATGGCCAGTTGCAGACGGTGACCGTGACCGCGCGGCGCCGCGAGGAAAGCTCGCAGAACGTGCCCACGCCCATGAGCGTGGTGGGCGGCCAGGCCCTGGAGAGCCAGCGGGTGTATCGCATTCAGGATCTGCAGCAACTGGTGCCCAGCGTCAACGTCGCCTACATGCATGCGCGCCAGTCCAGCGTGTCGATCCGCGGCCTGGGCAACAACCCGGCCAGCGATGGCCTGGAAGGCAGCGTCGGGCTGTACCTCGACAACGTCTACCTCGGCAGGCCGGGGATGGCGGTGTTCGACCTGATGGACATCGAGCAGTTGGAAGTGCTGCGCGGCCCCCAGGGCACCCTGTTCGGCAAGAACACCACCGCCGGGGTGATCAACATCAGCACCCGGGCGCCGAGCTTCACCCCGGAGCGCAGCATCGAAACCTCCCTCGGCGAGGACGGCTACTTCCAGACCAAGGGCACGATTTCCGGGCCGCTGACCGATGAACTGGCGGGGCGTTTCTCGGCCTATCGCACCCGCAGCGATGGCGACATCAAGAACGAGTTCGACGGCCACGACCTCAACGGCGGATCGCGCCAGGGCTTTCGCGGGCAACTGCTGTACAAGCCCAATGAAAGCTTCAACCTGCGCTGGATCGGCGACTACAACGAAGAGGACTCCAGCGCCGGCACCCGGGTGCTGTACAGCACCGGGCCGACCATCAACGGCACCAACGTCTACCAGTCCCGTGCGGCGGCGGCCGGGGCGACCCTGGTCAACGGCTCGCACCGCAAGGTCAACCTGGACAACGACCAGCATGTCACGGTGTTCCAGGGCGGCACTTCGCTGGAAGCCAACTGGACCCTGCCCAGCGATTTCACCCTGACCTCGGTCAGCGCCTACCGCTGGTGGAACTTCACCCCGCGCAACGACGACGGCCTCAACGTGCCGGCCAGCTACAACGCCGGGGTGTCGGTGGAAGACAAGCAGTGGTCGCAGGAATTTCGCCTGGCCTCGCCCACCGGTGGCTTCTTCGACTACGTGTTGGGCGCCTACTACTTCGGCTCCGACCTGGACAACAAATCCTTCGCCTATTACGGGCCCCAGGCGGACATCTGGAACGGCACCCCGGCCGGGGCCCTGAGCAACGTCACCAGCATCGGCAACGGGCATATCCAGACCAACAGCTTCGCCCTGTTCGCCCAGGGCACCTGGCACCTGACCGAGCGCCTGGATTTCACCGCCGGGCTGCGCGGCACTTACGAGGAAAAAAGCGCCTGGGTCAGCCGTAACGCCCCGCTGGGCGGCGCAGCGGTGGCCGGTGCCGCCGCCAACGCCCGTCGCGGCCGCACCGGGGCCTATGATTCCGGCGACCTCAACCAATACAGCACCAGCCCTTCGGGCCTGCTCAACCTCAGCTACCGCTTCACCGATGACCTGCTGGGCTACGCCACCTTGTCCCACGGCGAGAAGTCCGGCGGGGTCAACCTGGCGGTCGGCTCGGCGCCGACCGCCGGGGCCGACTCGCTGCTGATCGGCACCGAGCGCGCCAACAACGCCGAGCTGGGGTTCAAGAGCACCCTCTGGGATCGCCGTCTGCAACTCAACGCCAACCTGTTCTGGACCCAGGTCAACGGCTACCAGACCAACGCCTACGACAATGCCAACCGCGTGCAGTACCTGACCAACGCCGGTTCGGTGCGCTCGCGCGGGGTGGAAGTGGAAAGCACCCTGGTGCCGATTCGCGGCCTGACCCTGAACCTCAACGGTTCCTACAACGACGTGCGCTACCTGTCCTACAAGGATGCGCCGTGCCCACCGGAAGTCAGCCTGCGCCCCGGTGCACCGGCCTCCTGCGACCTCAGCGGGCACCAGGTGGTGGGCGCCTCGAAATGGATCGGCAACGCCAACGGCGAATACAAGTGGAACCTGGACAACGGCCTGGAAGAGTACGTCACCGCCAGCTACGCCTTCCGTTCCAAGGCCGTGGGCACCGTGGAGGATTCCGCTTACGGGCAGATCCCCAGCTACGCCGTGGTCAACCTGTCCACCGGCCTGCGCGGCAACTACCAACAGGGCCAGTGGGACGTCTCGCTGTGGCTGAAGAACGCCTTCGACAAGACCTACTACACCACCCTCTGGACCGCCGGCAACGGCGGTTACGAAGGCCTGCTGGGCACCCCGCGGACCCTCGGCGTGACCGGTCGCTACGACTTCTGATACCCGGCTTTTCGCACCTTGCGCCGGGTTCGCCGGCGCCTTTCGACTTGAACAGGAGTGCTTGTCATGTTGCGCCTCACCACCGCGTTGCCCCTGCTGTTGTCCACCGCCCTGCTGGCCTCGGCGGTGCAGGCCGCCCCCAGCGTCTACCCCACCGGAGTGACCCGCTACGATCCGGCCAGGGCCTATAACCAGTACGTGATCTTCAGCGGCGCCGATAAACAGACCCACCTGATCGACATGAACGGCAACGAGGTGAAGAACTGGCCGCAAGCCGGTTTTCCCTCGGCGATCATCGACCCGCAACTGGTGAACGGCGAGCGTGGCCGGGTGCTGTTGCAGCTCAAGGACAAGGAGCCCGGGCCCCTGGGCTCGGCCGGCAACGGCCTGGGCAACCAGAGCGTCGGTGAGCTGGACTGGAATGGCAAGGTGCTCTGGCAGTGGGGCGACCAGGCCCCGGGTGGCGCCGCCCAGCAGCACCACGACCAGCGCCGGCTGAGCAACGGCAACACCCTGGTGCTGGCCAACAAGGTGCACAAGGTGGCGGGGTTCAAGGTGCCCCAGGTGATCGACGATGCGATCTATGAAGTCAGCCCCGAGGGCCAGGTCAAATGGCAGTGGCTGGCCTCCGAGCATCTCAGGGAGTTCGGCTTTACCCCGGCGCAACTGAAGCTGGTGTACGGTACCGACAACCCGGACTACCTGCACATCAACAACCTCAGCGTGGTGGGCCCCAACCACTGGTTCGACGCCGGTGACCAACGCTTCGCCCCGGACAACCTGCTGATCGATTCGCGCAACGCCAACTTCATCGCCATCCTCGACAAGCACAGTGGCAAGGTGGTCTGGCGCCTGGGGCCGAACCTGGCGCCGATCAACCCCAAGACCGCGGGCAAGGTGCCGCGTCCGGTGGATCAGTTCGTCGGCCAGCATGACGCCCACATCATTCCCGCCGGCTTGCCGGGGGCCGGCCACCTGCTGGTGTTCGACAACCAGGGCACGGCCGGTTACCCCTCGGTGCCTCTGGGGCTGATCGCCGGCTCCCGGGTGCTGGAGATCGACCCGATCAAGAATGAAATCGTCTGGCAGTACAGCGCCGCCAGTTCCCGGCAGCCGGGCTGGGCCTTCTACAGTTCGTTCATCAGCAGCGCGCGGCGTTTGCCCAACGGCAACACGCTGATCGACGAAGGCATGAACGGGCGCTTCTTCCAGGTCACCGCCGGTGGCGAAATCGTCTGGGAATACGTCAGCCCCTACCTGGGCAAGGCCCCCGGCAGCGAGGCCATCAGCAACTGGGTGTACCGCGCCTTGCCAGTGAATTACGACTGGGTGCCCGAGGGCACGCCGCGTTCGCAAACCGCGGTGAGTGTGCCGGAGTCTGGGCTGAAACAGGCCAGTGCCAGCACGGGGATTTGAGCTAGAGGCCGTGCTGCGGCTGCGGTCAGGTTGGGCTGGCAGCCCAGCGGGAGCAAGCTCCCTCGCCACAAATGAGGTGCGGGAGCAGCTCTGGGGGAGGCCTTCAGAAGTAGAAGAACAGGCCGGTGTCCCGTTCCAGGGCCAGTCGATTCAGGGCGATGAGCTTGTGGATAAGTTCATCCTCCGCCGCCGCGGTCTGGGTGAGGATCGACAGCGCCGTGGCCAGGGCGGCCCGACCCTGGATCGAAGCGTCTTCGTAGTCGTCGATCAGAGTGCCCAGGGCGTGGTTCAGGCTCGGTAACAGGTCGCTGCTGCACAGGGCGGTCCACTGCTCCGCGGACAGCGCCAGTTCCTCCAGGTCCCCCGGCAGGCACTGGTCCAGATCCAGGCGTTGCATGGCGTCCTTGCTGGTGGGCACGACTATCCATTTGCGCGGTGTGTTCATGGCTGCCAGCGCTCGACGAAGGCCTTGAAGTCGGCGGCCACCGGGTAGCGGCTGGCGTTCTCGGGGTCGAAGATTTCCACCGCCACCTGCGGGCTGTTGAAGTCCAGGCAGATCAGCAGGCCGCCGGCATCCCGGGCGATCGGCAGGCAACCGGCGGGCAGCCCCGGCACGCGGCCAGGGCTGGCGTACCAGAGCAGGGTCCAGGGCTGGTTGCTCAGGCCGAACTCGAAGAACTCGCTGATGCAGGTGTAGCCGCCGCCATAGGCGAAGCCGCCGATCCCCGGGGTGGCGGCCTCGGCGTATTGCACCAGCTCCAGGTACAGCGCCGGGAACTCGACGCCGAGGCGTTGTTGCACCTGGGCGATCAGCTGTTGGTCCACTGCAGATCCGGGTTCTATTTCCCAGGCATTCCAGTCCGTGGTCATGTTCGACATGCGCCTTGTGATTGAAGACATGCGCCCGCGCGCGGGGGCGAGCGGGCGATTGTAGGCGTGTCGTCCGGTGCGCGGTAGGCGCTAGTTGCAGCTCTGGCCTTCGGGCAGGGTGACGCTGTATTTGCGTTGCACGCGGTTGCGAAAGTCCAGGTTGTCGAGGCTTTCCTGCACCAGGAAATCCTCGACCTTGGCGTCCTGGCAGTCCTCGTTATAGGACGAGGCCCGCAGCAGGAACACCGTGCGCCGGCTCTGCTCGTCCTTGGCCTTGATGTTGAAGGTCGAAAGGGTGGTGTAGCCGGTGCGCTCCGAGGAGCCGATGGCGCGGTAGGACATCACCGGGGTGCTGGTGCACACCGTCTGCTGGTGCTTGCCGGGTATGCAGGTGGTTTTGGTGCTGCTGGGCACCTGGCCGTAGTCGGTGGCGGTGTAGCGGTAGCTGGTCTTTTTACTGCCCACGGCAAGGGCGATGTTCATGCGAAACGGCGGGTGGTTTTTCGGCAGCGACGATTCGGTATACACCTGGGTAAAACCCATGCCATGCAGGGCGGCGACCATGTCGCGCAGGTAGTAGCTGGCCTTGAGGCCCTGGGCATCCTTGGCGCCGTCGACGGTTACCAGCACCGGTGCCTTGGGGTCGAAGTAATAGTCTTGGGCCGGGGTGGCGTCGATCGCCACTTCCAGTTTGTTGGCGCAGCCGGTCAAAAAACAGGCGAGCAAAAGCAGCGGGCAGAGCAGGTAGCGAGTCATGAATAAGCCAATGTGCAACGTGAGGAATGGATAAGGCTTTAACGATCGAGACTCGGTTCGAACAAACGCGGGGGGTTACGCAGGCTCGCTGGCCTGATACTCCAGCAGGTCGCCGGGTTGGCAGTCGAGTGCAGCGCAGAGTTTGTCCAGGGTCTCGATTTTCATCCCCTTGACCTTGCCATTTTTCAGCAACGACAGATTCGCCTCGGTAATGCCCAGGATGGCGGCCAGCTCTTTGGAGCGAATCTTGTTTTTAGCCATGACAACGTCAAGCCGAACGATAATGGTCATCTCATTGTTCTATATGTAGTGACTGTGCTCATCACTGAGGACTTTGGCGTCGCGCATGATAATGGAAAACGAGCAGAGCAAGATTCCTTTGACCACCTCGTAAGCGGCGTAGGACGAGAAGCCCGCGGAGATCTGCAGAATGCGCTGGCCGGGCGGCAGGTCGATGGACAGGGCCAGGCCTTGCAGGGTTTCCATCATCGGGAAAGTGGCCGGGGCGACGATCCACAGCATGCCCACGCGCCAGAGGATGCGGATGTTGCGATCGCTCCAGGTTTCGCCGCGCGACAGCCGCAGGAAGAACACCCCGGTCAGGTACAGGGCGAAGCTCGACAGCAGCAGGGGCAGGAAGTCGAGGATCACTAGCAGGGTGAAGCTTGCGGACGACAGCTTGAAATCGGCTTCCAGCAGGCGCGGCGAGTGTTCGGCGAATACGCTGAGCAGGGCACCGAGCATCTGGTCCTTGTTGTAGATCCACATTCCGGCATTGCCGCCGACCTCGACGACACCCATGACCCAGGCCAGGATCGCGGCCAGCAGGCCGACCCGTCGCAAGCGGTATTGGGCCGAGCCGTTGATTGGGGAGTGCATGCGTTATTCCTTGCAAAACGGGGGAGGTGGCTGATTATTGATAAAAAATTATCGAATTACAATAATTTATTTCTCTGGGATTGTTCTCGTCTAGTCGCCTGGAATGATGTTGTGGCGAGGGAGCTTGCTCCCGCTCGGGCGCGTAGCGGCCGTAGAACCTGAGGTTGCGATCTTGTTGGTGTACATATCCGTTGCTGCGGGTGCGGCGGCTGGCGGTTTCGCTCTTACAGCGACTCACTTTTGAAAAGCGCAAAAGTAAGCAAAACGCTCCTGCCCCTCCACTCGGTGCCTCGCCTAGGCTCGGCATGCCCTCCCTCCGGCATTGATCCGTGGGCCGCCGCCACAGGCCATCCATGGTCTGGGGCGGCTAACCCGGCGTCCTGCCGGGTTACCCACGGCTCAATGCCTGCGTTCGGCCATCGTGTCTAAGGGGGCAGGCAGATCAAAAGCCAGAGCAAGATCAACAGCTGACGGCGGCCTGCCGGCCGGCCTATTTCTGGCGTCCTCCACGTTCCCTGTAGCCGCTGCCGAGCCTGCGAGGCTGCGAAAAGGACCGCAGGGCCTTGCTTGGCGATCTCACGCCGAGCCTCTAATGCCTACCGGATCGCCGCAAGTCTCCAAGAGCCACGCGGTGTCGCGCGAATCAGTCGCGCTGCGGCTCGAGCAAGTCGAATGACAGGACTTTGATTGTCAGGTCGACGCTATAGACGAAACCCACCCGCGCGCTCGGGTGGAGATGCTCCGGCAGGCGGTAGCTCTCCCAAGCGTTGAGCATGTATTGCCCATCTGCTGATGGCCTACGTTCCCCCGAGCGCAGGGGCGTGCCCAGCAGCTCGCGAATGTCGGCGTGGGTCATGCTGCGTGAGAACGGGGCGGGCAGTTCGCCGCTGTAGAACGAGCGCCCCTGTTCAAGGGGCATGAGTTCGATCAGCACCTTTTCCAGGGCCAGGCTGTCTTCCCAGAAGTCCAGCATCAGGCCGGGCTCGACGACCACGGTCAGCCATTCGAATTCGTCGTAGAGCTTGCCCATCGGGCGCTCGATGCGCTCTCCCCGGGCGATCAGTGCTTCATGGCTGAGCCCGAGGCTGCTTACCCAGCGGCTGATCGTTTTAGCGTCCATGGTTTCTCCATTGTCCTGTGCTGAGTGGGGGCTCGTTGGCGGCCGATCTTAGCCGGTTGAAAAGACCAGTGGCTCCGTTGGGACACAAAGAAAGCCGCCTGCAATGTCGGCAGGCGGTTGGTTTGAGGCGCGCTGTCAGGTCGGTTGTGGTGCTGTGTCGAGCTGCGCCCGGCCCTGATAGCTGGCCGGGCTGAAGATTCGCGTCAACAGCAGCATCGCCAGGACACCGACGATCAGCACCCACCAGGCGCTGACAAAACTGCCGGTCACTTGCCGCAGCCAGCCGCTCAACCACGGTGAGATGGCATTGATCAGAAAGCCCACGCCCTGGACAAAGGCCGCCAGTTGCCCGGCTTCCCGGGGATCGCGGTGATGATCCAGGGTCAGGATCAGGCTCAGGGCAAAGCACGCTCCGAGGCCGAAGCCGATCAGCGCCACCCACAGGTGCGGGCTCTGTAAAGGCCACAGCACCAGCCCGAGAAACCCCACGGCCTGGGCCGCAAGGCTGATGCCCAGCAGTGGGCGGCGGTCGCTGCTGCGCTGGGCCAGGGCGGGCATCAGCAGGGCGGCGGTGACTTGGAAAATCGTCATGAAGGCCAGCAGCGAGCCGCTCTGGGTGGCGCTCCAGCCCAGCTGCAGGTAGTAGGCCGGCAGCCAGGCCACCATGCTCATGTAGCCGCAGTTCACCAGGCCAAAATACAGCGCCAGCAGCCAGGCGCGGCGGTTGCTCCAGAGCCCGGCCATGGGCGTCGGAGTGCTTGTACGGCGGCCGGCACCCAGAGGCAGACACAGCCACAGCAGCAGCGCCGCCAGGGCCGGCAGCAGCCAGACGCCCAGCCCGATTTGCCAGTCGGCGAAGTGGCTGGCCACGTGGGGGCTGAGCAGGGCGGCGAGACCGCCACCGCCCATCAGCGAGGCCGAGTAGACGCCCATGGCCAGGGCCACGCGCTGCTGGAACTGACGCTTGATCAGGGCCGGCACCAGTGCCTGGATCAGGGCCACGCCGGCACCGCCTAGCAGCGCGGTGGCGAGCAAGGCCGTGGCTTGGCCGAAGCACAGCCGCACCCCGCAGGCCAGCAGTACCAGCAGCAAACCCAGGGACACACCGTGGCGTTCGCCGAGGCGGGCTTCGATCCGTACCCCGAGCAAGGCCACCAGGCCCATGCAGATCACCGGCAGGCTGGTGAGCCAGGCGCTGCCCTGGAAACTCAGGCCGGTGGCGCCGCGAATCTCGTTGAGCAGCGGGCTGACCGAGCTGAGGATCGGTCGCAGGTTCAGGCCCAGGCACACCAGCAGCACCCAGCCGGCCCAGCGCTGGAAGGTGGATTCAGTTCGCGGCATGGCGCTGCTGCCAATCCTGGTAAAGGGCGATCATCGCCGCCTGGGGCAGGTGCAGCAGCGGCAGGTGCTGGGCTTCCAGCGGTTTGCTCAGCTGTTGGTAGATGGCCGCGGTAGACAGGCCGAACGGCTGCGCCTGTTCATTGCTGGCGGCGAACACCGCGCGGGACACGCCGCACAGGTACATGGCGGCCAGGCACATGGGGCAAGGCTGGCCGCTGGCATAGATCACGCAGTCGTCCAGACGCGGGCCCAGCTGCTGGCTGGCCGTGCGGATGGCGAGCATTTCAGCGTGGGCGGTGGGGTCCTGGCTGAGGTGGATTTCATTCACCGCTTCGGCCAGTACTCGGCCGTTACGCACCAGCAGCGCGCCGAACGGGCGCCCGCCCTGTTCGACGTTGCGCCGGGCCAGTTCAACGGCCCGTTGCAGGTAGTGTTGATCGTCGTTCATCAAGGTTTCCGTGGAAGAGGAGGCAGGAGCACGCACTGAAGTTGCGTCAGAAGCGCTGGTTCCGGTTGCTGGAGGGGCAGTATGGTGAGCGGCCTTGGTATTCTGAAATTAAATATAACCATGCCAATCAGTGGCATTGAGGATGGTGAGTGAACATGCTGGACCCCGTGTTGCTTCGCAGTTTTGTCGCGGTGGCCGACAGCCAGAACTTCACCCGCGCCGCCGAGCGCCTGCACCTGACCCAGTCCACCGTGAGTCAGCAGGTGCGGCGCCTGGAAGAGAGCCTGGGCTGTCAGTTGCTCGATCGCGACCAGCGCCGGGTGGTGGCCACGGTGGAGGGCGAGCGCCTGCTGGCTTATGCCCGGCGCATCCTGGCGCTGCATGAAGAAGCCTGTGATGTGCTGCTCAACCAGCGCGGCGAGGAGGTGCTGCGCCTGGGTGTGCCGGAAGACTTCGCCGCCGAGCGCCTGATGCCGATGCTTTCGCGCTTTGGCCTGGACTACCCGGCGGTGCGCCTGGAGGTCACCTGCGGCCTGGGGCCGGAGCTGCTGCGCCAGTTCCGCCGTGGCGAATTCGATCTGTTGCTGGTCAAGCAGATGGGCCACAGCGACGACTGCCTGGAGTCCTGGCCCGAGCCTTTGTGCTGGGTCGACAGCTTGCACCAGCCGGCCTTGGGCCGCGATCCGCTGCCGCTGGTGGCTTTTCCGGTGGGCGGGTTGTATCGCCAGGAAATGCTTCACCACCTGGAGGTCGGCGGCTGGCCGTGGCGCATCGCCTATTCCAGCGCCAGCCTGGCCAGTGTCTGCTCGGCGGTGGCGGCGGGTCTGGGCATCAGCCTGTTGCCGGTGCGGGTGCTGGGCAAGGGCCATCGGCTGCTCGACGCCGCCAGCGGCCTGCCGGATATCCAGGGCGTGCGCCTGGCGCTGTACGCCGGCAGTGGCCTGAGTCGGGCCGGCAAGGCATTACAAGAGCAGTTGAGGGCAGTGGCCAGCGTCAAGCCGCAAGTTGAAAACACCGGGAAGTTATAAGTGCTTTTGTTTCGGTCATGGCTTGAAGAGCGCCGGTGGCGGGCGATGGCTGGCAAATCGGTTATTGCCCACGTGTGTGGCTATTGAAGTCCGCGGCGAGTGCGCTTGGAGCCGCTTGTTTTTCTGTACTGACCGCTCTGTTTCGATGCTTTGCGGGAATATTTTCGATGCCTGCAAGGCATGGCGTTTTCCCCTCTTGGCTGCAGCCCTTGAATCACGGGGGCTGGGGTATTTCCGGTCAATCAAATATTCCCTTTCGATCTATATATAACTTGAAAGATTACTTTAAGAGATAAGCGCGGGGCGCCGATCATTGAGCCCGCGGCACCGTTGTGTGGGGGTTGTTCAAACGCCGGTGCCGGGCTTTTCAAAAAGATCGTAGGGAGTGAATCCATGGGCAATGTCCAGACCGCCGCCAGTGCACACGAGGTGCTGTGGCGCCAGGCACCGAGCGGCGAGTTGGTCGACCTCGGCCGGCCTCACCGCTCGCCGCTGGGCCAATTGCGTCTGCAACGCACGCCCAAGGGAGTATTGCGTCGTCGTGAGGCGATCCTCCTGGGCGTTGCGGCCCTGGTATTGCACGGTGCAGTGATCTACTGGTTGAGCCAGAAGCCGACCCCGGTGCTGCCCATCGTGCCGCCGGAGATTCCGCCCATGACCATCGAATTCTCCCACCCGGCGCCGCCCGTGGTGGAGCCGCCTCCGCCTCCGCCTGTGCCGGTACAGCCCGTGGTGGAGCCGCCGCCTCCGGTGGAGGACGAGCTGGCGGTCAAGCCGCCACCGCCCAAGCCGGTGCCCAAACCCAAGCCCAAACCGGTGCCCAAGCCCGAGCCGAAACCCGCGCCCAAGCCGGTGCAGCAGACGCCGGCGGCGCCGCAACCTGCAGCGCCAGTAGCCGCCCCGGCAGCGCCCGCGCCACCGGCCCCCGTGACCCCGGCTTCGGCCAGCGCCGCGTACCTGAAGAACCCGGCACCGGAATACCCGTCACTGGCCCAGCGCCGGGGCTGGGAAGGCACGGTGCTGCTGCGGGTGCACGTGCTGGCCAGCGGCAAGCCGGGGGAGATCCAGATCCAGAAGAGCAGCGGTCGCCAGCAACTCGACGATGCGGCCCTGGCCGCGGTCAAGCGCTGGAGCTTCGTCCCCGCCAAGCAGGGTGACGTGGCCCAGGACGGCTGGGTCAGCGTACCCATCGACTTCAAGATTCATTGAGCCGCAAGGCCGATCAAATAACGCGCGCTAAACGCTTACACAGAGGGAACACATCATGACGTTACTGGCATCTCCACTGGAATCCATCGAAAGCGCGGTGATCTGGCTGTTGGTGGTCTTCTCCGTCGCCACTTGGGGCCTGGCTTTGGTCAAGGGCGTGCAGTTCGCCCGCCTCAAGTCCCAGGATCGCAAGTTTCACAATCAATTCTGGGCCGCTTCCAGCCTCGACTCCGCCGCCGCCCTGAGTGAAACCGCGCCCGGCGCGGCGGCCCGGGTGGCCCAGGCCGGCTATGCGGCGATCCAGGTCGGCGACGCGCCGCATGCGGCGGACCTGAGCCAGGCGATCAATCATCAGGACCGCCTCGAACGCGCCTTGCGCCAGCAGATCGTGCGGGAACGCCGCTCCCTGGAAACCGGCCTGGCGGTGGTCGCCAGTATCGGCAGCACCTCGCCCTTCATCGGCCTGTTCGGCACCGTGTGGGGGATCATGGAAGCCCTGAAAGGCATCAGCGCCGCCGGCTCGGCGAGCCTGGAAACCGTGGCCGGCCCGATCGGCGCGGCGCTGGTGGCCACCGGCGTGGGGATCGCCGTCGCGGTGCCGGCGGTGCTGGTCTACAACTACTTCCTGCGGCGCCTGAAGCTCACCGCCGCGGACCTCGACGACTTCGCCCACGACTTCTACAGCCTGGCGCAGAAGAGCTCGTTTCGCGTGCTGATCCACCCGAGCGCGCACAAGGTGGCGGCCCAGGGCGGCCAGCAGAAAGTCAAGGAGGCCTCCTGACATGGCCTTCTCCACCCAAGACAGCGATGAAGTGCTGAGCGAGATCAACGTCACCCCGTTGGTGGACGTGATGCTGGTGCTGCTGGTGGTGTTCATCGTCACCGCGCCGCTGCTGACCAACGCCATTCCGATCAACCTGCCCAAGACCGAGGCCGTGGCCCCGGTGGAGCAGAAGGACCCGCTGGTGGTGAGCATCGACGGCACCGGCAAACTCTTTATCAACAAGGACCAGATCCAGCCGGACCTGCTGGAAACCAACTTGCAAGCGGCCAAGGCCAAGGACCCGCAAGTGCGGGTCCAGCTGCAGGCCGACGATGGCGTCAACTACGGCGAAGTGGCCCGTGCCATGGCGTCCATCGAGCGTGCGGGCATCACCAAGCTTTCGGTGATTACCGCACGCTGACACCGAGCAACAAAGCCACGACTTTTCAGGCCGTCTCCTTGGCAGGGTGCGGCCTTTTTTTTGCCTGACGAAAAAGCCCCCGCAGAGCCCCCTTCGCCGGCGAGAACACCCCCGCAATCGCGCCAACTGTAGGAGCTGGCTTGCCAGCGAAGGCGTCCTCAAGGTTGCGCAAGAGCTGATGGCCTCTTCGCCGGCAAGCCGGCTCCTACGGAGGGCAGGGGATGTTTTATATTCGTTTAAGGTATTAATAAATAGCTTCTTATTCCTTAACGAATATAAATCCCCTCCCTATACTCGTTCGGGAACAGACACGCAGCAGGAGAGTTCCCCATGCGCAACGAATCCATTCGCTACTTGATTGTGCCGGGCTGGCAAGGATCGCCAGAAGATCATTGGCAAACCCATTGGCAGAACAGCCTGCCCAACAGTGCGCGGGTGGAGCAGGCCGATTGGCTGACGCCGCGCCGCGAGGACTGGGTGGCGGCCCTGGCCGAAGCCATCGCCGCCGACGACACCCCGGTAATCCTGATTGCCCACAGCCTGGGCTGCATCACCGTGGCCCATTGGGCAGCGCGGGCGCCTCTGGCCGCCCTGCGTCAGGTGCGTGGCGCGCTGCTGGTGGCTCCGGCGGACGTCGAGCGCCCGGCCTGTGCCCCGGCCCTGCGCAATTTCGCGCCCATCCCTCGGGACCTGCTGCCGTTCCCCAGCCAGGTGGTCGGCTCGGACAACGACAGCGCCGTGAGTGCCCCGCGGGCTCTGCAGCTGGCCCGCGACTGGGGCGCCGAGGCCGGGATCCTGGCCGGTGCCGGGCATATCAACGTCAAGTCCGGCCACCAGCGCTGGGAGCAGGGCTTCGCCTATCTCTACCGTCTGCAGAACCGCATGGAGCAACACGCGCGGCGTCGTGCCTGATCGTCCTTTTCCTGTTTAAGCGCCCCCGTCCCCAGGCGGCCTGGGGCGGGAGTCTGCCATGAGTCCTCACACCCCTTTCGGCCAGCCGTTGCTGACCTTTCCCGATGCGGAAAAAAGCCCCCTGAGCATCCGCGCCAAGGCGCTGGTGTTCGTCGACCCGCGTTCGCGGCAACTGCGTGAAGAACTGGAGCAACTGGCGCCGCGCGCGGTGTCGGTGCTGATCCGTGGCGAAACCGGCACCGGCAAGGAACTGCTGGCCCGGCATATTCACCGCGCCAGCGATCGCAGTGGCCTGTTCGTCTCGGTCAACTGCGGCGCCATCAGCCCGACCTACGCCGACGCCGAACTGTTCGGCTATGCCGCCGGCAGCTTCAGTGGCTCGGCCAGCAGCCGCGCCGGCTGGTTCGGCTCGGCCAATGGCGGGACCCTGTACCTGGACGAGATCGGCGATCTGCCGTTGCCGATCCAGACCAAGCTGCTGGCGGCCCTGGAGAACCACGAAGTGACCCGGGTCGGCGCCCAGCAGCCGAGCCCGGTGGACGTGCGCCTGGTGGCGGCCACCAGCATCGACCTGGCCCAGGCGGTGGCGGCGGGCAAGTTCCATGAGCGCCTGTATCGCTACCTCAGCGAGGGCCAGCTGGAATTGCCGGCGCTGCGCGAGCGAGTGGGGGACATCGAGTCCCTGGCCGAGTACTTCCTGGGCATTTACAGCCAGCGCCTGGACCTGTCGGTGCCGCTGATCAGCGAAGCCGCGCAGCAGGCCCTGGAGCGCCATAGCTGGCCGGGCAATACCCGCGAGCTGGAGAACGTCATTCACTTTGCGCTGCTGGTCAGTAGTGGCGAAGAGATCCTGCCGGAGCACCTCAACCTGCCGTCGGCGCCTTCGCCCCTGGAGCAGATCGAGCAACTGCTGCGGCAGATCGGCGACAGCGGGTCCGCCGCCGAGCGCCAGGCGTTGCAACAGTTGTTGCAACGCACCGCCCTGACCTGAAACCCCGGCCATCGTAGGCACTGGCTTGCCAGCGAAGGCGTGCGCCAGAGCGATGCAAGGCTGAGGGCCTGTTCGCTGGCAAGCCGGCTCCTACGCAGGTTGGCCCGGCAGACGGGAGGTCGCAGGCCAGAGCCTTGGGTTGCTGTATGAACAAAATGGAATATGAACGTGAATAAAAGATATTTTTAGGGAATAAAAAATCTCGGTATTGTCCGCTTCACGCCAGCAGTGGCACATCACTGGCACCTCAATCAGTTCCCTATTTGAAGCCGTCGGCGATTCCGACCCCTAAGGACCTTGCATGAAAAAAGTTCTGTTGTTCACCGCACTGGCGGCAGCCCTGAGCGCCGGTATTGCCCAGGCCGCCGAGAAGCTGGTGGTCGCCGCGACTCCGGTGCCCCACGCCGAGATTCTCGAGCTGATCAAGCCCACCCTGGCCAAGGAAGGCGTGGACCTGGAAATCAAGGTCTTCACCGACTACGTACAACCCAACGTGCAGGTCGATCAGAAGCGTCTGGACGCCAACTACTTCCAGACCCTGCCGTACCTGAATAACTTCAACGAAGGCAAGGGCACGCACCTGGAAACCGTGATCGGTGTGCACGTCGAACCCTTCGGCGGCTACTCGAAGAAGGTCAAGTCCCTGGCCGAGCTGAAAGACGGCGCCACCATCGCCATCCCCAACGAAGGCAGCAACAGCGGCCGGGCCCTGATCCTGCTGCAGAAGGCCGGGCTGATCGAGCTCAAGGATCCGAAGAACGCCGTGTCCACGCCCAAGGACATCGCCAAGAACCCGCACAACTTCAAGTTCAAGGAACTGGAGTCGGCCATGCTGCCGCGGGTCCTGGATCAGGTTGACCTGGACATGATCAACACCAACTACGCCCTGGAAGCCGGCCTGAACCCGGCCAAGGATGCGCTGGTGATCGAAGGTGCCGATTCGCCTTATGTGAACTACCTGGTGGCGCGTCCGGACAACAAGGACAGCGCGGCGATCCAGAAGCTGGCCAAGGCCCTGACCAGCCCCGAGGTGAAAGCCTTCATCGAGAAGAAGTACAACGGCGCGGTATTGCCAGCGTTCTGATGAACTAGGCTACTGACCCGATAAACCCCTTCAAGGTTTGAACGCCGACGGCTAGCACAGCGTCGGCGTTTTTTATTGCGCCCGCGCAAGCGGCAGGAGCCGGCCGGGCGGCGTTCCGCTTGCCAGTCCCTACAGTGGAGCGCTTTTGGCGGTGGCTTGGAGGGCCCGGCGCAAGGCCGTCAGCCATTTCACCAGCTCATGGGGATCCAGCGGTTGCGGGGTCTTCGCGTCGGCCATGGTGATTGTCCTGGTCAGGCTCAAGGGCAGAAAAGGTAGTTGCTCGGCGCCAGCCCGGCAAATCCGCGGGTTAGGTTTTTGAGTGATATCAATATGCCGTAACGGTATTTAAATTCTGCTTTTTATAGCTATAAAGTCGCGGCAGCCGGGCGGTTACCCACTGCCCCACGGACTGCACCACCGCCGCTGTACCCCAGCGGCGTCCAGGACTTTCAATGACCCTCGATTACGCTTTTATCCTCAGCACCCTGCCGGCCTTTCTCAAAGCCGTGGGGGTGACCCTGCAGGTCGGCCTGATCGCCATCGGCACTTCCTTGCTGGTAGCCCTGATCAACGCCACCATCCTGGTGTTTCGCACCCCTTACCTGCGGCGGCTGATTGGCCTGTACGTGGAGCTGGCGCGCAACACACCGCTGCTGATCCAGCTGTTCTTCGTCTATTTCGCCTTGCCGGCCCTGGGCATCAAGGTTTCCGGTTTCGCCGCGGCGATCATCACCATGACCTTCCTTGGCGGTGCCTACCTCACCGAAGTGCTGCGCGCCGGGGTCGAAGCCGTGCCCCAGGCGCAGCTGGAATCGGGCCGCTCCATCGGCCTGTCGCAGTGGCAACTGCTGCGCTACGTGATCCTGCCTCAGGCCGGGATCCTCAGCCTGCCGTCGCTGTTCGCCAATTTCATTTTCCTGCTCAAGGAAACCACCGTGGTTTCGGCGGTGGCGGTGCCGGAGATTCTCTACACCACCAAGAGCTACATCGCCCTGTACTACAAGACCTATGAAATGCTCGCGGTGCTGACCCTGATCTGCGTGCTGCTGTTCTTGCCGCTGTCGCTGTTGCTCAGCCGTCTGGAAAGGAGGTTGCAACATGGCCAGTTCGGGTCTTGAGCTGTTGCTGGTGTCCCTGCCGCAACTGGCCCGGGGCGCCGCGCAGACCTTGTCGATTTCCCTGTTGAGCATTGCCTTCAGCACCTTGGGCGGGGTGCTCTACGGCGTGTTGCGCAGCCTGCAACGCAAGGTGCTGGACGTGCCGCTGCGGATCTACCTGGAGCTGTTCCGGGCGATTCCGGTGCTGGTCTGGCTGTACCTGTTGTTCTTCGGCTTTCCGATCTTCTTCGGCCTGAGCATTCCCAGCTTCACCTGCGCGGTGCTGGTGCTGTCGCTGTGGGGCGCCAGCGAGGTTGGCGAGGTGGTGCGCGGCGCGTTGCAGTCGCTGCCTCGGGGCCAGCGTGAAGCCGGCCTGTCCATCGGTCTGTCCGGGGCCCAACTGTACGGCTACGTGTTGCTGCCCCAGGCGCTGAAACGCATGACGCCACCGACCATCAACGTCTACACGCGGATCATCAAGACCAGCTCCCTGGCGGTGCTGATCGGCGTGGTGGATGTGATCAAGGTCGGCCAGCAGATCATCGAGCGCACCTATGAATCGGTGCTGATCTACGGCGTGCTGTTCCTGTTTTTCTTCTTTATCTGCTACCCGCTGTCGGCCGCCTCCCGCGTGCTGGAGCGGCGCTGGACGCAAGCATGAGCGCATTGATCGAGTTCCAGGGTTTCAACAAGTTCTTCGGCCCGCAGCAGGTGCTCAAGGAGGTCGACCTCTGCGTGGCGGCGGGGGAGGTGATCGTCATCCTCGGCCCCAGCGGCTGCGGCAAGAGCACCTTGCTGCGCTGCCTCAACGGCCTGGAAACGGCCCACAGCGGGCACCTGCGTTTTGCCGGGCGCGAGCTGCTCGGCCCCGCCACCGACTGGCGCCAGGTGCGCCAGCAGATCGGCATGGTGTTCCAGAGCTACCACCTGTTCCCGCACATGAACGTGCTGGACAACATCCTCCTGGGGCCGCTCAAGGTGCAACAGCGCGAGCCCCGCGAAGCCCGGGCCCAGGCCGAAGCGCTGCTGGAGCGGGTAGGCCTTCTGGACAAGCGCGAGGCCTTTCCCCGGCAGCTGTCCGGTGGCCAGCAGCAACGCATCGCCATCGTCCGCTCGCTGTGCATGAACCCCCAGGTGATGCTGTTCGACGAGGTCACCGCGGCCCTTGATCCGGAAATGGTCAAGGAGGTGTTGCAAGTGATCCAGGGCCTGGCCCGGGACGGCATGACCCTGTTGATCGTCACCCACGAAATGGCCTTCGCCCGGGCCGTGGCCGACCGCATCGTGTTCATGGATGGCGGGCGCATCGTGGAACAGAACACCCCCGAGGCTTTCTTCACGAACCCGCAGAGCGCACGCGCGCAGCAGTTCCTGGAGAAGTTCTCCTTCGTTGAAGCACTGCCCAAGAAAGCCCCTAAAAAGGAACCGGAGCTCTTATGAAAACTGCCAAGTCTTCGCTGTTGTTACTGCCGCTTTTCGGTCTGGCCCTGCTGGCCGGCTGCGATAAATCCAATGATGCGCCCAAGCCGGCGGCCAGCGCTGCCAGCGCCGCGCCGGCGGCCGGTTACCTGGACAAGATCAAGGCCCGGGACAAGCTGATCGTCGGCGTGTTCACCGACAAGCCGCCGTTCGGTTTCGTCGATGAAACCGGGCGCTACGTGGGCTTCGATACCGACATCGGCCGCCAGTTCGCCAAGGACCTGCTGGGGGACGAGAACAAGGTGGAGTTCGTCGCCGTGGAACCGGCCAGCCGCATTCCCTTCCTGCAGAGCGACAAGGTCGACCTGATCCTGGCCAACATGACCGTGACCCCGGAGCGCAAGCAGGCGGTGGAGTTCACCAACCCCAACCTCAAGGTGGCGGTGCAGGCCCTGGTGCCCGAGGGCAGCGCGGTGAAGAGCCTGGATGACCTGGCGACCCGCACCACCATCGTCACCACCGGCACCACCGCCGACCTGTGGCTGACCCAGAATCACCCGGACTGGAAACTGCTCAAGTTCGAGAAGAACACCGAATCCCTGCAAGCCCTGGCCAATGGTCGCGGCGATGCCTATGCCCAGGACAACCTGATCCTGTTCAGCTGGTCCAAGCAGAACCCTGGCTACCGCGTGCTGCCGCAGACTTTGGGCGAACAGGCGCCGATTGCCCCGGCGGTGAAGAAGGGCAACCTCGAACTGCGCGATTGGGTGAATGCCGAACTGGCCAAGCTGGGCGAAGAGAAATACCTGCTCAAGCTGTATGACCAGTACGTGCGCAAGGAACTGAGCGACGACACCAAGCCTGAGAGCGTGATTGTCGAAGGCGGCAAATGGCAGGGTTGAGACGTACCGCTGGCGGCTACAGGGTCTGGGAGGCGCGATTTTCAGTCCGGCCAGTACCATGCCGGTTCGTCCAGCGGGCGCTGGCCGACGATGCCGGTCTGGCCCAGCTCTTTCTCCAGCACGATGCAGTTGCATTCGGGGTCTTCCTGCAGGGCCGCGATCAGGCGCCGGGCGTGGGACACCACCCACACCTGGCACTGCTGCGAGGCGCGAATGATCAGGCGCGCCAACGCCGGCAGCAGGTCCGGGTGCAGGCTGGTTTCCGGTTCGTTGAGCACCATCAGGCTCGGCGGACGCGGGGTCAGCAGGGCCGCTACCAGCAGCAGGTAGCGCAAGGTGCCGTCCGACAGTTCCGCTGCCGATAGCGGCCGCAACAAGCCTTCCTGGTGCAGTTGCACGCCGAACAAGCCCCCCGGAACGGCATCGATCTCCAGCCGCGAATCCGGGAAGGCGTCGCTGATGCTCTCGTGCAATGCCTGCTGATCGCCCACCTCGATAATGGTCTGCAACGCGGCGGCCAGGTCCCGGCCATCGTGGTGCAGCACCGGGGTGCGGGTGCCCAGTTGTGGTCGGCGCGCGGGAGCCTGGCTGTCGGTGCGCAAGTGGTCATAAAAACGCCAGCCACGGATCTGCTCGCGCAGATGCAGAACCTCGGGCGATGAGCTCAGGTTGCCCACCCGGTCGAACAGGCTGTCGCCGCTGCTCGTATGCTGCGCCAGCACTTCCCACTGGCGGCCCGCGCGGGCTCGTATCATCGGGCCCTGGCGGTCCACCAGGGCACTGGCCGTGCGATACAGGGGCCCGCCCCAGATGCTCTCGCGCTTGATCCACGGGTCGAGGGTGAAGCGCGAGGCAATCGGCAAGCTGTGCCCGGGCAACATGAAATGACCGCTGGAATCCGGCAGCCCCAGGCTGATCGCGTACCCGAAGTCTTCACCGGCAAAGCCCAGTTGCAGGCGTCTGGCGGCCTTGCGCGGCCCGCCCTGGATCGGCACCTCGCCCTGGCGCATGCGCCGGCTGATCTGTTCCGGCCCGGCCCAGAAGGTCGAATCCAATCCGCCTTCCTTGGCCAGGGCATTGACCACCCCGCCCTGGGCCGTCTCCGCCAGCAGGCGCAGGGCGCGGTACAGGTTGGACTTGCCGCTGCCGTTGGCGCCGGTGATCAGGTTCAGTCTGCCTAAGGGCATCACCAGTGTGTTGATGGAGCGGTAATTGGCCACCGCCAGGGTCTTGAGCATGTCGAGTCTCCTGTTGCGTGGCGCGCAGTGTGCCTGATTTGTCGGGAGGCGGCTTGCTCCCCGCCGCCCTCGAAACCGCTGTTGCGCTTGCCTGGTCAGAGCGTGCCAAAGGCTCTGGCAACAGCTGCGCTCCGGGTCGCGCAGGAGGCCGCGCCTTCGTCTTCTGGGCCTGCTTCACAAGAGCCGCGTGCAAGGGTTGAACCCTGTTCTACGCTCACAGTCGTAACGTCACTGACGCGACGAACAAGCACAAGGAGCCTGCATGGCCGGTCTCAAATCGAGGTGGATAGTGGGGCTGAGCCTGCTGGCTCTGCTCGGTGGCTGCGGGGCGGAAAAGCCGACCGAGAAGGAGCGCCCGCGGGTGCGAATCCAGTCGGTGCAGCGCAGCGATTTCGCGCCTTCGGTAACCCTCACCGGCGACATCCAGGCCCGGGTGCAGACCGAGCTGTCGTTCCGCGTCGGCGGCAAGATCATCCAGCGTCTGGTGGATGTCGGCGACCGGGTCAGCGCGCAGCAGGTACTGGCCAGGCTCGACCCGAAGGACTTGCAGACCCAGGTCGACTCCGCCGCCGCCTCGGTGTTCGCCGAGCAGGCCCGGGTCAAGCAGGCCAGCGCGGCCTTTGTCCGCCAGCAGAAACTCTTGCCCAAGGGCTACACCAGCCAGAGCGAATACGACTCGGCCCAGGCCGCCCTGCGCAGCAGCCAGAGCGCCTTGAGCGCGGCCCAGGCGCAACTGGCCAATGCCCGCGAACAGCTGGGCTACACCGAACTGGTGGCCGAGGCGCCGGGGGTGATCACCGCGCGCCAGGCCGAAGTCGGCCAGGTGGTGCAGGCCACCATGCCGATCTTCAGCCTGGCTCGGGACGGGGAGCGCGACGCGGTGTTCAACGTCTACGAGTCGCTGTTGATGCAGCCGTCGGGCCAGGCAACCATCCACATCAGCCTGCTGGACAACCCCGCGGTCACCACCACCGGCAAGGTTCGCGAAGTGACCCCGGTGGTCTCGGCCCAGAGCGGCACGGTGCAGGTCAAGGTGGTGCTCGATGCACTGCCGGCGGGCATGGACCTGGGCTCGGTGGTCAGTGCCACTGCCCGGGCCAAGGGCAAGGCCAGCGTGGTGCTGCCCTGGTCGGCGTTGACCAAGAATCTCAGCGAACCGGCGGTGTGGCTGGTGGGCGAAGACGGCAAGACGGTGCTGCACAACGTCAAGGTCGGGCGTTACCTGACCGGCAAGGTGATCATCAGTGATGGCCTCAAGGGCGGCGATAAGGTGGTGGTGGCGGGTGGGCAGTTGTTGCATCCGGGGATGAGGGTGGAGATTGCCGCCAGCGGCGACGATCAGGGAGCGCAACCATGAAGCGCCTGCTGCCATTGTTGTGCGCCGCCGTCCTGCTATCGGGCTGTTCCAAGGAAGAGGCGGCGCCTGCGCCGGTGCGTCCGGTGCTGTCGATCCGGGTGGTGGCGCAGTCCGAGGAAAGCCTGGGGCGCTTTGCCGGCAACATCCAGGCCCGTTATGAAACCAACCTGGGCTTCCGGGTGCCGGGGCGCATCGCCAACCGCACGGTCGATGTCGGCGCCGAAGTCGGCCCCGGTGACCTGCTGGCGACCCTCGATCCCACCGACCAGCAGAACCAGCTGCGGGCCGCCCAGGGCGACCTGGCCAAGGTCGAGGCGCAATGGATCAACGCCCAGGCCAATGCCCGACGCCAGCAGGAACTGTTCGACCGTGGCGTCGGCGCCCAGGCGCAACTGGACATCGCCCAGACCGACCTGAAGACCACTGGCGCCGCCCTGGACCAGGCCAAGGCCGCGGTGCGCCAGGCTCAGGATCAGCTCAACTACAGCCAGCTGCACAGTGATCACGGGGGCGTGGTCACTGCCTGGAACGCCGAAGCCGGGCAGGTGGTGACGGCCGGCCAGCAGGTGGTGACCCTGGCCCGGCCGGAGATCAAGGAAGCGGTGATCGACCTGCCGGCGACCCTGGTGGACCAACTGCCGACGGACGTGGAATTCAAGGTCGCCGCGCAACTGGACCCGAGCATCAGCACCACCGCCACGGTGCGCGAGATCGAGCCTCAGGCCCAGAGCGCGACCCGCACCCGACGCGCGCGCCTGACCCTCAAGGACACCCCCGAGGCTTTCCGCCTGGGCACCGCCATCAGCGTGACCCTGAGCTCGGCCATCGAACCGCGCACCGAGTTGCCCCTGAGCGCCCTGCAAGAGGTGGATGGCCAGACCCGGATCTGGGTCATCGATCCGCAGAGCCAGACCGTCGCCCCGCGTGCAATCAAGGTGCTCAGCCGCGACGGCGATTCGGCGCTGATCGGCCAGGGCGTCAAGCCCGGTGAGCGGGTGGTCAGTGCCGGGGTCAACAGCCTCAAGCCGGGGCAGAAAGTCAAAATCGACGAGGATCGCGCGCAATGACGCCTGCCAGCAAAGCAAGCTTCAACCTCTCCGAATGGGCGATCAGGCATCAGTCCTTCGTCTGGTACCTGATGTTCGTCGCGCTGCTGATGGGGGTGTTTTCCTACCTGAACCTGGGGCGTGAGGAAGACCCGTCCTTCACCATCAAGACCATGGTGATCCAGACCCGCTGGCCCGGCGCGACCCAGGAAGAAACCCTGAAGCAGGTCACCGACCGCATCGAGAAGAAACTCGAAGAGCTGGATTCGCTGGACTATGTGAAAAGCTACACCCGCCCCGGCGAGTCGACGGTGTTCGTCAACCTGCGCGATACCACCGCCGGCAAGGACATTCCGGAGATCTGGTACCAGGTGCGCAAGAAGATCAACGACATTCGCGGCGACTTTCCCCAGGGCTTGCAGGGGCCGGGTTTCAACGATGAGTTCGGCGATGTGTTCGGTTCGATCTACGCCTTCACCGCCGACGGCCTGAGCATGCGCCAGCTGCGCGACTACGTGGAACAGGTGCGCGCCGAGATCCGCGAAGTGCCGAACCTGGGCAAGGTAGAGATGGTCGGTGAGCAGGACGAAGTCATCTACCTGAACTTCTCCACCCGCAAGCTGGCGGCCCTGGGCATCGACCAGCGCCAGGTCCTGCAAAGCCTGCAAGCGCAGAACGCGGTGACCCCGGCCGGGGTGATCGAGGCCGGGCCGGAGCGGATTTCGGTGCGCACTTCCGGGCAGTTCGCCTCAGAGAAGGACCTGGCCACGGTCAACCTGCGGCTCAATGACCGCTTCTATCGCCTGGCCGACATCGCCGATATCAGCCGCGGCTACGTCGACCCTGCCACACCGCTGTTCCGCTTCAATGGCCAGCCGGCCATCGGCCTGGCGATTGCCATGAAGAAGGGCGGCAATATCCAGGACTTCGGCAAGGCCCTGCATGCGCGCATGAATGAGCTGACCGCCGACCTGCCGATCGGCATCGGCGTGCACAAAGTGTCGGATCAGGCCGAGGTGGTGCAGGAAGCGGTGGGCGGTTTCACCAGCGCCCTGTTCGAAGCGGTGATCATCGTCCTGGTGGTGAGCTTCGTCAGCCTCGGGATGCGCGCCGGGCTGGTGGTGGCGTGTTCGATCCCGCTGGTGCTGGCCATGGTCTTCGTGTTCATGGAGTACAGCGGCATCACCATGCAGCGGATCTCCCTGGGGGCGCTGATCATCGCCCTCGGGCTGTTGGTGGACGACGCCATGATCACCGTGGAAATGATGGTCACGCGTCTGGAGAAGGGCGAGAGCAAGGAGCAAGCCGCGACCTTCGCCTACACCTCCACCGCATTCCCGATGCTCACCGGGACCCTGGTGACCGTGGCCGGCTTCGTGCCCATCGGCCTCAACGCCAGCTCCGCCGGCGAGTACACCTTCACCCTGTTCGCGGTGATCGCCGTGGCCATGCTGGTGTCGTGGATCGTCGCGGTGCTGTTCGCCCCGGTGATCGGCATCCACATCCTCAGCACCGAGGTCAAACCTCACTCCGAGGAGCCGGGGCGCGTCGGTCGGGCCTTCAATGGCGGCCTGCTGTGGGCCATGCGCAACCGCTGGTGGGCGATCGGCATCACCGTGCTGCTGTTCGTGGCTTCGGTGTTCGGCATGCGCTTCGTGCAGAACCAGTTCTTCCCGTCATCCGACCGGCCGGAGATCCTGGTGGACCTCAACCTGCCGCAGAACGCCTCGATCAACGAGACCCGCAAGGCCGTCGACCGGTTGGAAGCGACCCTCAAGGACGACCCGGACATCGAGCGCTGGAGCACCTACATCGGCGAGGGCGCGATCCGGTTCTACCTGCCCCTGGACCAGCAGTTGCAGAACCCCTACTACGCCCAGCTGGTGATCGTCAGCAAGGGCCTGGAGCAGCGCGAGGCCCTGAGCGAGCGCTTGCGCAAACGCCTGCGCGAAGACTTCGTCGGCATCGGCAGCAACGTGCAGGCCCTGGAAATGGGCCCGCCGGTGGGGCGGCCGATCCAGTACCGGGTCAGCGGCAAGGACATCGACCAGGTGCGCAAGCACGCCATCGACCTGGCCACCGAGCTGGACCGGAACCCGCACATCGGCGAGATCATCTACGACTGGAACGAGCCCGGCAAAGTGCTGCGCATCGACATCGCCCAGGACAAGGCGCGGCAGCTCGGGCTGTCATCGGAGGATGTGGCGCGGCTGATGAACAGCATCGTCAGCGGTTCCACCGTGACCCAGGTGCATGACGACATCTATCTGATCAACGTGGTCGGCCGCGCCGACGACAATGAACGCGGCTCCCCGGAAACCCTGCAGAACCTGCAGATCGTCACCCCCAATGGCACGTCGATTCCGCTGCTGGCTTTTGCCACCGTGGGCTACGAGCTGGAGCAGCCGCTGGTGTGGCGCCGCGACCGCAAGCCGACCATCACCATCAAGGCCGCGGTGCGCGACGCGATCCAGCCCACCGACCTGGTCAAGCAACTCAAGCCGAGCATCGAGCGCTTCGCCGCCAGCCTGCCCGCCGGTTATTCGGTGGCCACCGGCGGCACCGTGGAGGAAAGCGGCAAGGCCCAGGGCCCGATCGCCAAGGTGGTGCCGCTGATGCTGTTCCTCATGGCGACCTTCCTGATGATCCAGCTGCACAGCGTGCAGAAGCTGTTCCTGGTGGCCAGCGTCGCGCCCCTTGGGCTGATTGGCGTGGTCCTGGCCCTGGTGCCCACCGGCACGCCCATGGGCTTTGTGGCGATCCTCGGGATCCTCGCGCTGATCGGCATCATCATCCGCAACTCGGTGATCCTGGTGACCCAGATCGACGAATACGAGCGCGACGGCTATCACCCCTGGGACGCGGTGCTGGAAGCGACCCCCCCCCGCCGCCGGCCGATCCTGCTGACTGCCGCGGCGGCCAGCCTGGGGATGATCCCGATTGCCCGGGAAGTGTTCTGGGGGCCGATGGCCTACGCCATGATCGGCGGCATCATCGTTGCCACCTTGCTCACCCTGCTGTTCCTCCCGGCGCTGTACGTGGCCTGGTACAAAATCAAGGAGCCTAGCCAAGACACCCCCCGCCCCACGGCCATGTAGGCGCTGGCTTGCCAGCGAAGAGGCCCGTGAGCCGTGCACCTGACCCGCAATCGCCTTCGCCGGCAAGCCGGCTCCTACCGGGTTGGCGGTGTGGCGGGGGGGGGGTCAGGCCTTGCGCCAGACGCTGGCCAGCCAGGGTTGCTGTTCACGGGGCAGGCCGGCGGGGCGGTAGTAATGCTCCAGTTCGACAAAGCCTGCTTCGGCCAGCAGTGCCTGCCAGGCCGCGAGGTCGTGGTAGGCGCCGTAGCGCGGGCCGTTCCAACCTTCCTGGTTGTCGCCGCGTGGGTTGGAGCTGAACAGTACGCCGCCGTCCTTGAGGCTGGCGTGCAGTTGCTTGAGCACCCGTGGCAGTTCCTGGCGGGGAATGTGAAACAGCACCGCGTTGGCGAAGATGCCGTCGAAGTGGCTCGCCGGTAGATCGAGCTTGAGAAAATCCTGTTGCCACACCTCGCAGCCGCTGTCGTCCCGGGCCATCTGGGCGAAGCGTTCGCAGCCGTCGAGGCCGATGGCGATATGGCCGAGGCGGGTGAAGGTCTGTAGATCGCGCCCCGGGCCGCAGCCAAAATCCAGCACGCGGAACGGCGCCGGGCCTCGGATATGCCGCAGCAGCGCGTCGATGTTCTGGCTGACGTCGTGGTCGCGGGTGCCTTGGCGAAAGTCTTCGGCCACTTGCTGGTAGTGGCCGAGGGTTGTGGCGGTGATGCTGTCGAGATCGTCGGGGGCGAGTTTCATGGCGGGCTGCGGAGGTCGAGGGCAGGGTGGCCAATATAACGCCAATGGCGGCCTTGAGGGCCCTATCGCGAGCAAGCTCGCTCCTACACAGGGCATCCGAACGGACACCCCCGTCCCTCAACGCTTGTTCAGCACCCGCGCCAGGCGGTCGCCGCCCAGCTGGATCGCCGCCACCAGGATCACCAGCAGCACGATCACCGTGAGCATGATCTGGCTGTCGAAACGCTGGTAACCGTAGCGGTAGGCAATGTCTCCCAGGCCTCCCGCGCCAATCGCGCCGGCCATGGCCGAGGAGTTGATCATGGTCACCAGGGTGATGGTGAAGCCGCCGACGATGCCCGGCAGCGCTTCCGGCAGCAGCACATGCCAGACGATGTGCCAGCGGCGGCAGCCCATGGCCTGGGCCGCTTCGATCAGGCCGTGATCGACTTCCCGCAGGCTGACTTCGGCAATCCGCGCGAAGAACGGCGTGGCGGCGATGGTCAGTGGCACCACCGCGGCCCACACGCCGTAGGTGGTGCCGACGATCAGCCGGGTAAAGGGGATCAGCGCCACCATCAGGATCAGGAACGGGATCGAGCGGAACAGGTTCACGAAGGCCCCCAGTACCCGGTTCAGGTTCGGCGCCTCATAGATTCCGCCCTTGCCGCTGGTGACCAGGATCACCGCCAGGGGAATCCCCGCCAGCAGGGCGATCAGCGAGGACACGCCGACCATCAGCAGGGTGTCGAGAATGCCCTGCAACAAGCGATCAAACCACATAGCCCAGTACCTCCACTTGCTGTGCCCATTGCTCCGCGCGCTGGCGCAGTGCTTCGGCGTCCAGGGGCGATCCCTGGACCGCCAGCAGCAGTTGCCCCAGGGCGTGGCCCTGAATGCGTTCCACGCCACCTTGCAGCAGGCGCACGCGGCCCCCGAGGGCGCTGAACAGCGCCGCCAGGTCCGGTTCATCATGGCTGCTGCCGGTGAAGCGCAGGCTCAGCACCACGGCCGCCGCGGACGATTCGGGGTGACTGCGCAGGCGGTTTTGCAGCTCTGGCGGCAGGCCATGTTGCAAGGGCGCCAGCAGGGTCTTGCTGACCTCGTGCTGGGGGTTGCCGAAGACTTCCCAGACCGGCCCCTGTTCGACGATGCGCCCGTGTTCCAGCACCACCACGCGGTCGCAGATCTCGCGGATCACCGCCATCTCGTGGGTGATCAGGATGATGGTCAGGCCCAGGCGCTGATTGATCTCCTTGAGCAGGCCGAGGATCGACTGGGTGGTTTCCGGGTCCAGGGCCGAGGTGGCTTCGTCGCACAGCAGGATCTCGGGATCGTGGACCAGGGCCCGGGCGATGCCCACCCGCTGCTTCTGGCCGCCGGACAGTTGCGCCGGGTAGGCCTGGTGCTTGTCCTTGAGGCCCACCAGTTCCAGCAGCTCGCGGACCTTGCGCTGGCGCTCGGCCTTGGGCACCCCGGCCACCTTCAGCGGCAGCTCGACGTTGTGCCATACGGTCTTGGCCGACATCAGGTTGAAGTGCTGGAAGATCATGCCGATGCGCCGGCGCAGGGCCACCAGGCGGTCTTCGTCGAAGTCGCCGATGTCCACTTGATCGATCAGCACCCGGCCGCTGCTGGGCTGTTCCAGGCGGTTGATGGTGCGGATCAGTGACGACTTGCCGGCGCCGCTGCGGCCGATGATGCCGAACACTTCGCCGCGCTGGATCGAAAGATCGATGCCGTGCAGGGCCTGCACCGGACCCTGCTGGCCCTGGTAGGTCTTGCCCAGGCCGATGAAGCGCACCTGGGCGCGGTTCAGTTCGGGGTGCAGCTCGGTCTGCTCGGCACGCTGGGGCGCAGGTTCCGACAGCTTGCGCTGTAGCGTCGCGGCACTCATGTCAACCTTCCCAGCCGGCTTGGTAGAGCTTGCCGTGGGCTTTGTCCAGGGCCGCGCGAACGGCGGGCGAATGCTGGTAGATATCGACGAACTTGATCAGCCGCGGGTCGTTCTTGCTCTTGGGCTGGATCACGAACTGGATCACGTATTCCTTGTGGTCCAGGCCGTCGAACAGCAGCGCCGAGCCGGCGTCGAAGGTCTTGGCCAGGCGGATGTAGGCCGGGTAGCCCTGGACCAGATCGGCGTCGTCATAGGCGCGTACCAGCTGCACGGCTTCGACCTGGAGGATCTTGAGCTTCTTCGGGTTGCTGACGATGTCTTCTTCGGTGGCCTTGTAGCCGACTCCCGGCTTGAGGGTGATCAGCCCGGCCTTGGCCAGCAGTTGCAGGCCGCGTCCGCTGTTGATCGGGTCATTGGCGATGGCCACGCTGGCGCCTTGTGGCAGTTCGTCGAAGCTTTTGTATTTTTTCGAGTACAGGCCGACGTTGTTGATGATCCCCGGGGCGAAGGGCACCAGGTCGAAACCGGCGGCGGCCTTGGCGTTTTCCAGGAACGGAATGTGCTGGAAGTAGTTCACGTCGATATCGCCGGCGGCCAGGCTGACGTTGGGCGCGATCCAGTCGGTGAATTCCACCAGCTCGACTTTCAGGCCCTGCTTGCCGGCCTCTTCCACGGCGGCCTCCAGGGGAATGGCGAAGGCGGCGGTGGTGCCGACCTTGAGCGGCGCGTCGGCGGCGAACAGGGCGCCGCTGAACAGGCCGAGGGCGAGGGCCAGGGCTTTGACCGGGTGGCGCAGGAGCGTGGTTTTCATGATGGTTACTTCCAGTCAATCCGAATGATGAGGTTGAACAATTGCCTTTGGGTGTGGCGAAGACCGCTGTCTGTGGCGAGGGGGGTTGCTCCCGCTGGGCCGCATGGCGGCCCCGGACCCAGGCGCTGCGGTGTTGCAGGCGTACCGCTCCGTCTGGGTTTGGGCTTGCCTGGCAAGCCAGCGGGAGCAAGCTCCCTCGCCACTAGAGTTCCTGCTACCTCGTCTCAGCGGCGGTAGGCCGCGCCGGTGTGTCGCTCCGGCAGTTTGCGGCCTTCGTGGAACAGTTTTTCCCGCAGGGTGCCGTCGTCGTAGGCGGTCTTGTAGGAGCCGCGACGCTGCAGTTCGGGGATCACCAGGTCGATGAAGTCGACATAGCTTTCCGGGGTGACGATGCGGGTCAGGTTGAAGCCGTCCAGACCGGTCTCGGCGATCCAGGATTCCAGCTCGTCGGCCACCTGTTGCGGCGAGCCGACCACGGTGAAGTAGCGGCCGCCCAGGGCGTGCTGCTCCAGCAGCTTGCGCCGGGTCCAGTCGTTGTTCTGCAGGTTCTTGGTGGCCGACTGGATGGCGTTGCTTTTCACGTACTGGATGGGTTCGTCGATCTCGTACTGGGAAAAGTCGATCGCGGTGGACGCGGAGAAATGCGCCACGCCGGCTTCGGCGCTGGCATGGCTGCGGTACTCGGCATGCTTCTGCCAGGCCAGCTCCTCAGTCTCGCCAACGATCACGTTGAGGCCCATGAACACCTTGATGTCCTCTGGGTTGCGTCCGGCGGCCACGGCGCTGGCACGGACCTTGTCCACCTGGGCCTTGGTCGCGGCCTTGTTCTGCCCGCTGATGAACACGCACTCGGCGTGGCGCCCGGCGAACAGCAGGCCGCGATCCGAGCTGCCGGCCTGGAACAGCACCGGGGTGCGCTGCGGCGACGGCTCGCACAGGTGATAGCCGCTGACCTGGTAGAACTCGCCCTGGTGCTCGACCTTGTGCACCTTGTCCGGCTGGGCATAGACGCGCTGCTCGCGGTCATTGAGGACCGCGTCGTCTTCCCAGCTGCCTTCCCAGAGTTTGTACAGCACCTCCAGGTACTCGTCGGCCTGGTCGTAGCGGCGGTCGTGTTCGATCTGCTCCTTGAGCCCCATGGCCTGGGCGGCGCTGTCCAGGTAGCCGGTGACGATGTTCCAGCCGACCCGGCCACGGCTCAGGTGGTCGAGGGTGGAAAGGCGCCGGGCGAACAGGTAGGGCGCCTCGTAGGTGAGGTTGGCGGTGAGGCCGAAGCCCAGGTTCCTGGTGACTGCGGCCATGGCCGAGACCAGCAGCAGCGGGTCGTTGACCGGCAGTTGGATCGACTCCTTGAGGGGCATGTCCACCGAGTGCTGGTAGACGTCGTAGACCCCGACGATGTCGGCGATGAACAGCCCGTCGAACAGCCCGCGCTCCAGCAGTTGGGCCAGTTCGGTCCAGTATTCCAGGGTCTTGTACTGGGTCGAGTTGTCCCGCGGATGAGTCCACAGGCCGTGGTTGATGTGCCCGACGCAGTTCATGTTGAAGGCGTTGAGCAGGATCTTCTTCTTGGCGGTTTCTGGCGCGGCCATCAGATGGTCCCCCGCAGTGGCGGGTTCTGCTGGTTGAGGTAGTAGTTGCCCACCGCGTGGTACTTCCAGCGCACCGGATCGTGCAGGGTGTGTACCCGGGCGTTGCGCCAGTGGCGGTCCAGGCCGTGCTCGGCCAGGGTCGCCTGGCTGCCCGCCAGTTCGAACAGGGTGCTGCCGGCGGCCAGGGATATTTCCGTGCTCATGGCGCGGACCTCGGCCACGGCGATGGACGCGGCGGCCACGGTGTCGGCGTTGGTCTCGGCCTGGGCCTTGTCGAGGAATTCCCCGGCGCGTTCCAGCAGGGCCTCGGTGGCGTGCAGGCGGATGCTCAGGTGGCCGAAGCTCTTGATGGTCAGCGGGTCTTCGGTGGCCTTGTCGGTGCCGGAGTCGATCCACGGCCGGGTCTTGGTGCGCACGAAGCGCAGGGCGTCCTCATAGGCGGCGCGAGCAATGCCGGTGTCGATGGCGGCGTGGAGGATCTGCGCCAGGGGGCCGACCGGGGTCGGGCGTTCGAAGGCGCTCTGGAACGGCACCACATCGGCCTCGTCCACCGCGACGTTGTCGAACAGCACCGAGCCGCTGCCGGTGGTGCGCTGGCCGAAGCCGCTCCAGTCGTCGATCACGTTCAGGCCCGGGGCGTCGGCGGGGACGAAGGCCAGTTGCTGCACGCCGTGTTCATCCACCACCGAGGTGGGGATGCGCTGGGCGTAGATGGCGCCGGTGGCGTAGAACTTGCGCCCGTCGATGCGGTAACCCTGGCCGCTGCTGTCGCGGCTCAGGCGGGTGGTGCGGTCGTGGGCGGTCTTGGTGCCCAGTTCGGCCAGGGCGTTGCCGAAGCGGCGGCCGGCCAGGACTTCGGCGTACAGCCGTTGTTTCTGCGCTTCGCTGCCGTTCACCCGCAGCACTTCCAGGGCGTAGAAATGGTTCTGCGGGATCTGCCCCAGGGAGGCGTCGGCCTCGGCGATCAGGGCGATGACCTTGGCCAGGGTGACGTTGGACACCCCGGCGCCGCCGTATTCCTTGGGCACGCTGATGCCCCACAGGCCGGAGCGGGTGAAGGCTTCCAGTTCCGGGTGCGGCAGGCGCCGTTCGCGGTCGCGCAGGGCGCTGTCGCGTTTGAAATCTTCCGCCAGGTCGCTGGCGACAATCAGGGCTTGCTCATCGCTGGTGATGACCGCGACGTGTTGGGAAAGAGACATGTGTTTCTCCAGAGATCTGGTCAAAAGCGTTCTGGGCGGTTAAATCCAGGAGTGCCGGGCCGGCAGCGTGCCGTTCAGGTGGTAGGCGCCGACGGCGTGGTACTTCCAGCGCACCGGGTCGTGCAGGGTGTGCACCCGGGCGTTGCGCCAGTGACGATCGAGGTTGAATTCGGCGAGGGTGGCGCGGCTGCCGGCAAGCTCGAAGAGCTTTTCGCTGGCCAGCAGCGAGATCTCGGTGGTCAGCACCTTGGCCTCGGCCACGGCGATCGAGGCACGGGCCGCGGACTCGGCGGTGATCGGCGCCGCGCTGACCTGGTCCAGCACCTGCCCGGCCTTGCGCAGCAGGGCCTCGGCGGCGTGCAGTTCGATCTGCAACTTGCCGATGTCGGCGATCACGTACAGGTCGTCGCTGGCGCGCTCGACGTTGGCGTCGATCCACGGGCGGGAGCGTTCACGGACAAAGGCGATGGCGTCGGCCACGGCTTCCCGGGCGATGCCGGCATCGATGGCGGCCTGGATCAGTTGCGACACCGCGCCCTGGATATTCGGCGATTCGTTGATCCGCCAGTTGTCCAGCACCAGCTCGGACTCGACCCGCACATCGTTGAGCAGGATGGTGCCGCTGGCGGTGGTGCGCTGACCGAAGCCCGACCAGTCGTCGACGATGCGCAGGCCTGGTGTGCCGCGACGGACGAAGGCCAGTACCTGGCGGCCTTCTTCGTTCAGCGCCTTGACCGCTACCCAGTGGGCGAACAGCGCGCCGGTGGAGTAGAACTTCTGGCCGTTGAGCAGATAGCCGTCGGCATCTTTGGTGATTCGCGCCTTGAGTTCCAGGGTATTCTTGGTGCCGCGTTCCGGGCCGGCATTGCCGATGCGCCAGCCTTCCAGGACGCTTTGCAGCAGCTGTTTCTTCTGCCGCTCGGTGCCGCAGCCGAGAATCAGGCCGAGGAGGCCGAACTGGTTCTGCGGGATCTGCCCCAGGGCCGGGTCGGCCGCGGAAATGATGGCGAAGACTTCGGCCAGGGTGACGAAGGACACCTGTGGCCCGCCGTAGGCGCGGGGCACGGAAATGCTGCCCAGGCCGCTGCGGGTGAATTGTTCGACCTGCGCCCAGGGCAGCTTGCGCTGACGGTCGCGTTGGGCGGCTTGCTGACGGGCTGCGTCGGCCAGTTCATGGGCAGCCTGAAGGGCTTCGGCGTCGTTGCGCAGTACCCGAGCGGGCAGCAAAAGGGGAGCAATATCCAGGTCACTCTGGACCTGGGCTTCGATCAGACTGGACATCAGCGCCACTCCTTGGCTGCACGCAATGCCCTGGCGATCTGCACTGGGGTGATTGTGTTCCGGACCATACCTACCTCACATCTTTTGGATAGGCCGCGTTGTGCGGCGAAATCAGAATCAAGAATGTCCGGTGGTCCGGTGCATATACCCTATGCGCGTATAAAAATTAAATAAACTAACTTTTAGGAATATGAATAGAAGGGTTGAATCGGAGCCCGCAGGCGTTATGGATCAAGGCCTTAGAGTGCTTCTACGGCCGTGGTTCTGGCGACGAATGCCCCCCAAAACCACCTGTATCTGCACGTAGGAGCTGGCTTGCCAGCGAAGACGCCCGCGAGGGCGGTGCAAGGCTTGAGGGCCCTTTCGCCGGCAAGCCGGCTCCTACGGTGGGTGTGGTGAGGGGGGACGTCAGGCGGGGGACTGGCCGGGGTTGAGGAACTTGCTGAGAAACTGTCGGGTGCGTTCGTGCTGGGGGTTGGCGAACAGCGCCTTGGCTTCGCCCTGTTCGACGATCACCCCCTTGTCGAAGAAGATCACCCGGTTGGCCACGTCCCGGGCAAAGCCCATTTCGTGGGTGACGATGACCATGGTGCGTTTCTCTTCGGCCAGGCTACGGATGGTGGCCAGGACTTCGCCCACCAATTCCGGGTCCAGGGCCGAGGTCGGCTCGTCGAACAGGATCACTCCGGGTTCCATGGCCAGGGCTCGGGCAATCGCCACCCGCTGTTGCTGACCACCGGACAGGCGCCTGGGGTAGCTGTCTTCCTTGCCCGCCAGGCCAACCTTGGCCAATAGCTTGCGGCCCAGGGCCAGGGCTTGCTCCCGTGGGGTTTTCTTCACCACCAGCGGGCCCTCGATGACGTTTTCCAGGGCGGTGCGGTGGGGGAACAGGTTGAAGTTCTGGAACACGAAACCCACGTGCTGGCGCAATTGGCGTATCCGCCCCTGCTGCTGGCTCAGGGGGATGTTGCTGTCGATGGCGATGTCGCCGATGCGGATGCGTCCGCTGGTCGGTTCTTCAAGAAAGTTCAGGCAGCGCAGGAAGGTGGTCTTGCCCGAACCGCTGGGGCCGATGATGGCGACCACCTCGCCTTCCTTGACCTGCAGGTCGATGCCATTGAGCACCGTCTGGCCCTTGAACTGCTTGGTCAGTTTTTCCACCACGATCATGGTTTCAAGACTCCTGGTCGTGCCGATTGACCCGCTGTTCCAGACGGTTCTGCAGGTGCGCGAGCACGCTGGCGAGAATCCAGTAGATCAGCGCGGCGGCAAGATACATGGTGAATATTTCGAAGGTACGGGCAGTAATCAGCTGCGCCTGGCGGAACAGTTCCGGTACCTGGATGGTGGCTGCCAGGGCGGTGTCCTTGACCAGGGAAATGAAGCTGTTGCCCAGCGGCGGCAGGGCCGTGCGCATGGCTTGCGGGAGGATCGCCCGGCGCAGGGTCTGGGCCCGGGTCATGCCGATGCTGGCGGCCGCTTCCCATTGACCGCGTTCGATGGAACCGATGGCGGCCCGAAGGATTTCACAGGCGTAGGCCGCCATGTTCAGCGAGAAGCCGATCAGCGCGGCGGGCAATGGGTCCAGTTCCAGCCCCAGTTGCGGCAGGCCGTAATAGATCACGAACAGTTGCACCAAGAGCGGTGTACCGCGAAAGAACGACACGTAGACCCGGGCAATCCAGCTCACCAGCTTGAGGCGCGACAGGCGCATCAAGGCCAGGCCAAAGCCCAGCAGCAGTCCGAAGAACATGCCGCCGAGGCTGAGGATCACCGTGTAATACGCACCCTTGAGGAGAAATGGCGCTGAATCCAGCGCCAGTTGCAGACCTGCTTCCATTATTGGGTGACGTCAGCGTTGAAGTATTTCTCCGAGAGTTTTTTCAGCGTGCCATCGGCCCGCAGCTCTTCGATCGCCTTGTTCACCGCGGCCAGCAGTTCAGGTTCGCCCTTGCGCAGGGCAACACCGGCTTCCTGGCGGGAGAAGGGTTCGCCGGAAACCACCAGGGTGTCCTTGGTTTTCTTGATCAGTTCGAAGGCCGCCAGGCGGTCCACCAGAATGGCGTCGATACGGCCTACGCGCAGGTCTTGGTATTTGGTCGGATCATCGTCGTAGGTCTTGATGATGGCGTTCGGCACATTGTCCTTGAGCCATTGCTCGTAGTTGGTGCCCAGGCCCACGCCGACCTTGTGGCCACCCAGGTCGGCGGCCGTCTTGAACTTGCCTTCGTCCTTTTTCTGGGTCAGGGCCTGGATCCCGGAGACGGTGTAGGGGGTGGAGAAATCGTACTTTTTCTTGCGCTCTTCAGAGATGGTCACCTGGTTGATCACCGCGTCCAGGCGCTTGGATTCCAGGGCCGCGAGAATGCCGTCCCACTTGGTCGGCTGCAGCTTGACCTTGACCCCGAGCTTGTTCGCCAGGGCTTCGGAGAATTCCACTTCGAAGCCGGCCAGCTTGCCGTTTTCATCGACATAGCTGAAGGGTGGGTAGGTGCCTTCCAGGCCGACGTTGATCACGCCTGCATCCTTGATCTTCTGCAGTTGCTCGCCGGCAACCGCTTGTCCCATCAGTCCGGCACCGAGGGCCAGGCCCAGTGTGCCAATCAGCAGATTGCGACGCAGTACGGAAAAATTCATGACAAGCCCCTGTGATGTTCTTATGCACGATGCGGGTGGGAGATGCAGGCCAATCGGTGAGCCGGGAGTGACGCCTTATCCTGCCTTAATGCAGCGTATGCGTCTTTTGCCAAATCAGCCTGCGGCGCGACTATAAGGCGACGTTGATAGGATTAAAAATAATATAAATTCACTTTATTATTCGTTTTTGTTTGGTTTTCCTTGGTCAATCCCCTGTGTGGTAGCTGGCTTGTCAGCGAAGGCGTCCGTGAGGGCAATACAAGGCCAGCGGGCCTCTTCGTCGGCAAGCCGGCTTCTGCGGTTCAGGCGAAGGCGCCGGGGTAGGCGAACAGCGCCGGGGCGCCACCGGTGTGCAGGAAGATGATCGGGCCATCGTTGAAACGCTGGCGGCCAACGCCATCCAGCAGGCCGGCCATGGCCTTGCCGGTGTAGACCGGGTCCAGCAACAGGCCTTCCTGGCTGGCCAGCAATTTGACCGCGGCCAGCGTGCCGGCATTGGGTTCGCCGTAACGGGGAGCGAAGTATTCGTCCCACAGTTGCACGTTGAAGCTATCCGGCAGGGTGACCCCCAGCAGCTCGGCGGTGCGTTCGGCCAGGCCCTGGACCTTGGGCCGCTGATTTTCGTCGCTGCGCGAGACGGTCACGCCGATCACCGGCAACTGCGGCAGCACTTCGCTCAAGGCCAGGGCCAGGCCACTGTGGGTGCCGGCGCTGCCGGAGGCCAGGACCACCGCCGCGAATTCCAGGCCGCTGTCTTCGATCTGCTGGGCCAGCTCCAGGCCAGCCCTTACGTAACCCAGGGCCCCCAAGGCATTGGAGCCGCCGATGGGCACCAGGTAGGGTTTCTTGCCGTTGCTGCGCAGGCGCGCGGCCAGTGCCTGCAACTGTTCGTCGGCCTGGTCGAGGTTCTCCACCAGCTCGACCTTGGCGTCGAACAACTCCAGCAGCAGGCGGTTGCCGTTGCCCAGGTAGCTGGGGTCTTCGGTGCCGATGGGGTTTTCCAGCAGGGCCACGCAACCCAGGCCGAGCTTGGCGGCCAGGGCCGCGGTCTGGCGCACGTGGTTGGACTGGATCGCGCCAGCGGTGATCAGGGTATCGGCGCCCTGGGCCAGGGCGTCGGCGGCCAGGTATTCGAGTTTGCGCAGCTTGTTGCCGCCCATGGCCAGGGGCGTGGTGTCGTCGCGCTTGACGTAGATATCGCGGCCGATCCAGGACGACAGGCGTTCGAGTTTTTCCAGGGCGGTGGTAGACCCGAGCAGGTCGAGACGGTGAAAGCGGGCAAGCTGTTGTTTGATCATGAGTTCGCACGGAACAGGAAAGGTGCAAGGACTATAGGCAGCGATATTTGCCCGGGCAACCGCCAATCGCTTATGCGAAAAAGTGTTGTGAACCGAACAATTAGTTCTTAAACCCCGCCCTGGCGGGGCGTAAAGTGATCGCCGTTTACGCGGCCCGATTGTCCGGCCGCCCGAGTAAGGAGTCTTATCGTGAGCGAGCGTTCCAGCCATTGGCAATTGCAGACCATCGTTGGCCAACTGCGCGATGCCCGTGACCAGTGGCGTACCCGCAACGGTCGGGTCAGCGGCGAGCAGGGCGGCCGTGAATTGCCCTCGCGAGCAGCCATGGCGGAGATCCTTGAGGCCCTGTGTGGTGCCCTGTTTCCCATGCGCCTGGGGCCGGTGGACCTGCGTGAAGAGAGTGAAGACTTCTACGTCGGCCACACCCTGGACGCCGCCCTCAACTCGTTGCTGGCCCAGGCGCGCCTGGAGCTGCGTTATGTGGCCCGGCAGAACGGCGAGGCGGATGCCGAGGTCGATGCCAAGGCGATTCGCCTGATCCAGGATTTCGCTCTGGCCCTGCCGGGCCTGCGGGTGTTGCTCGACACCGACGTGCTGGCCGCCTACCACGGTGACCCGGCGGCCCGCAGCGTGGATGAAGTGCTGCTGTGCTACCCGGGCATCCTGGCGGTGATTCACCACCGCCTGGCGCATCATCTGTACCGCGCTGGCCTGCCGTTGCTGGCGCGGATCAGCTCGGAGATCGCCCACTCGGCCACTGGCATCGACATTCACCCGGGGGCGCAGATTGGCCGCAGTTTCTTCATCGACCATGGCACCGGCGTGGTGATCGGCGAGACCGCGATCATCGGCGAGCGGGTGCGCATCTACCAGGCGGTGACCCTGGGCGCCAAGCGCTTCCCGGCGGACGAGGACGGCCAGTTGCAGAAGGGTCACCCGCGCCACCCGATCGTCGAGGACGACGTGGTGATCTACGCCGGCGCGACCATTCTCGGGCGCATCACCATCGGCAAGGGCTCGACCATTGGCGGCAACGTCTGGCTGACCCGCAGCGTGCCGGCCGGTTGCAACCTGACCCAGGCCAACCTGCAGCACGACGACGGCTCGCAGAAGTAGGAGCTGGCTTGCCAGCGAAGGCGTCCCTGAGAGCGGTGCAGATCTTGTGGGCCTCTTCGCCGGCAAGCCGGCTCCTACGGAGGGGGGACGTTTTGTTCTGCTGAACGATTCCGTTCGACATCCGTCATACCCTTCCTTGAGCTAGCGTACTGAACGGTACCGCTGAGCCCTGCGATTAGTCCTGAAACGCCTATCCATGTTTAACTTGAACGCTCGTTCAAGTTAAACCGGCGGTTCGCTGCCCGCTCACAACAGGAGGCTTGCCTTTGCTGAGTCCGTACATTTCAGCCATGTTTCATCCCTTCGAGGTGCACCGATCATGAGTGCGCCATCCAGCTCCGCGAATACTCTGATTCGCATGAACCCCCCGGTGTTCTACTTCGCCGCGAGCTTTATCCTGATCTTTGGCGTGGTGGTGATTTCCATGCCGGAACAGGCCGGCGCCTGGCTCCTGGCCGCGCAGAACTGGGCGGCCAATACGGTCGGCTGGTACTACATGCTGGCCATGACCCTGTACCTGGTCTTCGTGGTGGTCACCGCCTTGTCCGGCTACGGCAAGATCAAGCTCGGTGCCGACCACGACGAACCCGAGTTCAGTTACCTGTCCTGGGCCGGCATGCTGTTCGCCGCCGGGATCAGTATTACCCTGTTCTTCTTCTGCGTTTCCGAACCCCTGACCCATATGCTGCAACCGCCTCAGGGCGAGGCCGGCACCGCTGAGGCGGCGCGCCAGGGCATGCAGTTGCTGTTCCTGCACTGGGGCCTGCACGGCTGGGGGGTGTTCGCTTTCGTCGGCATGGCCCTGGCCTATTTCGCCTACCGGCATAACCTGCCGCTGGCCCTGCGTTCGGCGCTGTATCCGCTGATCGGCAAGCGCATCAACGGCCCCATCGGCTACGCGGTGGATGGCTTCGGCATCATCGCCACGGTGTTCGGCCTGGGCGCCGACATGGGCTTTGGCGTGCTGCACCTGAACTCCGGTCTCGATTACCTGTTCGGCATTGCCCATACCCAGTGGATCCAGGTTGGCCTGATCACCCTGATGATGGGCGCGGCGATCATTGTCGCGGTGTCCGGAGTCGATAAGGGTGTGCGGGTGATGTCCGACATCAACATGCTGCTGGCGGTGGCGCTGCTGCTGTTCGTGCTGTTCGCCGGTCCGACCCAGCACTTGCTCAACACCCTGATCCAGAACCTCGGTGACTATCTGGGGGCGTTGCCGACCAAGAGTTTCGATGTCTACGCCTACAACAAGCCCAGTGACTGGCTGGGCGGCTGGACCGTGTTCTACTGGGCCTGGTGGATTGCCTGGTCGCCGTTCGTGGGGTTGTTCATCGCGCGGATTTCCCGTGGCCGGACCATCCGCGAGTTCGTCTTCGGCGTGCTGCTGATTCCCCTGGGCTTCACCCTGGCGTGGATGTCGATCTTCGGCAACAGTGCCATCGATCAGGTGCTCAACCACGGCATGAGCGCCCTTGGCCTTTCGGCCATCGACAACCCATCGATGACCCTTTACCTGCTACTGGAAACCTACCCCTGGAGCAAGACCGTGATCGCGGTCACGGTGTTCATCAGCTTCGTGTTCTTCGTCACTTCGGCGGACTCCGGCACCGTGGTGCTCTCGACCCTGTCGGCCAGGGGCGGCAACGCCGACGAAGACGGGCCGAAATGGCTGCGGGTGTTCTGGGGCGCGATGACCGCGCTGGTCACCAGCGCGCTGTTGTTCGCCGGCAGCATCGACTCGCTGAAGTCGGCGGTGGTGCTGACCTCGCTGCCGTTCTCGCTGATCCTGCTGCTGATGATGTGGGGGCTGCACAAGGCGTTCTACTTGGAATCGCAGCGGCGCATTGCCCAGCTGCACTCCCTGGCGCCGGTCGCGCCTTCGCGGCGCGGCAAGGGCGGCTGGCGCCAGCGCCTGAGCCAGGCGGTGCATTTCCCGTCCCGCGATGAGGTGTATCGCTTCCTCGACCAGACGGTGCGCCCGGCCATCGAAGAAGTGACCGCGGTGTTCGCCGAGAAGGGCCTGAACGTGGTGACCCAACCCGACCCGGCCAATGACAGCGTCAGCCTGGAGATCGGCCATGGCGATCAGCACCCGTTCATCTACCAGGTGCAGATGCGCGGCTACTTCACTCCGTCTTTCGCCCGTGGCGGCATGGGCCCGAAGGAGCTGCGCAACCGCCGCTACTACCGGGCCGAAGTGCATCTGGCCGAGGGCAGTCAGGATTACGATCTGATGGGCTACAGCAAGGAGCAGATCATCAACGACATCCTCGACCAGTACGAACGCCACATGCAGTTCCTGCATCTGGTGCGCTGAGCCAGGTGCTCAGGCCCTGGTGAGCAGCAGGTAGAGCACCAGGGCCAGCACCGGCACGGCAAACACCAGGCTGCCGACCATCAGTTCCGACCTCAGGGGCTGATGGGCGGTGACCATCCCCACGGCGCCGTTGATCACCGTCAACGCCAGCCACAACCCGGTAAATCCGTAGCTCAATGTCGCTCGGGAAAAGCCCAGCCGCTCGCCGATGAACAGCAGCAGCGCCAGCAGAATCAGGCCGAAGGTGATGATGATGGTGGTGTGCATGGAAAGCGTCTCCTGCAGGAGCGGTCGGACGATGTCGCGCCAGCCGGCTCGGGGTGTTTGCCGGCCTGTTCATGGAGCATAGGCGGCAAACCGGCTCGCTTGCGGTCGGTGCAAGGCTTGAGCAAATCTTCGCCGACAAGTCGGAGTTCGCGTTCCGGCATTGTGCTCGGCGCTGCGCGAACTGCCGGCCTGAGGCTAGGTGCTTTCGCGCTCTATCACTTGGCATTGCAGCAGGTTCAGGCGCTGCACTGGCGCGCGGGTTGGCAGCACCCCGAGGCTTTCCAGGACTCGGGTCGCGGCCAGCACGCCGATCTCCAGCGCCGGTGGCTGGATGGTGCTCAGGCTGGGCAGCAGCATCTGGGCAAAGGGGTAGTCGCCAAAGCCCAGCACCGCACAGTCTTGGGGAATCTTCAGCCCGGCGCGTTGCCCCGCCAGCAGGCCGCCGGCGGCCAGATTGTCGTTGGCGAAGATGATGGCGTCGGGGCGCGTTGAGGCGCTCATCAGGGTCTGCATGGCCTGTTTCCCTGCTTCGAAGGGTGGCAGGTCGGGTTGCGGGGCAAACACCCTGGGGGGCAACTCCAGCGCTTCCAGGGTGGCGAGATAGCCGTCGCGGCGCTCCAGGGCACTGTAGTCGCCGGGGGCGCTGTTCTGCACGAAGGCAATGCGCCGGTAGCCTTTGGCGTGCAGGTGGCGAACCGCGCTGACCCCCACCTGAAAGTGAGAAAAGCCGATCTGCATGGGCTGGCGCTGTGGCTGGTAGTCCCAGGTTTCGATCAGCGGGATCTCGGTTTCGGCGAGCATCTTTTCCGTGCCTGGGCTGTGGAAGTGGCTGGTCAGCACCAGGGCTGCCGGCGACCAGCCGAGAAAGGCCCGTACCGCGCTCTCTTCCTGTTTCTCGTCGAAGTAGCTGGAGGCCAGCAGCAACTGATAGCCATGGCGGCTGAGGGTGTCGCTGAAGCCCTGGATGGTCTGGGCGAAGATCGGTCCGGAAATGTTCGGAATGACCATGGCGACGATTCTGCCCCGGGCCGAGGCCAAGCCGCCGGCCACCAGATTGGGCACGTAGCCGAGTTCCGCCACCACGGCGGCGATGCGTTCCCGACGTTCGGGAGAGACGCTCTCGGGCTGGTTGAAGTAGCGCGACACGGTGATCGCCGAGACTCCGGCCTGGCGCGCCACGGTGTTCAGGGTCACGCGGCCGGCGCCGCGGCGTTTGCGGCCAGGCGCTGGGTCAGTGGTCATGAGGGCATTCCTTGAACTGAACCAAAAGGCATATAAAAGTAATTTTTCAGTATTGGACGCTCTATGCAGAGCCTGTCGATACTGGCGATGTTAGCGCTAACAAGGCGTCATGTCTGCTACTCGCTCGAGCGAATGTCCAAGACAGATTTCAGGCACTGCCGGCGCAGATCGGCAGCGGTTCGGGGCATTTTCCAGCAGGTGCAGCATGCAGAATTTTCTTGGGGAGCAGCACAGACTTGCGCGGTCGATCCGTGGCACCACTTCATCTCGGCCGCATCTGGGCTGGTTGCTGGCGGGGCTGGCGGCCCTGCCGTTGCCCGCGGCCCATGCCGCCGTCGACGGCGGAGTAGGCGCGCAGGATCAGGAGCCGACGCTGAAGTCGGTGACCGTCACCGCCACCCGCCGCGAAGAGTCGCTGCAGAAGGTGCCGGTAGCGGTTTCAGTGGTGGATGGCGAGCAGTTGGAGCGGGACAACCGCAACGGCGTGGCGAGCATCGTGCAGCAGGTGCCGTCGCTGAATTTCCGTACCGGGGCGTCGAACAAGGACACCTCGCTGTTCATCCGTGGCGTGGGGACTATTTCCACCTCGCCGGGCGTCGAACCGACGGTGGCCACCGTGATCGACGGCGTGGTCTACGGGCGGCCCGGACAGGCCACCCTGGATCTGCTGGACCTGGAGCGCATCGAGGTGCTGCGCGGTCCCCAGGGCACCCTGTTCGGCAAGAACGCTTCGGCCGGGGTGCTGAATATCGTGACCAAGGCGCCTTCCGCCGAGACGCACGGTTACATCGATCAGTCCTACTACAGCGGCAACGAAAGCCGTACCCGTTTCGGTATTGGCGGCAGCCTGATTCCCGACACCCTCAAGGGTTCGGTCACCGCCTTGTTCGGCAGTTACGACGGCAATGTGGACAACCTGCACAACGGCCAGGAGGTCAACGGCTACAACCGCAAGGGCGTGCGCGGCAAGCTGGAGTTCACTCCCAGCGAGGATCTCAAGTTCACCCTGGCCGCGGACTACATGCAGGCCCACGACGACGCACCCAATGGCGTGGTGAGCAAGGCCCTGACCCCGGCATTCGCCAATGCCCTGCACCCGGTCCGGGCCAGCAGCGACAACCGCGACATCAACACCGATACCCGCACCCACGTGGACGACATCAACAAGGGCCTGTCCGGCCAGCTGGACTGGAACCTGGGCGATTACACCCTGACCTCCATCACCGCCTGGCGTGGCTGGAACAACACCCAGTATCAGGATGGCGACCGTCTTGGCACGGTCACCGCGGCGTTTCCCGGGACCGCCGACAAGGGCGACCTGGACTACAACCAGTACTCGCAGGAGCTGCGCCTGGCCTCGCCCAAGGGGCAGTTCCTGGAGTACGTCGGCGGCCTGTTCTACATGCACGGCAAGGACCAGGAAACCTACCGGCGCACCCTGACCACCACCACCAGCGTCAACCGTGGCGTCGCCGACTACAGCACCACCAACGACAGTTACGCCGTGTTTGGCGAGAGCACTCTGAACTTCACTGGGGACTTTCGTGGTATCGCCGGTTTGCGCTGGACCCACGATGACCTGAAATACGACCACCGGCGGGTGTCGACTTCACCCACCACGGTCAGCGGGATCCAGCCGGGTACCCAGAGTTCCGGCTCGGTGGACGAGGACGGCTGGTCCGGTCGCCTGGGCCTGCAATACGACCTCAGCGACACGGTCACCAGCTACCTGACCTATTCCCGCGGCTACAAGGGCCCGGCCTACAACGTGTTCTTCAACATGCAGCCGCGGGACACCGGCGCGCTGAAACCCGAGACCTCCAATACCTGGGAGGCGGGGATCAAGGCCAGCACCTGGAACAATCGTCTGACCACCAACCTCGCGGTGTTCCACAGCGAGTACGACAACTACCAGGCCAACTTCTTCGACACCGTGGCCGGGCAGGTGGTGACCCGCCTGATCAATGCCGGCAGCGTCAGCAGCGAGGGTGTCGAGCTGGATTACGCCTTGCAGGCCACCCAGCAACTGAAGCTCTCCGGAGCCCTGGCCTACACCCGGGCGCGGATCGACGAATTCGCCTGCCCGGCGGGGGCGGCGGCCTCCTGCAACGTCAATGGCAAGCCGTTGCCCTTCAGCCCGGATTGGAAAAGCTATGTGCGGGCCGACTACAGCATTCCCCTGGACAACGGCCTGGATATCGAACTGGGCACTGACTACAGCTGGCAAAGCGAAGTGCAGTACGACATCAGCCAGAACCTCGACACCAAGCAAGGCGCCTACGGCATCTGGAACGCCAGCATTGCCCTGGCCGACTACAACGATGGCTGGCGCGTGGCGTTGCTGGGCAAGAACCTGGCTGACAAGTCCTATTCGCCGCTATTGGCCAGTGGCGGCAACTACATCTACCGCGCGGTGCCCCGGGATGACGAACGTTATTTCGGCGTGCAGCTGCGCAAGGACTTCTGATGCCTGCCCGACTGTAGGAGCCGGCTTGCCGGCGAAGGGGCTGCGAGATGGACGTAGGTCTTGCGGATGCTTTCGCTGGCAAGCCAGCTCCTACGGCGGGTGTTGGGGTGTTCCTTTTGCAGCATGAACCAGGAGTGATCCATGTCTCGTTCCACTCGCCAGCTCAAGCTCGGCGCTTTTCTCATGGCCACCGGTCATCATGTTGCCGCCTGGCGGCATCCGCAGGTTCCGGCCCAGGCAGGGCTGGATTTTGCGGTCTATAAAGAACTGGCGCAGATCGCCGAAGCCGCATGCTTCGATGCGCTGTTCGTCGCCGACAGCCTGGCAGCGCCTACCGGCGTCATTGCCAGCCGCATGGCGCGCTCCGATTACTTCGAGCCCTTGACTTTGCTCTCGGCCCTGGCCGCCGTGACCGAGCGGATAGGGCTTATTGCCACTACTACTACGAGCTATAACGTACCGTACCACGTAGCACGTAAATTCGCTTCGCTGGACCATCTTTCAGGGGGCCGGGCGGGGTGGAACCTGGTGACGTCGGACAATGCCGCCGAAGCGCAGAATTTTGCTCGGGATGAGCATTTCGGGCACGCCGAACGGTATCGCAGAGCCCGGGAGTTCTATCAGGTGGTCACCGGGCTCTGGGACAGTTGGGAGGACGACGCCTTTGTCCGGAACAAGGCCAGTGGCGAGTATTTCGCCCCGAACAAGCAGCATTTACTGGATCATCGCGGCGAATTCTTCCAGGTCAAAGGGCCCTTGAATGTGCCGCGCCCACCGCAGGGTTACCCGGTGATCGTGCAGGCCGGCTCCTCGGAAAGTGGCCGCGACCTGGCGGCGCAGACGGCCGAGGTGGTGTTCACCGCGCAACCGTCCCTGGCCGCTGCACAAGCCTTTTATGGGGACCTGAAAGGGCGTCTCAAGCAGTACGGTCGTAGTACGGAATCGCTGAAAATCATGCCCGGGGTGTTCGTGGTGGTGGGCGACAGCGAAAGTCAGGCCCGGGAAAAATTCGAATCGTTCCAGGCACTGGTGGAGCCCGAAGTGGGGGTGGCCCTGCTCGGACGCATGCTGGGCAATTTCGATTTATCCGGTTTTCCGCTGGATGGGCCTTTGCCGCCATTGCCGCTGACCGAAAGTGGGCAGCAGAGTCGTCAGCGGTTGCTCACTGAACTGGCCGGCAAGGACAACCTGACCCTGGCCCAACTGGGGCGCAAGATTGCCGGCGGCCGTGGGCACTACAGCCTGATCGGCACGCCGGCGCAGATTGCCGACGAGCTGCAGGCCTGGTTCGAGGAGGGTGCCGCCGATGGTTTCAATGTGCTGGTGCCGCATCTGCCGGATGGCCTGCGGGATTTTGCCGACGGGGTGATCCCGGAACTGCGGCGGCGCGGGCTGTTCAGAACTGAATATGAAGGCCGCACGTTGCGGGAAAACCTGGGGCTGGCACGGCCCAAGAATCAGTTTGCGTGACTGTAGGAACTGGCTTGCCAGGGAAGGTGCTGGTGAGGGCGGTGCGCGGCTTGAAGGTCTGTTCGCCGGCAAGCCGACTCCTGCGGGGCGTATTTATCGACGTTAGTTGTTTTGCAAAGACCTGACCCAGAGAGGATTCGATGACCTACATAGCTGCCGAAAACCGTTACGACTCCATCCCCTATCGCCGTGTCGGCCGCAGTGGATTGGTGCTGCCAGCGCTGTCCCTGGGGCTTTGGCACAACTTTGGCGACAGCACGCCAATCGATACCCAGCGGGCCTTGCTGCGCACCGCCTTTGACCTGGGAATCAACCACTTCGATCTGGCCAACAACTACGGCCCGCCCTATGGCAGCGCCGAGATCAATTTCGGTCGTCTGCTGCGCGAGGACTTCAAGGCCTATCGCGATGAGCTGATCATCTCCAGCAAGGCCGGCTGGGACATGTGGCCCGGGCCTTACGGGCAGGGCGGCGGTTCGCGCAAGTATGTGCTGGCCAGCCTCGATCAGAGCCTGCAGCGCCTGGGCCTGGATTATGTGGATATCTTCTATTCCCACCGCTTCGACCCTGATACGCCGCTGGAGGAAACCGCCAGCGCCCTGGCCACCGCGGTGCAGCAGGGCAAGGCCTTGTACATCGGCATTTCCTCCTATTCCGGGGCGAAGACCCGGGAAATCGCCGCCTTGTTAAAGGAATGGAAGGTACCGCTGCTGATCCATCAGCCGGCTTACAACATGCTCAATCGCTGGGTGGAGAAGGACCTGCTGGAGACCACCGATGAGCTGGGCGTGGGGGTGATCGCCTTTACTCCGCTGGCCCAGGGGCTGCTCACCGATAAATACCTCAATGGCATTCCCGAGGATGCGCGGGTCAATCGTCCGGGCGGCGGCTCGCTGCAGGCTTCGCACCTGTCAGAGGCCAACCTGGCCCATGTGCGGGCTCTCAACGAGATCGCCAGGAACCGCGGCCAGAGCCTGGCGCAACTGGCCCTGGCCTGGACCCTGCGCGATCCGCGGGTGACTTCGGCCTTGATCGGTGCCAGTCGTCCCGAGCAGATCGTCGAGAACGTCGGGGCCTTGCAGAACCTGAGTTTCAGTGTGGAGGAGCTGGCGCAGATCGATCATTTCGCCAAGGAGGGGCGGATCAACCTGTGGGAAAAACCCTCGCTGGCGCAATAGCGGCGTTGGCGGACGGCAATCATCCAGCCCCCGGCAGAGTGATCTGCCGGGGGCTGTTGCTCTGGTGCTTCAAAGCTTGCTTTGCGCAGGCTGGGTGGGAGCTTTGCTCAGGCCATGACATTGGCTTTGCGTTGAAAATATTATGAATATAATATTAGTATGTCGATCGAAATTCCAAAGGCAGGTGTCTGCCACGGCTGCAAGCTCGACAGCCCATCTCGACCGAGGCCTTTAGCCGGTCCGTGATCGGTAGCAGCGCAGATGACGACCCTTCGCGATCAGGGCCTGCCGCGGGTGCGTGGCGTAGACCGGTAACCGGATCGTGGCGCCTGGGCTGTTCGCCGCGCCGTCACTCATGGCCACGGTGGCTGTGGCCGAATTCGTTTGCATGAAGGACGACAACCTATGAATGAGCAATACGATGTGATCGTGATCGGCGCGGGTCCCGGCGGCTATGTCGCGGCGATCCGGGCGGCGCAGTTGGGATTGAAGACGGTCTGTATCGAGCGCTACCAGGGCAAGGACGGCAAGACCGCCCTGGGTGGCACCTGCCTCAACGTCGGCTGCATTCCTTCCAAGGCGCTGCTGGACAGCTCCCATCACTATGACGAAGCGCGCAACCGCTTTGCCGTGCACGGCATTGGCATCAGCAATCCGCAGATCGATGTGCCGGCCATGCTGGCGCGCAAGGACAACGTGGTGCGCAATTTCAACGCTGGCATCGCCTCATTGTTCAAGGCCAATGGCGTGGTCCTGCTGGAAGGTCACGGCAAGCTGCTGGCCAACAAGCAAGTGCAAGTCACCGCGGCCGATGGCAGCACCCAGCACATCAGCGCCACCAGCATCATCCTCGCCCCCGGCTCACGGCCCATCGATATTGCCGCAGCGCCGCTGACCGACCCAGTGATTGTCGACTCCACCGGAGCCCTGGAACTCACCCGGGTGCCCCAGCGCCTCGGCGTGATTGGTGCAGGTGTCATCGGCCTGGAACTGGGCTCGGTCTGGGCCCGCCTGGGCGCCGAAGTGACGGTGCTCGAAGCCCTCGACAGCTTCCTGCCGGCAGTGGACGTACAGATCGCCAAGGAGGCGCAGAAGATCCTCGGCAAGCAAGGCCTGGATATCCGCTTGGGGGCCCGGGTGACGGCCTGCGAAGTGCAGGGCGACAGCGTCACGGTCAGCGTCAGCGAAGGCGGCGAGGACAAGCAGCAGACCTTCGATCGCCTGATCGTCGCCGTGGGGCGTCGGCCCCTGACCGCCGACCTGTTGGCTCCCGACAGCGGCGTGCAACTGGACGAGCGCGGCTTCATCCACGTCGATGGCCAGTGCCTGACCAGCGTGCCTGGGGTGTTCGCCATTGGCGACGTGGTGCGCGGCCCGATGCTGGCGCACAAGGCGTCGGAGGAAGGGGTGATGGTCGCCGAGAGCCTTGCCGGGCATCAGCATCCGCTCAATTACCCGCTGATTCCGTCAGTGATCTATACCCATCCGGAAATCGCCTGGGTCGGCCAGACCGAACAGGCCCTCAAGGCTCAGGGCGTCGAGTTGAACATCGGCACCTTCCCGTTCTCCGCCAGCAGCCGCGCCATGGCCGCCAACGACACCGCCGGGCTGGTCAAGGTGATTGCCGACGCCGCCACCGACCGGGTACTTGGGGTGCATGTGATCGGGCCGGGCGCTGCGGAACTGGTCCAGCAAGGCGCAATCGGCATGGAATTCGGCACCAGCGCCGAAGACCTGGGGATGATGGTGTTCTCCCACCCGACCCTGTCCGAAGCCCTGCATGAGGCGGCGTTGGCGGTGAATGGCCAGGCGATTCATATCGGCAATCGCAAGAAAAAAGCGCCTGCCAGCGTCAAATAGCTGCTGTCCCCGGCTTCGCTCATCCAGCGCGGCCGGGGTCTGCAGCATCTCCCCGCGTTTCAGCGAAAGAACGGCACATCCCCAAGAATGGTCGCGCGGTGCATGACTCGGCGCTGGGGACGGTAGTCGTCCACGGCATAGTGCTGGGTTACGCGGTTGTCCCAGAAGGCCACGTCGTTTTCCTGCCAGCGCCAGCGAATGGTGAATTCCGGGCGGGTGGCGTGGGCGAACAGCAGCTTGAGGATGGCCTCGCTCTCGCTCTCGGACAGTTCGTTGATGCGGGTGGTGAAGCCGTCGTTGACGAACAGCGACTGGCGCCCGCTCACCGGGTGGGTGCGGATCACCGGGTGCGACAGCGGCGGATTCTTGCGCCGGGTTTCCTCCCAGCGCGCCAGGTCTTCTGGGGTGTTGCCGAAGCGCTCCAGAGGGAAGGACTTGATGAATTCGTGGGTCGCGGTCAGGCCCTGCAACAGGCGCTTCAGCGGCTCGGACAAGGCCTCGTAGGCAGCGATGCCGCTGGCCCACAGGGTATCGCCGCCGAACGCCGGCAACTGCTTGGCGCTGAGCACCGCGCCCAGGGCCGGGGTTGGCAGGAAGGTCACATCGGTGTGCCAGATGGCGTTGTCGCGCACGTCGGTTTCGGCGGTGTCGAGAATCAGCACTTCCGGCTGCTCCGGCACATTGGGGTAGATCGGGTGAATGTGCAGGTCACCGAAGTGGGCGGCGAAGCGCGCCTGCTGCTGCGGGGTGAGCGGCTGGTCGCGGAAGAACAGCACCTGATGGTTGAGCAGCGCCTGCTCGATGGCGTCGCGCTGTTCGACGCTGAGCGGCTGGCTGATGTCGACGCCGCTGATCTGGGCGCCGAGGGCGGAGCTTAAGGGGGTAATGGTCAGGCTCATGGTCATTCTCGTATTCGCTGTGTGCAGGAGCCGGGCGGCGTTCCGCTCGCTGGCGCAGGCCGCCGAGAGGATGGTCCGAGGCTTGAGGGCCTTTTCGCTGGCGAGCCAGCTCCTACGCAGGAGAGGGGATCCGTTGTGGTCAGTGGGATTGGCCGTGCCAGGGCACCAGCTTGCGTTGCAGGGCGCGCAGGCCCATCTCCATGGCAAAGGCGATCAGGGCAATCACCAATATCCCCAGCACCACCACATCGGTGACCAGGAACTGCGCGGCGGATTGCACCATGAAACCCAGGCCGCTGGTGGCGGCAATCAGCTCCGCCGCCACCAGGGTCGACCAGCCCACGCCCAGGCCGATGCGCACGCCGGTGAGGATGTCCGGCAGGGCGCTGGGCAGGATCACGTGGCGAATCAACTGCGCATGGGTGGCGCCCAAGGACTGCGCGGCGCGCAGCTTGGCCGGGTCGACGGTACGCACGCCGGTGGCGGTGGCGATGGCAATCGGGGCGAAGATCGCCAGGTAGATCAGCAGCACCTTGGACAGCTCGCCGATACCGCACCAGATGACGATCAGCGGCAGGTAGGCCAGGGGCGGAATCGGCCGGTAGAACTCGATCAACGGGTCGAGCACGCCGCGGGCAACGCGGTTGGCGCCGATGGCGATGCCCACCGGAATGGCCGTCAGCACGGCAAAGCCCAGGGCCAGGCCGATGCGTTCAAGGCTCGCCGCCAGGTGCTGCCAGAGGGTGGAATCCATATAGCCGCTGGTGGCCAGCAACCAGCCTTTTTGCAGCACGGCGGCCGGTGGTGGCAGGAACAGCGGTTCAATCAGGCCGCTGGCGGTGACCGCCCACCACAGGGCGAGCAAGGTGACCAGGGTCAGGACGCTGATCCAGCGGGTGCTCAGGCTGCGGCGCACGGCTTGTGGTGCTTTCGGGTTGGCGTCGCGGGTCGCAGTGGCGGGAATCTCGTAGCTGCTCATGGGCGCTCCTGTTGCTGGGTGGCGCTGCGTTGGGAGAACACCCGGGACAGCACATGTTCGCGGGTTTCGATGAACAGCGGGTCGGACTTGATCGCCCGGGCCGACTCGCCGGCGGCGTAGCGCTGGCCGAAGTCCAGGTTCAGGCGTTCGACGATCTGTCCCGGGTTGGGCGCCAGGAGGATCAGGTCGGTGGCGAGGAATACCGCTTCCTCGATGTCGTGGGTAATCAGGAACACCGGCTTGGCGGTGCGCCGCCAGACTTGCAGCAACAGCTCCTGCATCTGCTCGCGGGTGAAGGCATCCAGGGCGCCGAAGGGTTCGTCCATCAGCAGCACTCGCGGGTCGGCGGCCAGGGCGCGGGCCAGGCCCACGCGCTGTTTCTGTCCACCGGAAAGCTGCCAGATACGGCGTTGGTCGAAGCCGGCCAGGTCCACCAGGGCGAGCATCTCCCGCGCCTTCGCTTCACGCAGTTCGCGGGCGACGCCGGCCAGTTGCAGGCCGAAGGCAACGTTGCCCAGCACATCCTGCCAGGGCAGCAGGGCATCGTCCTGGAACACCACGCCGCGCTCGGCGCTGGGGCCCTTGACCGGCACGCCGTCGAGGCTGATGCGCCCGGCGCTGGGGTCGACGAAGCCGGCAATCAGGTTCAGCAGCGAGGTCTTGCCGCTGCCGGAGGGACCCAGGGCGACCAGCAGTTGCTGTGGCCCCAGGGTCAGGGAAATATCCGCCAGCACCGGTTCGGCGGCGCCGGGGTACTGTGCGCTGATGCGCTCCAGTTGTAGCAAGGCCATGACGGCTATCTCCTGTCCGGTCGCGGGTTATTCAGGGATGAACTTGGCGCTGACGTAGGGGGCGTAGTCCGGCAGCACCGCTTCGACCTTGCCTTGCTCCTTGAGGAACACTGCGGTGTCGGTGATGGCCTTGGTGGTCGGGGCGCCGAGACTGACCACCTGATCGGCGGCCAACGGGTAGACGTTGCCTTGCAGCAGCAGCGGGATATCGCTGGCCTTGGCCCCGGAGAGCTTCACCAGCTTGTCGACGTTGCCCTGGTTGGCGAGCCAGGCTTGTGGATCCTTGCGGTATTGGGCGTAGGCATCCAGGGTCACCTTGGCGAAGGCGGTGACGATCTCCGGGTGCTTCTCGGCGAAGTCCTTGCGCACGATCCAGGCGTCGAAGGTCGGCGCGCCGAACTTGGCCAGCTCGCCGGAGGTGATCAGCACCTTGCCGTTTTCCTTGGCCACGCCCAGGGCCGGGTCCCAGACGTAGGTGGCATCGATATCACCGCGCTTCCAGGCGGCGATGATCGCCGGTGGCGCGAGGTTGAGAATCTGTACTTTCGACGGGTCGATGTTCCAGTGCTTCAACGCCGCCAGCAGGCTGTAGTGGCCGGTGGAAACGAACGGCACGGCGACCTTCTTGCCGATCAGGTCCTGAGGGCTGTTGATCCCGGAACCGTCACGGGCTACCAGGGCTTCGGCGGCGCCGATCTGGGTGGCGATGAGGAAGGTCTGCACCGGCACCTTGCGGGTGATGGCGGCGGTCAGCGGGCTGGAGCCCAGGTAGCCGATCTGCACATCGCCGGAAGCGATGGCGGCGATGACGTCGGCACCGTTATCGAATTTGCGCCAGTTGATCTTGGCCTGGGTGGCTTTTTCGTAGCTGCCGTCGGCCTGGGCGACCTTGGCCGGGTCGACGGTGGTCTGGTAGGCGACGGTGACGTCGGCGGCCTGGGCAAAGAAACTCGCAGCAGCCAGGGACGCGGCCGCCAGGAGGCGAAGGGGGAAGTGCAGTTTCATGGGGGGCTCCTCGTGGGCGGCCGGTGATCGGCGTGTGAGGAGACTAAATGATCTAAGAATGCAGAAATAAATAACTTATTTGCATTAGCTTATGAGGGGAAATCTACGGGGATGGCCCGGTGGCTGTTGTGGCGAGGGAGCTTGCTCCCGTTGGGGGGGCGCAGCCGCCCTCAGACCTGGCGACTGGATATTCCTGAATAACCGCGCCGCCTGAGCTGAGGGCTACTTTGCAGCCCAGCGGGAGCAAGCTCCCTCGCCACTCTAGTTGCTGATGGCCAGGATGCTGGCCTGGTAGGCGCCGACGAACACGTCGAAATCACCCACTTCGTTCTGTTCCAGCTCGGTCTGCTGTTCCAGGGATTTGCGCGCCGCGTCTTCGAAGGCGGCTTGTTCTTCCTTGGCCAGGGGCTGGTTGCGGAAGTATTCGGCATGCACCTGGCTCTGGCGCAGGGAGAACTGGCTGAAGCTCTCCTTGTGCTCGCTCATGGCCGCCAGCACCTGGGCCGACGGGGTCAGGGACGAATCCTTGACCTTGGCCCGCTGGGCGTCCAGCGCCTTGCTGTGCACATCGCTGCCGTGGCTCTGGTCGAGCAGGGCGGCCAGTGGCGCGATCTGCTCCAGCAGTTCGGTGGCCCACTCCTTCATTTCCACCGGCTGGCCCTGGCGTTGCAGTTGCAGGCCCGGACGCCGGCCTTCCTTGACCACGGCGAGGAAGTTCGAGGTGGCATTGCCGCACTCGTTGTTCTCGAACAGCGGGCTTTCGTTGAGCGCGCAATACAAGAGGAAGGCGTCGAGGAAGCGGGCTTCCTGAATGTCGATCCCCAGGGGCAGGAACGGGTTGATGTCCAGGCAACGGGCTTCGACGTACTGGATGCCTCGGGCCATCAGCGCCTGGATCGGCCGTTCGCCGGTGTAGGTCACGCGCTTGGGGCGGATGTTGGAGTAGTACTCGTTTTCGATCTGCAGGATGTTGGTGTTCAGTTGCACCCACTCGCCATCCTTGTGGGTGCCGACCGCCACGTAGGGCGCGTAGGGCGTGGCCACGGCCTTGCGCAGGCTGTCGGTGTAGCTGTTCAGGTCGTTGTAGCAAGGGGTCAGGCCGGCCTGGGCCTTGCTCTGGTAGCCCAGGTCGCTCATGCGCAGGCTGGTGGCGTAGGGCAGGTACAGGGTTTCGGCGTCCAGCTGTTCCAACTGGTGCGAGCGGCCACGCAGGAAGCCCGCGTCCAGGGCCGGCGAGGCGCCGAACAGGTACATCAGCAGCCAGCTGTAGCGGCGGAAATTGCGGATCAGGGCGATATAGGCCGAGGACTGGTAGTCACGGTCGCTGCCGACGAAGCCTTCTGCTTCCTTGAGCAGGGGCCACAACTGTTCCGGCAGGGAAAAGTTGTAGTGGATCCCGGCAATGCACTGCATGGTCTTGCCGTAGCGCAGGGCCAGGCCCTTGCGGTACACGTACTTGAGCTGGCCGATGTTGGAGGTGCCGTAGTAGGCGATCGGGATGTCTTCCTCGGCCGGCAACGGGCACGGCATCGATGGACTCCACAGGTACTCGTTGCCGAGCTTGCTGTAGGCGAAGCGATGAATCTTGTCGAGGCTGGCCAGGGTATCCGCCGGGTCCGCGAGGGCCGGGGTGATGAACTCCAGCAGCGACTCGGAATAGTCGGTGGTGATCTGTTCGTTGGTCAGCGCGGAACCCAGTTCTTCCGGGTGCGGGGTCTGTGCCAGGCGGCCTTCGCCGGTGACACGCAGGCATTCACGTTCGATACCGTGCAGGCACTGCTCGAGCAGGGAGAGGTTAGCGCGCTCGCCGAGCAGAGCCAGGCGGCGGTTGAGAAGTTCGCTCAAGTTGGATTCCTTCACGCGTCAGTCGCCCCAATATGGGGGTGGGCAGGACGGTCTACAAGGGTGAAGTTAAAACTGGCGTTTTCGCCTGGTTTTTGAGTCAAGCCGACTCGCTTGAAAACGCCAACACTCCATCCTTGAATCTGGCTTCAGCGCAGGCAAGAAAATTCCGACGCCGCTTTCGCAGCGCCGAAATTAACCCAAATTCATGACGGGGAGCTATAGGACCGCGAAGGTGCCTTGTGCTTTAGCGACCAGTTTGTCGCCCTGGATCACGTCCGCTTCGACCACCAGGGTGCGGCGGCCAGGGTGGATCACCTTGGCCCGGCACAGCACCTCGCCCTCGGCCACCGCGCGGATGTAGTTGATCTTGCACTCGATGGTGGCGCTCTGCTGGTCAAAGCCGTGGGTGCTGGAACAGGCCAGCCCCATGGCAATGTCCACCAGGCTGAAGATCGCCCCGCCGTGCAGCTTTTGCCCGCGATTGCGCAACTGCGGGGTCAGCTCCAGGGCGACGTCCGCCTCGCCGGTTTCCAGGCGTTGCAGACGGCAGCCGAGCAATTGGCTGAAGGCGCTTTCGGTCAGGCCGGCAGGGATTTGCATCAGCGCTTCTTCAACTGCTTGGCATTGGCGAACAGCGAGGCCATGGCGTTGTTGCTCGGAGCGGCTGCGGTGGTTTCCTTGCGTGGCGCATTGCCTTGGGAGGAGCGTGGCGTGGAGCCTGGGCGGGAGCCGCGAGCACCGTCGATCTTCTCGCCCGGGGTGTCGCTCATGCGCATCGACAGGCCCACGCGTTTGCGCGGGATGTCGACTTCCATGACCTTGACCTTGACCACGTCGCCGGCCTTCACCGCTTCACGCGGGTCCTTGATGAACTTCTCCGACAGCGCCGAGATGTGCACCAGGCCATCCTGATGCACGCCGATGTCGACGAAGGCGCCGAAGTTGGTGACGTTGGTCACCACGCCTTCGAGGATCATTCCCAGTTGCAGGTCCTTGAGGTCTTCGACGCCATCCTGGAACTCGGCGGTCTTGAACTCCGGACGCGGGTCGCGGCCCGGCTTGTCCAGTTCCTGGAGGATGTCGGTGACGGTGGGCAGGCCGAAGGTTTCGTCGGTGAATTTCTTCGGATCCAGGCGCTTGAGGAAGCCACTGTCGCCGATCAGCGAGCGAATGTCGCGGCCGGTGTCGGCGGCGATGCGCTGTACCAGCGGGTAGGCTTCCGGGTGCACCGCCGAGGCGTCCAGCGGGTTGTCGCCGTTCATCACCCGCAGGAAGCCGGCGGCCTGCTCGAAGGTTTTTTCACCCAGGCGCGCGACCTTTTTCAGCGCGGCGCGGGTCTTGAACGCGCCGTGTTCGTCGCGGTGGCTGACGATGTTCTGCGCCAGGGTCGCATTCAGGCCGGAGATCCGCGCCAGCAGCGCCACCGAGGCGGTGTTGACGTCGACGCCCACGGCGTTCACGCAGTCTTCCACCACCGCGTCCAGGCCGCGAGCCAGTTTCAGCTGCGAGACGTCGTGCTGGTACTGGCCGACACCGATGGATTTCGGATCGATCTTCACCAGTTCCGCCAGCGGGTCCTGCAGGCGGCGGGCGATGGACACCGCGCCTCGGATCGATACGTCCAGGTCGGGGAATTCCTTGGCCGCCAGTTCCGAGGCCGAGTACACCGAGGCGCCGGCTTCGGACACCATGACCTTGGTCATCTTCATGGCCGGGTATTTCTTGATCAGTTCGGCGGCCAGCTTGTCGGTCTCGCGGCTGGCGGTGCCGTTGCCGATGGCGATCAGGTCCACCGAGTGCTTGGCGCACAGCGCGGCCAGGATGCCCAGGGTCTGGTCCCACTTGTTGTGCGGTACGTGGGGGTAGACGGTGGCGTGATCGAGCAGCTTGCCGGTGGCATCCACCACCGCCACCTTGCAGCCGGTGCGCAGGCCCGGGTCCAGGCCCAGAGTGGCGCGCGGGCCGGCCGGAGCGGCCAGCAGCAGGTCGTGCAGGTTGTGGGCGAAGACGTTGATCGCCTCGGTTTCCGCGTTGTCGCGCAGCTCGCCCAGCAGGTCGGTTTCCAGGTGGGTGTAGAGCTTGACCTTCCAGGTCCAGCGCACCACTTCGCCGAGCCATTTGTCGGCAGGGCGGTTCTGGTTCTGGATGCCCACGTGCTGGCCGATCATGCCTTCGCAGGGGTGCATGGTGCCCGGCAGCTCGTCACCGACTTTCAGCGCGGAGCTGAGAATGCCTTCGTTGCGGCCGCGGAAAATTGCCAGGGCACGGTGCGACGGCATGCTTTTCAGTGGTTCATCGTGTTCGAAGTAGTCGCGGAACTTGGCGCCTTCCTCTTCCTTGCCGGCGACCACGCGGGCGCTGAGGGTAGCTTCCTGCTTGAGGAAGTTGCGCAGCTTGTCCAGCAATCCGGCGTCTTCGGCGAAGCGCTCCATGAGGATGTACTTGGCGCCTTCCAGCGCCGCCTTGACGTCGGCCACGCCCTTCTCGGCGTTGACGAAGCGCGCGGCTTCGGCTTCCGGAGCCAGGTTGGGGTCGTTGAACAGGCCGTCCGCCAGTTCGCCGAGGCCGGCTTCCAGGGCGATCTGGCCCTTGGTGCGGCGCTTCTGCTTATAGGGCAGGTACAGGTCTTCGAGGCGGGTCTTGGTGTCGGCCAGTTTGATGTCACGGGCCAATTCCGGGGTCAGCTTGCCCTGCTCTTCGATGCTGGCCAGGATGCTGATCCGCCGTTCGTCGAGTTCTCGCAGATAGCGCAGGCGCTCTTCCAGATGACGCAGTTGGGTGTCATCGAGGCTGCCAGTGACTTCTTTCCGGTAGCGGGCGATGAAGGGCACGGTGGAGCCTTCATCCAATAGAGCGACGGCCGCTTCGACCTGTTGTGGGCGTACACCGAGTTCCTCGGCAATGCGGCTGTTGATGCTGTCCATAAAACCACCTGACAAATTGTGAAAGCAGGCCCGCGGGCACGGAAATGGGGTCCGGCGAGTCTGGTTGAGCGGCCTGACACGCGCCGCCACCTGGATCAAAAGGCTGGCTGTTGACCCGTGAAATCGAAAAAATACTGCCGGCCGAGGTAAAAAAATAAACCGGCCGAAGTCGTACTGATCAGATATTGCCCAACACAAAAGGCGGCGCATTATACCCAGCGTTAGCGGTTGCGGGGTGATCGCCGGCCTCAGGCCGACAGCGGGTTTGCTGGCGATAGAGGAAAAATCTGCTAACAATGCACACGGTGCGTATAACGGCAGCTACGCCATAATGCGCACCGAGATTAGAGGAGCATCCAATGAGCAGCACTGCACAAACTGCTGAAGGCGAAAAAATTCTTATTGTTGACGATGACCCGGGGCTGAGCAGCCTGCTGGAGCGTTTCTTCGTCAGCAAGGGCTACCGTGCCCGCGCTGTACCGAACACCGAGCAAATGGACCGTCTGCTGGGTCGCGAAGTGTTCAACCTGGTGGTCCTCGACCTGATGCTGCCTGGCGAAGACGGCCTGACCGCTTGCCGCCGCCTGCGCAGCGCCAACAACCAGATCCCGATCATCATGCTCACCGCCAAGGGCGACGAACTGAGCCGCATCAAGGGCCTGGAACTGGGCGCCGACGATTACCTGGCCAAGCCGTTCAACCCTGACGAGCTGATGGCGCGGGTCAAGGCCGTGTTGCGTCGTCAGTCGGCTCCGGTGCCGGGTGCGCCGGGCAGCGAAGACGAAAGCGTGAGCTTCGGTGACTACGAACTGTCCCTGGCCACCCGCGAGCTCAAGCGCGGCGATGAAGTGCACATGCTCACCACCGGTGAGTTCGCGGTGCTCAAGGCCCTGGTGATGAACGCTCGTCAGCCGCTGACCCGCGACAAGCTGATGAACCTGGCCCGTGGCCGCGAGTGGGACGCCCTGGAGCGTTCCATCGACGTGCAGATTTCCCGCCTGCGGCGGATGATCGAGCCCGACCCTTCCAAGCCGCGCTACATCCAGACCGTCTGGGGCGTGGGTTATGTCTTCGTGCCGGATGGCACCGCGACCAAGTGATAAGTGATTTGTAGGAGCGAACGCCCGGGCCGGCAACGACCCGGGCGTTCGCATTCCGCAACTGTGCGAGCGCGAGCCGCTCCTGCAAAGTGTGTAGTGGCTGTTATGAAAACCCCGCTGTGGTTCCCCCAGAGTTTCTTCTCCCGCACCCTGTGGCTGGTGCTGATCGTGGTGCTGTTTTCCAAGGCATTGACCCTGGTTTATCTGTTGATGAACGAGGACGTGCTGGTGGACCGGCAGTACAGCCACGGCGTGGCCCTGACCCTGCGCGCCTACTGGGCCGCCGACGAATCCAACCGCGACCAGATCGCCGAGGCCGCCGGTCTGATCAAGGTGGTGGGTAGCGGCGTGCCGGCCGGCGAGCAGCACTGGCCCTACAGCGAGATCTACCAGCGGCAGATGCAGGCCGAGTTGGGCGCCGACACCGAGGTGCGCCTGCGCATGCATGCGCCGCCGGCGCTCTGGGTACGGGCGCCGAGCCTGGGGGATGGCTGGCTCAAGGTGCCGCTGTATCCGCACCCGCTGCGGGGGCAGAAGATCTGGAGCGTGCTGGGCTGGTTCCTGGCCATTGGCCTCTTGTCCACCGCCTCGGCGTGGATCTTCGTCAGCCAGCTCAACCAACCGCTCAAGCGCCTGGTCTACGCCGCCCGGCAACTGGGCCAGGGGCGCAGTGTGCGCCTGCCGATCAGTGATACACCGAGCGAGATGACCGAGGTCTATCGCGCCTTCAACCAGATGGCCGAGGACGTGGAACAGGCGGGGCGCGAACGCGAGCTGATGCTGGCGGGGGTGTCCCACGACCTGCGCACGCCACTGACCCGCTTGCGCCTGTCGCTGGAGCTGATGGGCGCGCACACCGACCTGACCGACGACATGGTCCGGGATATCGAGGACATGGATGCGATCCTCGACCAGTTCCTGGCGTTTATCCGCGACGGCCGCGACGAGTCGGTGGAAGAGGTGGACTTGAGCGATCTGGTGCGCGAAGTGGCCGCGCCCTACAACCAGAACCAGGAGCGGGTGCACCTGCGCCTGGAGCCGATCCAGCCGTTCCCGCTGCGTCGGGTGTCGATGAAGCGCCTGCTCAACAACCTGATCGGCAACGCCTTGAATCACGCGGGGACGGATGTCGAGGTGGCGGCCTATGTGTCCGGAGACACCAAGGCGCCGTATGTGGTGCTGAGCGTGATGGACCGCGGCGCGGGGATCGACCCTTCGGAACTGGAAGCGATCTTCAACCCCTTCACCCGTGGCGACCGTGCCCGGGGTGGCAAGGGCACCGGCCTGGGCTTGGCCATCGTCAAGCGGATTGCCGCCTTGCATGGCGGCAACGTCGAACTGCGCAACCGTCCCGATGGCGGCCTGGAAGCGCGGGTGCGCCTGCCGCTGGGGCTGCTGCTGCCGCGCGATGCAGACTAAAAGCAGCTGGAAGCTTCAAGCTTCAAGCGACAAGTGAGGCTCAGCGCTTCTGCTTGCCGCTTGTAGCTGGAAACTTGCCGCTGCTTTTAACCTTTGCCTTTGGTGCGGGTCATGTTCGGGCCGCCGTTCTTTTCGATGTGCTCGATGATGATTCCGGCGACGTTCTTGCCAGTGGTGGTCTCGATGCCTTCCAGGCCCGGGGAGGAATTGACTTCCATCACCAGCGGCCCGTGATTGGAGCGCAGGATGTCCACCCCCGCCACGCTCAGGCCCATGACCTTGGCTGCCCGCAGCGCGGTCATGCGTTCTTCCGGGGTGATCTTGATCAGGCTGGCGCTGCCGCCGCGATGCAGGTTGGAGCGGAATTCCCCCGGCTTGGCCTGGCGTTTCATCGCCGCAATTACCTTGTCGCCCACCACGAAGCAGCGAATGTCGGCGCCGCCGGCTTCCTTGATGTATTCCTGGACCATGATGTTCTGCTTCAGGCCCATGAAGGCCTCGATCACCGACTCTGCTGCCGTGGCCGTTTCACAGAGCACCACGCCGATGCCCTGGGTGCCTTCCAGCACCTTGATCACCAGGGGCGCGCCGTTGACCATCTCGATCAGGTCGGGAATGTCGTCCGGCGAGTGGGCAAAGCCGGTCACCGGCAGGCCGATGCCACGCCGCGACAGCAGTTGCAGCGAACGCAACTTGTCCCGGGAACGGGCGATGGCTACCGACTCGTTGAGAGGGAAGACCCCCATCATTTCGAACTGGCGCAGCACCGCGCAGCCGTAGAAAGTCACCGAGGCGCCAATCCGCGGGATCACCGCATCGAAGCCTTCCAGGGGCTTGCCGCGGTAGTGGATCTGCGGCTTGTGGCTGGCAATGTTCATGTAGGCGCGCAGGGTGTCGACCACTACCATTTCATGGCCACGCTCGGTGCCGGCCTCGACCAGACGACGAGTGGAATACAGACGCGGGTTACGCGACAGCACAGCGATCTTCATGCAACACCTGTGGCAGAGGTAGTGGATACCGGGAACACCGGTTTGTCTTGTACGTATTTGATGCCCGGATTGACCACCAGCTGGCCGTCGATCAGGGCCTTGGAGCCCAGCAGCAGGCGATAGCGCATGGCCTTGCGGCAGGCGAGGGTAAATTCCACCCGCCACACGCGATCGCCCAGGGCCAGGGTGGTGCTGATGACATAGCGCACTTGGGCCTGGCCGTTGGAGCTTTTAATGGTCTTCATCGCCACCAGCGGTGCTTCGCAACGCCGGTGCCGCAACTGCACCACACTGCCCAGGTGGGCATTGAAACGCACCCACTGCTCACCGTCGCGCTCGAACGGCTCGATCTCGGTGGCATGCAGGCTGGAGGTACTGGCTCCGGTGTCGATCTTGGCACGCAGGCCGGCCACTCCCAGATCAGGAAGCGCCACCCACTCGCGCAGACCGACAACGGTCAAATGGTCAAAAGTCTTCAAATAGGGGAAATCCGCAATTAGCTTTTCCAGGCCGCGGCCGAAACCTCGGCCAGGGCTTTGAATGCAGGTTTGGCGAACCAGTAACCCTGCATCAGGTAAATTCCACAGTCGCTGAGAAAGTCTCGTTCACCGGCGCTTTCAATGCCTTCGGCAATGACTGTAACCCCCAACTCCGCACAGATTGTGACAATCCCGCGGATGATCGCCTGGCGTACGCGATCCTGGTCGACATCGCGAATCAGCGCCATGTCGAGCTTGATCAGGTCGGGTTGGAAATTCGCCAGCAAGTTCAGCCCCGAGTATCCCGCGCCGAAGTCATCGATGGCGGTCTTGAAGCCGAATTCGCGGTATTCACGCAGAATATGGGTCAAATGGCGACTGTTATCTACGTGCTGGCTTTCCAGGGTTTCGAAAATCAGCCGGTCCAGGGGAAAGTGCTGGGCCCGGGCGGCTTCCAGGGTGCTGCGGATGCACAGTTCCGGACGGTAAACGGCGTTGGGCATGAAGTTGATCGACAGGTGGCTGCGCATCCCCAACTGCGCCGCCGTGGTGATGGCCAGGGTTCGGCAGCGTTGGTCGAAGCGATAGCGGTTGCTGTCGTCGACCTGGTTCAGCACGGTGTTGGCGCCTTCGCCATTGACCCCGCGCACCAGGGCCTCATGGGCAAAGATCGAGCGGTCGCGCAGATCGACTATGGGTTGATAGGCGAAGGAAAAATCGAAGCCCAGTGGCGGGCTTTTCTGGCAGCCTTCGCAGCGGTTGCCCGGCGAGGTCAGGGATGTGGGGAAATCAGTCACGGGGACTCCTCGCGTATCAGGGCGCAACCTGGGTTACTTTAGTTGAGCGGCAGGGTATATGAGAGCCCGGTCGCAGGCTCTACCGTTGCGACATTTTTCAGCAAGAGGAATTCCAGTGGCGCACAAGCAGGAAGAAGAGGACAAGGTTCGTCTGGATAAATGGCTGTGGGCGGCGCGCTTCTACAAGACCCGTGCCCTGGCCAAGGCGGCCATCGAAAGCGGCAAGGTGCATCACCGTGGCGAACGCTGCAAACCGGGCAAGGAACCGCGGGTAGGCGATGAATACCAGATTCGCGCCGGCTTCGATGAGCGCACCGTGGTGGTCCAGGCCCTTTCCATCGTCCGTCGGGGGGCGCCCGAAGCGCAGACCCTCTACACGGAAACCGAAGCCAGCATCGCCAAACGCGAAGCCGCCGCGGCCCAGCGCAAGGCTGGCGCCCTAGGGGTCAGCACCGACGGCAAGCCCACCAAGAAACAGCGCCGGGACCTGTTCAAGTTCCACGACAGCAGCCACGAATGAAACCGTAGGAGCCGGCTTGCCGGCGAATGGGCCCTTGAGGACGCCTTCGCCGGCAAGCCGGCTCCTACAGGGCTTTTTAGCGCAGCAGGCTGCTGGCGCGGACCACGTTCATGCGCGACAGCAGCGGCATCCGGCTCATCAGCTTGAACAGCGGGTGCGTCAGGCGCAGCAGGAAGTTCGACATCCGCGCCGCATACGGTGTGTAGTAGCCCCAGCCCAGGGCCAGCACTGCCAGCAGCACGCCGCCGATGTAGTCGTCCTGGCCCCAATGCGCGCCCGCCACCAGGCGCGGCATCATGAACAGCAGGGTCAGGCCCCAGACGATCAGGAACTGGCCGACACTGCGGCTGAACAGGCCCATGAACAGCCCCCAGATCAGCAGCACCGAAGCGTGGTCGCCGGGGAAACTCTGGCTGGAGCGGTCCTTGAGTTCCCAGGTCTTCTCCCAGGCGGGGAAGTAGTCGCTCATGTGCACGGCGCCTTCAAGCACCATGGACGGGCTGTTGTGTTGCCAGTTCATCAGCGTCACCAACTTGGAAAACAGCGCGCGAATCACCACCATAAGAATCAGGATCGACAGGAAGCCGAAAAACGCCCGGCGCACGTCCACCGCCTTGAATACCCAATCACCGCGAATCAGCAGGCCGAGCATGATCAGGCCCACCACGATATCGAAGGGGCGCAGGCTGGCCACGGCCCAGATATGCAGCCAGGTAGGGTTTGTCGCGAGGGGGGTGTTGAGGTGACGGAACAGCCACTCGTCGAACATCAGGCAGTACATCTGCCCGGTCGGCCACAACCAGAATCCCAGCAGGACCAAAGGGAGTAAATTGCATAGAACCAGCTTGCCGAGGTTCCACCTTGCTTGGAACAAACCCGGATTGTTCATAAAATATCTCCAATCACCGCAAAAACTGCACCCTTATGGTGCAAAACCGCAATTTTCGGTGCTTGTAACCTTTTTGTCATCATTCAGATACCCAGACCTATGACTGATTTGCCGGATACCGACTTCACTCAACGCTTCATCTTCGATGAGAGCGACGCCCGCGGCGAGCTGGTGGCGCTGGAGCGCAGTTACGCTGAAGTCCTCGCCAAACACGCCTATCCCGAGCCGGTGGCACAACTGCTCGGTGAACTGATGGCGGCGGCATCGTTGCTGGTTGGCACCTTGAAGTTCGATGGCTTGCTGATTCTCCAGGCCCGCTCCGAAGGCCCGGTGCCGCTGCTGATGATCGAGTGCTCCAGCAACCGCGAGATCCGTGGCCTGGCTCGCTACGATGCGGCGCAGATCGCCCCTGATGCGACCCTCGCCGACCTGATGCCCAATGGCGTCCTGGCCCTGACCGTGGACCCGACCCAGGGCCAGCGCTACCAGGGCATCGTCGATCTGGACGGCGCCACCCTGGCCGAATGCTTCACCAACTACTTCGTCATGTCGCAACAGACCGGCACCCGTTTCTGGCTCTACGCCGACGGCCGCAATGCCCGCGGCCTGCTCCTGCAACAACTGCCTGCCGACCGCCTGCGCGACCCAGAAGAGCGCGAGGCCAACTGGCAGCACCTCACCGCCCTGGCCAGCACCCTGACCGCCGATGAACTACTGAGCCTGGACAACGAAACCGTGCTCCACCGCCTGTACCACGAAGAGGCCGTGCGCCTGTTCGACGTGCAACCGCTGCGTTTCCGCTGCAGTTGCTCCCGCGAGCGCTCGGGCAACGCGCTGGTCAGCCTGGGGCTGGAAGATGCGCAGGAACTGGTGGTGGAACACGGCGGCAGCATCGAGATCGATTGCCAGTTCTGCAACGAACGCTACCTGTTCGATGCCGCCGATATTGCGCAATTGTTTGCCGGAGCGGGCGTCGACACGCCGTCAGATACTCGTCACTAAAACGGTTCAGCGCAGGTAAATCACCTGGCAAACGCCGGAATTACGCCGTACTGACGGGAGGGCCCTACTATTTTTGGGCTTTTCTGGCATAATCCGGCGCACTTTTTTCGCGGTAGTAGTGCGCGAGTTTCTACTACAAAACGTTTGGAGCACTCGGCCACTGGCCGACGGGGAACCTCATGACGCAAGCCAATAACGCCGTGTACACCGATCTGAGTGTGGATGATCTGGTCAAAGAAGCCCTGAACCGCGGTGAGGGCGAACTGGCCGATACCGGCGCTCTGGTGGTTCGCACCGGTCATCGTACCGGCCGTTCGCCAGTGGACCGTTTCATCGTTGAAGAGCCCACCACCCAGGACGCCATCGCCTGGGGCCCGATCAACCGCAAGTTCCCGGCGGCCAAGTTCGACGCCCTGTGGGACCGCGTCGAAGCCTACCTGGGCGAGCGCGAGCGTTTTGTTTCCCATGTGCATGTAGGTTCCGATCCGGCGCACTACCTGCCAGTGAAAATGACCACCGAGACTGCCTGGCACAACCTGTTCGGCCGTTGCCTGTTCATCAACCCCGAGCAGTACAACGCCGGTGGCAAGGATGAATGGCAGATCCTCAACGCCCCGAACTTCGTCTGCGAGCCTGAGCGCGACGGCACCAACTCCGACGGCACCGTGATCCTCAACTTCGCGGCCAAGAAAGTGCTGATCGCCGGCATGCGCTACGCCGGTGAAATGAAGAAAGCCCTGTTCTCCGTGCAGAACTTCCTGCTGCCGGCTGCCGACGTACTGCCGATGCACTGCGCCGCCAACATGGGCGAAGACGGCGACGTGACCCTGTTCTTCGGTTTGTCGGGTACCGGCAAGACCACCCTGTCGGCCGACGAAAGCCGTTACCTGATCGGTGACGACGAACACGGCTGGGGCGTGGGCGTGGTGTTCAACATCGAAGGCGGTTGCTATGCCAAGTGCATCGACCTGTCGGAAAAGAACGAGCCGGTGATCTGGAAAGCCATCCAGCACGGCGCCGTCCTGGAAAACGTGGTGATCGACCCGGTCACCAAGAAAGCCGACTACGCCGACGACAGCCTGACCCAGAACAGCCGCGCCGCTTACCCGCGCGAGCTGATCGAAAAACGCGCACCGAAGAACCTCGGTGGCGAGCCTAACGCTGTGATCTTCCTGACCTGCGACCTGACCGGCGTACTGCCACCGGTGTCGATCCTCAGCGAAGAACAAGCCGCCTACCACTTCCTGTCCGGCTACACCGCTCTGGTGGGCTCGACTGAAATGGGTTCGGGCTCGGGCATCAAGTCGACCTTCTCCACCTGCTTCGGCGCCCCGTTCTTCCCGCGTCCAGCGGGCGAATACGCCGAGCTGCTGATCAAGCGCATCCGCGGCTTCGGCTCCAAGGTTTACCTGGTCAACACCGGCTGGACCGGCGGTGGCTACGGCGTGGGCAAACGCTTCAACATCCCCACCACCCGTGGCGTGATTGCAGCGATCCAGAGCGGCGCGCTGATCGGTGCCGAGACCGAGCACCTGGACATCGTCAACCTGGACGTACCTAAAGCCGTACCGGGCGTCGAAACCGGCCTGCTCAACCCACGCAACACTTGGGCTGACAAAGCCGCCTACGACGAAGCCGCCAAGGCCCTGGCTGGCCTGTTCATCGAGAACTTCAAGAAGTTCGACGTGAGCGACGCGATCAAGGCTGCCGGTCCGAAGCTGTAAGCTTCGACCTGCCATGAAAAAGCCGCCCATCGGGGCGGCTTTTTTATGCGTGCTGCACCTGTCGCTGTTGCCGCAGGCTGCGAACAGATGCACCGTCTACCTACCCACTACCTCACGTCTTCAGGTGCAACACCAACGCCCCCAGCAACACCAGCACCACGCCGCTCACTTGCACCGCCGTCAGCCGCTCCTTGAAGAACACATAGCCCAGCACCGCGGCGATGCCGCCGGACAGGGTGCTGATCACCGTCACCACCGACACCGAGCCGCTCATGGCGCCCCAGGAAAAGGCGAAGAACGCGCCGAGGTTCATCAGGCTGGTGGCGGCCAGCAGGCCGCAGTTCTTCAGCGGCGGGATCTTCAGCCCGTCCGCGACTTTGAGCACCATCAGCAGCATCACGCCGCTGCCCACCGCGTAACCCAGCCAGAGCATGCTGATCGGCCCCAGTTGCGGCAGGGTGTAGCGGCCCTGTAGCCAGAAGCTGGTGCCGTACAGAACGGCCGAGAGCAGGGCGAAGAAGATTGAGCGCCCGGCGGCGGTGCTGTGGGGCAGCTTGGGGTCAGAGTGCAGGCTGGAGAGGATGACGCCGATCACGCACAACAGGATGCACATGAGCTGCAGCAGGCTGATCTGTTCGCCGCTGGCCCAGGACAGCAGGGTGGTGACCACGCCGTAGGAGGTCACCAATGGGGCGACGATGGAGGCTTTGCCCAGGGCGAAGGCCTTGCCCAGGGCCAGGGCGCCGGAGACGGTAAAGGCCGCGGCGACCACTCCCATCAGCCAGACTTGCGCGGGCGCGGCCAGGGCCTTGTAGAGGATGGCGGGAAAGATCACCAGCAGCAGGCTCATCAGGCTGAACCCCAGGCCCTGGCTGAAGAACACCGCCCGTTTCACGCCCACGGCGCGGACATTGAGCCCCACGAGAAAATCGGTGCTGCCCCAGAGCAGGGCGGCGAGCAAGCCCATCAATACGTCCACTGACTGTCCTTGTCGATTGACGGGTTGGCTTAGTCCAACGGCCGTGCTGTTTACTGCTGTGCGAGTCGAAACGCCGGCGCCATGCGTTCTTGCTCACGCCGGGACAGCCCCAGGGCCTGGGCCAGGGTCGGCCATTGGCGAACCACGCTCTGGCAGTGTTCGATGATGCCTTCGGCCTCTGCACGACTGAGGCGGAAATATGCCGCTACTTCCCGTGCCAGTTCAAGGTCCAGCGCGTTGTCGGCTTCGGTGATGTTGAGTTTCAGCCCGCTGGCGTGGGCGCAGGGGTTCATGTCATAGGCCGGTGACAGGCGCCAGCCGCGCCCGGGTTCGAGCAGGAAGCCATGGTTGCGCAGGTGGTCGTCGCTGTTGCACACCAACAGGTTGAAGACCATCCGCGACCACAACTCACGCAGGTCGGCACGGGTTTGTGCGCCGTGGGCGATCAGCACTTCGGCCAGCTCCAGGTAGCTGGCGCCGGTGGAGGCGTCGTCGCCGTCGCTGCGGTCGGTGAGGGTCATGGCCGAGGCAAAGTGCAGTCGGCCGCCCGTTTCGGTACGGTCGAAGCGCTTGACCATGAAACAGTGCTGGTCGCTGGCGAAGCGTTGCGCCATGGCCCCGGGCACCCGCAAGCCGCAGTGGCTGGCCAGGGCGTTGACCAGCATCTCCCAGGCGCCAACGTCATGTTCGTCGCGGACGCTGGGAAACTTGGCGATCCACAGGTGGCCCTTGTCGTCAGCGACGCTGGCTTTGGGGCGGGCGCCGCCCAGTGATCCACCCGGGGCGATTAGCATGCGCAGCCATTGGCCACCGTCGGCGGCGCTGTTGTGGGGATCGTTTTCCAGGGCGCGGCTAGCCTGTTCCAGGGCCCGCAGTTCGACGAAGGGCGGCGCGGCGAGGCCATCGCGATCATCGAGGAACGGGCCTTGGTCATCGAGGCGGTAGCGCAGCGCGCCGACCCGATACAGGTCATGCACGCCCAGCAGCAGGTCGGCGTCTTGCAGGCGCGTGCCGGCGGGCGCCAGGCCTTCGCGAATGTCCCGTTCCAGCCGGCGTTGCATCAGCAGATGGCCCCAACGATCGGGGCTGGAGTCGGCAAACAGTCCAAAGCGGTTTTGTTGCTGGCCGCTGAATTGCCGGCCGGCGAAGCGCCCGATGCGCGGGTCCAGGGCGATCTGGGTGAGCTCGGGATCGAGCAGCGCTGCGGGGTCATATTCGAATTCGAAGACGCTGGCGGCGCGGACTGTCCTGACATGCAACCAACCCAGGCGCCTTGGCCCGCCCAAGGATTCCCAGTCGGCATGGACGGCGATCAGTGTCATGACTCATCCATCCTGGGCGTGGTTTTTTCCGCTGGCTGCAGCAGGCTGCTCAGGGACTGGGTATTGATCGGAAAATCAGCCGAGGGCGGTGCTGGAGTGAGCGGCTCGGCCGCAGTTTCATGCAGCGTCAGGCCGGCAGCCGGCGCCTTGGCCGAACGCAGGCTGGGGGCGCGGCGTGCCTTGCCTGGCGCGTCGTTATCTTGCGGCAAGAGCCGGGCATCTTGCAACTGGCGGCCCAGCTCATCGCGGGCCGCCAGTTGCTCCAGGTCCCGTTCCAGCCCCAGCACCTGCATCACCGACAGGTAGGCACCGATGGTCACGCCGGACCCACCCGACTCCAGGGAGCGCAATGTGGTCAGTGACATGCCTGCTCGTTCGGCCACTTGCTTGGCGGTCAGCTTGCGCCGCAGGCGAGCCAGTTTCAGGCGTTCGCCAAAGGCATTGAGCAGCTTGTTTGTGGCAGGCAGGAGTGGGGCGGTCTTCTTAGCCATATGCCATTATTCCTGAGTTTTTCAGCGTTAACTGCCAGAATATTAGCACTTAATGTCCGATGCGCCAGTGTGCTCCAAGGCTGGGCAGGTCGCCGCTGCGGATGTTGTTCGAGGGTGGATTGACCCCTGCCGGGCTTAGAGCGCTTCCAGCGCCTGGGTGTCCCAGCGCTGTTGCCTGATCGCCTGGTACAGCATGCCGATGGTCAGCGGCACCTTGTCGCCACGGCCCTTGGCTCGGCGTTTCTGGAACGGGTCGAAGCCTTCGGGCTGGAAGTAGCGGTAGCTGTCGAAGTCGACAAAATCGATGCCGAACTGCTCTTCCAGGGCCAGCAGCAAATGCCGGGCTTCGGCGCCGTCGCAGCCCAGGTCGAGGTTGATGGCGGTGCTCAGGCGCAGGGTCTTGCGCTCGGGCAGGCCGATTTCCTCATGCAGCAGTTGCATCAGTTGACGCATGACGGCGTCGTCGGGAAAACCGGGGGCCAGTTGCATGATCGGGTTCGCTTGCGGTGTTTGAGAAGGCGCAGTGTACGGCGATTCTGCGGCAGCTTTGCAACCAGCGGGCGGCTGGGCAAGCCGTTCATTGCTCGACGGCTCTGGCGCCTTTTTGCCCGCGGTTTCCCAGGTTGGACCGAGCATTGGCGGGCAAAACTGTGTATGGTTCGCCGCTGGCTGGTGGGCCGGGATAGAGGCCCGGTCACCCTTATCTACAGGGATTTTGTTATGGCTTTTTTTCGCCTCGCGGCGCTGTTGTGGCTAGGGATGCTGTCGGTTTCGGTACAGGCCCAGGCCGTGTCGATTCAGGTGCTGGACGCGGTGGCCAAGGGCGCGCCGCTGGCCGATGCCCAGGTGCAGCTGCAACAGGGCGCGACTCAGGTTGCAGGCAGCACCGATGCCCAGGGCCGGGTAAGCCTGACGACCCAGGTGGCCGATTCGCCGGCCAGTGAGCTGCTGATCCGTAAGGCCGGTTACGCCGACCTGCGGGTCAAGTGTCCTTGCCAGGGGCTCAACTACGCCCTGAGTCCGCTGCTGGACAACCCGGAAAGCCTGCGCATAGTGCTGAGCTGGAGCGCGCCGGGGCAAGACCTCGATGCCCACCTGAGTTATCCCCACAAGTTGTTGTACTTCGCCACCGGCAAGGGCCCCGGAGCTCGCCTGGATTCGGACAGCAGCGACAGCAGCCGGCCGGAAACCATCACCATCGACCAGCGTGTGCCGGGCGACGCCTACGTCTTTGCCGTGCACGACTTCACCAACAGCACCAGCTACGAAGCGTTGTCCCTGGGCCGCAGCCAGGCGCGGGTCTTCGTCTATAAAGGCGCTGCGCTGATCCGCAGCTACCGGGTGCCGCAGAACCGCAAGGGCAATCTGTGGGTGGTGTTTCGCCTGACCGCCGATGGCCGTTTGCAGGATATCGACCGGCTGCTGCAAGGCAGCGAGGAGCCGGAATCGGTCATGAGCGCGCTCGACCCGCTGCTGGAAAATGCCAAGTCCATCGATGAAGTGGTGGCCAAGGACTTCGGGCCGGTGGATGCCAAGAGCCTCAACCTCAAAGGTGAGGAGTCTTACCGCAAGGGCGATTTCGGCGGGGCACGGATCTTCTACAGCGAAGCCATCGAGCTCGAGCCAAGCTTTGCCCAGGCCTACAGCAACCTGGCCCTGGCCAATCGCAAGAACAGTCGCCCAGACGAGGCCATCGCCGCGGATCGCAAGGCCATCGCCCTGGCCAGCGGCCCGGCCGCATCGACCATTCGCGCCAGTGCCTACTACGACATGGCGCGCATCTACGAGGACGCCGGGCAGTTGGCCACGGCGCTTGAGCACTACCAAAAAGCCCGGGAGCAGAAGGCCAACCCGGTGTACGACAAGGCCATAGAGCGGCTGCAAAACCGCTGATCACACAGGCAGAAGTTATCTCCACAACGCGCCGGCAGTGGCGCGTTGTGCATTTATGGAGGTTGATATGCGATTTCGTGTTTTCCCCTGGTTGCTGGCGCTGTGCCTGTCCGGCGGTGTGGCACAGGCGGCCGGGCCGCAGATGTTCGCCACCATCGACCGCAGTGGCTGGCCCAATTCCCTGACCCGCCCAGAGGATTTTGACAGCGCTTCACGGGGCGAGATTCTGATGTTCGGCAAGGCGTTGCTGGACAGTGAAGCCTTGGACGAGCCGGCCTTGAAGCAGCGCCTGGGCGTCAGGCAGCTGGACCTGAAGTCGGTGAATCAGGTGCGCCAGCGCTTCTGGGAACTGTTGCTGAACAACTATCGCCTGGCCAGCCAGGGCTGCGAGGGCATGCCGTTCTGCCTGCCGGTGCGCAACCTGGGGGAGCTGCGCCAGTTGGTGGCCAGCTTCACCGCCGGCAGCAAGGTCAGCTATGAGCGCTGGGCCGAGGCCAGCGCTGTGTTTCACCAGCAGTACCTGAACGAGCAGTTGCGTTTGGCGGCGCTGTTTCCCACGGTCAGCAGCGAGATCCAGCGTATGGATCCGGCGGAGCAGTTGGGGGACGAGCTGGCGGACCGGCAGTTCATGCTGACGTTCGATGACGGCCCGACTGCGCGCGGTGGACGTACCGATTCATTGATCGATGTGTTGCGTGCCCAGGATCTGCACAGCCTGTTCTTTGTGCTGGGGGACTCTTTCCAGGCACGCCTGAGCCAGTCCTCGGCCTTGCAGATGCGTGAGCTGTATGACGGCCAGTGCGTGGGCATACATGGCTGGGAGCACAAATCCCATTCCTCGTGGCGTGATTGGCAGAGCTCGGTGATCCACAGCGCCAACCTGGCCAATCGCACGCTGGCGGACCAGTACCAGCCCTTGTTTCGCCCGCCCTACGGCCAGCGCCGCAGCGACAGTGCCGGGTTCTTTAAGGCTCAGGGGCTACAGGTGATGCTGTGGAACATCGACTCCCAGGACTGGAGCAAGAAGGTCAGTGCCACGGCCGCCGTCCAGCGGGTGCAGACCCTGATGCTGCTCTGGCGCCGCGGCATCATTCTGTTTCATGACACCCACGCCAAGGCCGCCCGGGCGGTGCCGGCACTGCTTGAGGCCAATCGGCACAATGGCGTGCAATGGCTGGACTGTCGGAACCTGCGTTAGGTTTTGCCACTTGCTTCGCCGGCCCGCCGGCTCCCAGGGGCGGACTTGCGAGGCAAAGCGCTATCACCCGGTATCATCCGGTATCCGTTTTTGCGCGACCTTTTCTCGACCCGCCGACCTGTGCCGCTAGTCTTCAACACAGGTCGGCGGTCAAAGGAGTGACCCTTATGCACAGCACCCTCGAACAGGTCTTCGGTTATCCACAGTTTCGTCCAGGCCAGGAAGCCGCGGTCAGTGCGGTACTGGCCGGACGCTCGGCGGCGGCGATCTTTCCCACCGGCTCCGGCAAGTCCCTGTGCTACCAATTGCCGGCCCTGCTGCTGCCGCACCTGACCCTGGTGGTTTCGCCGCTGCTGGCGCTGATGCAGGATCAGCTGGCCTTTCTCCAGCGTCACGGCATTGCCGCCGCCAGCATCGATTCGGCCCAGGGCCGCGATGAAGCCAATGACGTCATGGCCCGGGCCCGCAGCGGTGAGCTGAAGATCCTGATGATCTCGGTGGAGCGCCTGAAGAACGAGCGCTTTCGCAACTTTCTGCAGCAGGTGCCCATCTCCCTGCTGGTGGTGGACGAGGCCCACTGCATTTCCGAGTGGGGCCACAACTTCCGTCCCGACTACCTGAAGCTGCCGGACTACCAGCGCCAGTTCAATATTCCGCAAACCCTGCTGTTGACCGCCACGGCCACGCCCAAGGTGATCGCCGACATGCAGGCCAAGTTCGCCATTGCCCCGCAGGATGTGGTGACCACCGGCTTCTACCGGCCCAATCTCAACCTGCTGGTGGAGCCGGTGCGCGGCGCTGACAAGCGCCAGCGCCTGGTGCAGTGGATGGGTGAGCGGGCCGGGCAGCCGAGCATTGTCTATGTGACCCTGCAAAAGACCGCCGAGCAGATCGCCGAGCATTTGAGCCGCCAGGGCATCGCCGCCGAGGCCTACCATGCCGGTTTGCCCCACGAGCAGCGCGAGTCGATCCAGCGCCGCTTCATGGAAGGGCGCAGTAACTGCATCGTCGCGACAATCGCCTTCGGCATGGGCATCGACAAAAGCGACATCCGTAACGTGGTGCATTTCGACTTGCCCAAGTCCATCGAAAACTACAGCCAGGAAATCGGCCGCGCCGGGCGCGACGGCCAGCCTTCGGACTGCCTGGTGCTGGCCAACCGCGACAGCCTCAACGTGCTGGAGAATTTCGTCTACGGCGACACCCCGGAACTGAGCGGCATCCGCTGCGTGCTGGATGAGTTGCAAGCGTCGGCGCCGGAGGGGCAGTGGGAGTTCCTGCTTGGGCCCCTGGCGGATCAGAGCAACATTCGCCAGTTGCCGCTCAAGACCCTGCTGGTGCAGTTGGAACTGCGCGGCCTGATCGCTCCGCGCTACGCCTATTTCGCCGAATACCGTTTCAAGTTCGTTGAGCAACCGCAGGCCCTGCTGGCGCGTTTCGAAGGCGAGCGCCGGGACTTTGTCGAAGCCATCATCAACACCTCCAGCCGGGCCCGGACCTGGGCCACGGTGAATTTCGACGCGCTCTACGAGCAGTACCAGGCACCGCGCACCCGGGTGGTCAAGGCCTTGGATTATTTCCAGGAAAAGGGCTGGGTGGAGCTGGAAAGCAAACAGATGACCGAGGTCTACAGCCTGCTGCAAACCGACTTCGACGCCGGGGCCTTGAGCACGGACTTGCACGCCTATTTCACCCGGCACGAGGGCGGCGAGATTGCGCGGATTCACGCCATGCTCGACCTGTTCGCCACCGAGCAGTGCCTGGGGCATCGCCTGGCGCAGTATTTTGGTGACGCGCAGGCGCCCCGGCGTTGTGGGCATTGCTCGGTCTGTCATGGCCAGGTGGCGCGATTGCCGGAACCTCCCGCGTTGCCCGCGCTTGTGGATAAACACTTCGACGGGCTGTGCGGCGATTTTATTCACAGGCACCAGCAGCACACCGGCGACGTGCCGGGAGCGGAGCGGCTGACGCGCTTTCTCTGCGGCATCAGCGTGCCCTTGTTCACCCGGCTCAAGGCCCGCAGTATTCCCGGTTTCGCGGCGTTGGAGGATTACCCTTACGCCGCGGTGCGTGAGTGGTGCGAGGCCCATCTGGCTGCCTGACAAGCCACCGGCGCTATCGATGCAAAAGGGTTTGCGAAGGCTTGGGCGTCTGCGGTGAAATGCCGGGCGATCAGCCGATCAGCCATCCAAGGGAGAGAGCCCCGATGTCCGAGCCTATGCCGCAACGCGGCGACTATCGCCATTTCCAGCCGATCATCACCCGCTGGCACGACAACGACGTCTATGGCCATGTGAACAACGTCACCTACTACAGCTTTTTCGACACGGCGGTGAATACCTACCTGATCGAACAGGGCGGCCTGGATATTCATGGGGGCGAGGTGGTGGGATTCGTGGTCAGCTCGGCCTGCGACTACTTTGCGTCGATCGCCTTCCCCGAACGAATCGAGATCGGCCTGCGGGTCGGCAAGCTGGGCAACAGTTCGGTGCAATACGAACTGGCGGTGTTCAAGGCGGGAGAGGCCGACGCCTGTGCGGCGGGACGTTTCGTCCATGTGTTCGTGGATCGGGGATCGAACCAGCCGGTGCCGATTCCGCCCGCGTTGCGCGCGGCTCTGGAGCGTCTGCAGCTGGTTTGATCCCGATAGCTGTCACGACCGATCAGTCGCGATAGTGATGGTGTTTGCGATGCCCGTAGGCATGGCCACGGCCACGGTGGCCGTCGCGGTAGTAGCGGCGGTCGTCGCGGCCACGATAGTCGCGATCTTCCCGGGCGCTTTCGTTGCCCATGTAGTTGCCCAGTGCGCCGCCGGCGCCACCGCCTGCCGCGGCACCGATCAGGCTGCCGGAGTTGCCGCCCATGCTGCGGCCGACCACGTTGCCGCCGGCTGCGCCCAGGGCACCGCCAATGGCTGCCTGGCCACGGCTGCGTTTGTCCGCACCCACTGCGCTACCGCCGGCACCGCCCAGGGCCGCACCAATGGCCGAACCGGTATTGCCGCCGATCTGCTGACCGACCACCGAACCTAGAACCCCGCCCAATGCGCCGCCCACACCTGCTTCAACGGTGCCACCGGCAGAGGCGACGCCGCTGACCAGGCCAAGGGACAACAAGAGAATCGAGGAGAACTTCATGGGGGAACCTCAAAGGGATGACGGCGCGATCCTGAGGCTGTACCGCGATGCTTACAAACGAAATCCGACGAGTAGCACGACTGCCGCAAAATCTCATAACTTGTTGTTTTTATAGCGGAACTTAAGTGGTTTTTACGGGTCTTTAGCTACTTCGCAGAGGCCGCTTTTATACAAAGGCGGCCTTTTTTGTGCCTGCGATTCAGCCCCGTGGGGAGGCGTTCGCCGGCAAGCCGGCTCCTACCCTAGCCGTAGGAGCTGGCTTGCCAGCGAAGAGACCCTCAAACCAGGCGTCAGGCCGAACGCGCCATGATCAGGCCGTTGTCGCTGGCCGCCTCCAGGCGGATGGCGATGAACTTCGAGGTCGGGGTGTGGCTGCCGTCACCGGTGCTTTCCAACGGTACCAGCGGGTTCACTTCCGGGTAGTAGGCCGCGGCCTGGCCGGCCGGAATGTCGAAGGCCAGCAGGGTGAAGCCCTTGACCCGACGCTCGCGGCCGTCATCCCACAGGGAAACGATGTCGGCTTTCTGCCCCGGCTTGAAGCCCAGGCGGATGATGTCCGCCTCGTTGGCAAACAGGACGTCGCGCTGGCCCTTGACCCCGCGGTAGCGGTCATCGAGGCCGTAGATGGTGGTGTTGTACTGGTCGTGGGAGCGCATCGATTGCAGGATCAGGTCCGGCAACTGGCCGGTGGCCCGGGTGCGTTCGTGGATCAGGTCCTTGGGCAGCAGGTTGGCGCGGAAGTTGGCCCGGCCCGAAGGGGTGTTCCACTGGCGCGAACCGGCGCTGTTGCCCAGGTAGAAACCGCCCGGGTGCTTGAGCCGTTCATTGAAGTCCTTGAAGCCGGGAATGGTGTCGGCGATCAGGTCGCGAATGCGCCCGTAATCCGCCGCCAGCCAGCTCCAGTCCACCGGCTGGCTGCCCAGGGTCGCGGCGGCGATACCGGCAATGATCCACGGCTCGGAGCGCATCTGCACCGACAGCGGCTGCAACTGGCCATTGGAGGCGTGGACCATGCTGAAGGAGTCTTCCACGGTCACCGCTTGCGGGCCGCCGGCCTGCAGGTCGATGTCGGTGCGACCCAGGCACGGCAGGATCAGTGCGTCCTTGCCGTGGGCCAGGTGGCTGCGGTTGAGCTTGGTGCTGATCTGCACGGTGAGGTCGCAATTGCTCAGGGCCTGGAAGGTCCGCGGGCTGTCCGGGGTGGCTTGGGCGAAGTTGCCGCCCAGGCCGATGAATACCTTGGAGCGGCCTTCGAGCATGGCGTGGATTGCCTCGACCACGTTGTGGCCGTTGTCGCGCGGCACTTTGAACTGGAAGCGCCGTTCCAGGGCATCGAGGAAGGCCACCGGCGGGCGTTCGTTGATGCCCATGGTGCGGTCGCCTTGCACGTTGCTGTGGCCGCGTACCGGGCACAGGCCGGCGCCAGGCTTGCCGACGTTGCCGCGCAGCAGCATCAGGTTGGCGATTTCCTGGATGGTCGGCACCGAGTGGCGATGCTGGGTAATGCCCATGGCCCAGCACATGATCACGTTCTTGCCCTTGGCGTACATGCGCGCCGCTTGCTCGATCTCCACCAGGGTCAGGCCGGACTGCTCGACGATCTGCTCCCACGGGGTGTCATCGATCGTGCCCAGGTAATCCAGCACGTGAGCGGTGTGGGCGTTGAGGAAGTCGTGATCGAATACCGATGCTGCGCCGGCTTTCTGTGCGTCGCGTTCCCACTGCAGGAGGAACTTGGCCATGCCCCGCAGCAGCGCCATGTCGCCGCCCAGGGCCGGGCGGAAGTAGGCGGTGTTGGTCGGGCGGTTGCCGTTGGTGAGCATTTCGATCGGGCTTTGCGGGTGCTGGAAGCGTTCCAGGCCACGCTCCTTGAGCGGGTTGATGCAGACCACCTGGGCGCCGCGCTTCACTGCTTCGCGCAGAGGTTCAAGCATCCGCGGGTGATTGGTGCCGGGGTTCTGGCCCCAGACGAAAATCGCATCCGCGTGTTCGAAATCATCGAAGGTCACCGTGCCCTTGCCGACTCCGACGCTCTGCGCCAGGGCCACGCCGCTGGCCTCGTGGCACATGTTCGAGCAGTCGGGAAAGTTGTTGGTGCCGTAGGCGCGCACGAACAGCTGGTACAGGTAGGCCGCTTCGTTGCTGGCTCGGCCCGAGGTATAGAACTCGGCCATGTCCGGGCTGGGCAGGTTGTGCAGGTGTTTGGCGATCAGGCTGAAGGCGTTGTCCCAACTGATGGGCTGGTAGCGGTCGGTTTCGGCGTCGTAGCGCATCGGCTCGGTCAGCCGGCCCTGGTACTCCAGCCAGTAGTCGCTCTGCTCCAGCAGCGAGGTGACGCTGTGCTTGGCGAAGAAGGCCGCATCCACCCGGCGCTTGGTGGCTTCCCAGTTCACCGCCTTGGCGCCGTTCTCGCAGAACTTGACCATGCCGCTTTCCGGCGAGTCGCCCCAGGCGCAGCCCGGGCAGTCGAAGCCGCCGTTCTGGTTGGTCTTGAGCATCATGCGGATGTTCTTCAGCGCGTTGTCGCTGGTCAGCCAGGCCTGGGCCACGCTGATCAGGGCACCCCAGCCACCGGCCGGTCCCTTGTAGGGCTTGTAGCGGGCCACGGGTTTCTGATCGGCTTGGTTGTGTGTACTCACGGGCGACTCTCCATCGCGGGCTGTGGACCCGCAGCGCACTCTCAGGCGGCAGGTGGACAAGGTTGAGACGCTGTTGGCGCGGCCAGCCCATGGCCAGGCAAGCGCGGTGGCGTACTCGCGTTCGAAGGGTGTTGTGGGGCTGGCTGGCAGCGGGGCGGGTGCCCGTTTCGCCGAGGCTGGGCGACCAGTCGCGTAACGGCTCACAAGACTAAGCGCGGCAATCTGTCGCGTCTAATTGCTAGTGCCGATCCATTGATAGATGGCGTCGATCAACAACGGCTGAAGGACTGCTGGTAGAGGGCAAAGCAGGCTTGCGCCAGGGCCGAGCGTGGCGCGCTGCGGCGCATGATCAGGCCCAGTCGGGCCAGGGTCTGGGCGTCTTCGATGGGGTGCAGGCGCAGGTGTTCGGTGAGGGTTTCCAGGCTGCTGTCCAACGGCATCACCGCGCAGCACAGGCCGCCATGGACCATCTGCACCAGTTGGTGGACGGCGTCGGTCTGCAACACCGGTTGTGGTTGCAGGCCGCGAATGTGGAAATTGTGGTCGATGGACTGGCGAAAGTGCATGCCGCTGGTGAGCAGGCCCAGGGGCAGTTCGATCAGCGCCTCCCAGCTCAGAGGTTGCTCGCCGAAGCTGAAGTGTCGCTGGTCGTAGAGCAGACCCATGTAGGTGGGCTCCAGGGGCAGCGAGTCGAAGTGCTCGCCGTCCAGGCGCTCCAGATAGGAAACCCCCAGGTCCAGGCGGTTGCTCGCCAGTTGTTCGAGGATCTGCTCCGAACTCAATGACGACAGTTCGAAGCGCAGGTTCGGGTGTTCGGCGTGCAGGCGCTGCAGCAATGGCTGCGGATTGAAGCTCGACAGCGGCACGACGCCCATCCGCAGAGTGCCCACCAGGTTGCCGCGGCAGGCGGCGGCCTCGGCGAGCAACCCGTCATGGGCGGCCATGACCGTGCGGGCCCAGGCCAGGACCCGTTCACCGGGCGCGGTGAAGCCTTCGAAACGCTGGCCACGGTTGACCAGAGGCAGGTCGAGTTCTTCCTCCAGGCTGCGCAGGCGCATGGACAGGGGCGGCTGGGTGATGTGGCAGCGCGCGGCGGCCTGGCCGAAGTGGCGGGTTTCGTCGAGGGCGATGAGGAATTTCAGCTGCTTGAGGTCCATCTTCGCTCCTGAGCGGCAAAAGGCCGGGATTCTACCGCGCCGCTGCGCCCCCGGGTCACTGGTCGCCCGGGAACCTCACCCGGTCGTGCTGGTCTAGTCTTTCGCGTCTGGATCTATCAACCAAGGAGTGTGCGACATGAGCATTTTCAGCTTTGTGAAGGAAGCCGGAGAGAAACTGATCGACCTGTTGACCCCGGGTAACGCCAATGCCAGCGAGCAACTCAAGGAGCACATCGAAAAGGTCGGCCTGGGCAATCCCAACGTCCATGCCACGGTGGAAGGCGACAAGGTGATCGTCAGCGGTGAAGTGGCGAGCCAGGAAGAGAAGGAAAAAATCCTCCTGGCCCTGGGCAACATTGCCGGCGTCGGCAGTGTCGAGGACCAGATCACGGTGACCGGTCCAGTGGTGGTGTCCGCGGTGTTCGTCACCGTGAAGAAGGGCGACACCCTGAGCGCCATCGCCAAGGTGCAATACGGCGATGCCAGCAAGTACCACAAGATCTTCGAGGCCAACAAGCCGCTGCTGTCCCACCCGGACAAGATCTATCCAGGCCAGGTGCTGCGTATCCCTGAATGATCGAGGCTGTTCTTTCGCGGGCAAGCCCGCTCCTACGGGATGGTGTGGGAACGGGCTTGACCGTGAAGGGCCTCACAGCCCTTCGAGCAACGCCCGGTAATCTTCCAGGGCCGCGAACTCCGCAGTGTCCTTTGGTCCTTTGCGACTGTCCGGTCGGCTGACCGCCAGCAACTGCGCCACACCGAAATCCCGCGCACTGCGCAGGATCGGCAAGGTGTCGTCGATGAACAGGCTGCGGGCCGGATCGAACTGGATATCGGCCCGCAACGCGTCCCAGAACTGTGGATTTTCCTTGGGGAACCCGTAGTCGTGGGAGCTGATCAGGCGCTCGAAGTAAGGTGCCAGCTCGACCCGCTCCAGTTTCAGGGACAAGGAATCGCGATGAGCGTTAGTGATCAGGATCACCCGCTTGCCAGCGTTCCTGATGGCGGCGAGAAAGGTGTCGGCGTCCGGGCGCAGGGCAATCAGGTGGGCCGTTTCCAGCTTCAGCTCGCGTACCGGGAGCTTCAGTTCGGCACTCCAGAAGTCCAGGCAGTACCACTGCAGCTGCCCGGCATTGCGTTCGAACAGCGGTTGCAGCTCAAGCTCGGCCATGGCCCGGCTGACCCCATGCAATTCGGCGTAGCGCTGGGGCAAATGTTCCATCCAGAAGTGGTTGTCGTAGTGCAGATCCAGCAGGGTGCCGTCCATGTCCAGCAGGACGGTATCGATATCGCGCCAGGGCAGCAGGGCCATTGAACACTTCTCCAGCGGTAAGAAAACAGCCTGTATAGTAACCCGCTATCGCCAAGGAGCCCGCTATGCGCCAGAAACCCACTGTACTCGCCCGCGAGATCGTCGCCACCAGTCGTCTGTTCTGTGTCGAAGAGGTGCAGTTGCGGTTTTCCAATGGCGTGGAGCGCACCTATGAGCGCCTGGTGGGCAAGGGGGCGGGTTATGGCGCGGTGATGATCGTGGCCATGCTCGATGCCGAGCATGCGGTGCTGGTGGAGGAATATTGCGGCGGCACCGACGCCTACGAGTTGTCCCTGCCCAAGGGCCTGATCGAGCCGGGGGAAGATGTGCTGGCGGCGGCCGAGCGTGAACTCAAGGAAGAAGCCGGGTTTGGCGCGCGGCAACTGGAGCATCTGACCGAGCTGTCGTTGTCCCCGGGCTACATGAGCCAGAAGATCCAGGTGGTATTGGCCACCGATTTGTATGAAGAGCGCCTGGAGGGCGATGAGCCGGAACCGATGCGGGTCGACAAGATCAACCTGCGCGAGCTGGCCAGCCTGGCGCAAAATCCTCAGTTCAGCGAAGGCCGAGCCCTGGCCGCGCTGTACCTGACCCGCGACCTGCTGAGCCAGCGCGGAGCCTTTCCAGCATGAGCATGACCTCGATGAATTTCCCCCATCCTTTATTGGCCCCGGTGGCTGAGCTGGCCTTGCGCGCTGGCGAGGCGATCGTGCCGTTCTGGCGCACCGAAGTGGCGGTCAACCACAAGGCCGACGAGTCGCCGGTGACCGCCGCCGACCTCGCCGCCCACCACTTGATCGTCGCTGGACTCAGGGCCCTGGATCCCAGCATCCCGGTGCTCTCCGAGGAAGACGCCGACATCCCCCAGGACATCCGCGCCGGCTGGCAGCGCTGGTGGTTGGTGGATCCGCTGGACGGCACCAAGGAGTTCATCTCCGGCAGTGAAGAGTTCACCGTCAACATTGCCCTGATCGAACAGGGACGGGTGGTGTTTGGCGTGGTGTCGATGCCCACCAATGGCCGTTGCTATCTGGGTGGCGCTGGCCTGGGCGCCTGGCGCGTGGATCCGGGGCAGGCGCCGCAAGCGATCCGGGTGCGTGAGCAGCCGGCTGTTGGCGAGGCCTTTACCGTGGTGGCCAGCCGGCGCCATTCGAGTCCGGAGCAGGAGCGTCTGCTGGGTGGCTTGAGCGCGGCCCTGGGTGAGTTGCAATTGGCCAATATCGGCAGCTCGCTGAAATTCTGCCTGCTGGCCGAAGGCGCGGCCGATTGTTATCCGCGTCTGGCACCGACTTCCCAATGGGACACCGCTGCGGCCCAGGGCGTGCTCGAAGGGGCAGGTGGTGAAGTGCTGGACCTGTCCGGTGCGCCGTTCTGCTATCCACCTCGGGAGTCGTTGCTCAACGGCTTTTTTCTCGCACTACCGGCCAAGGCTGCATGGCGCGGCAAACTGTTGGAACTGGCACGCGCCTGATCGCCCTGTGGCGATTGCCTCTGCAACCTCTTGTGTAGGAGCCGGCTTGCCGGCGAAGGGACCCTTGAGCCCTGTGCAAGGGTTTCTGGCCTCTTCGCTGGCAAGCCAGCTCCTACAGATTTGCGCTGGTTCCGAAACGGGTCAGCGGTGCAGGACGTACTGGCCGGCAAAGCGGACCGCGTCCGCTTCGCTGCCGACGTTGACCACCCGGGTGTGCAAGGTCAGGCGGGCACGACCGTAGCGCTGGTACATCGAAAGGAATTTCTTCCAGACCTTGTCTTCCGGCGCCGGGCAGATGGCCACGGCATCGCCGGTGACCGGGAGCGGGTAGCTGATCTGGCCTTCCTGGATGACGATATGCCCGTCATCAATTCCTTCTTCCTTGAGCCGCAAATGCAGCCAGCCCCAACCGGCCAGTACCGCGCCGCAATACAGGCTGCCGCCGAACATGGTGCTCTTGTGGTTGACGTTGGCCTCCAGCGGCAGTTGCAGGCGCAGTTGTTGCGCCTGCCAGTCGAGCACCTTCAGGCCCATGTCCCGGGTCAGGGGAATGTCGTGGTGGAGGATGGATTCCAGGTATCGACTGTCGCGGTTCATGCACGGGCCTCTAGGGTGGAAGGGTGGCTGCTGCGGTTCATTCGGATTCATCGCCGGGCTGGCTGGCACCGTTGTCGGCGAAGCTCAGGCCGTGTTTGCGCAGCTTGTCGTGCAGGGTCTTGCGCGGAATGCCCAGGGCTTCGGCAAGGCTGCGCATCGAGCTGTGGGGCTGGGCCAATTCGGCGGCGATCAGGCTCTTTTCGAAGTGTTCCACCTGCTCGCTCAAGCCGCCGCTGATCAGTGTCGGGACGGCGACCGGGCCCTGTTCCGGCTCGTTGTTGTCCAGGGCCAGCTCCAGGCCCAGGGCAAAGCGCTCGGCGGCGTTCTGCAGCTCGCGCACGTTGCCCGGCCAAGGGTGTCTCAACAGCAGGGCACGATGCCCGGGTTGCAGTTCCTGGCGCGGCAGGCCGTGGCGAGTACTGGCCTCGTCGGCAAAGTGCTGGAACAGCATCAGTACGTCCTCGCCTCGTTCGCGCAGTGGTGGAATGCGCAACGGGGCGACGTTCAGGCGGTAGTAGAGGTCGGCGCGGAAGCGCCCCTGGTCCGCGGCCTGGCGCAGGTCTTCCTTGGTGGCGGCGATGATGCGGATATCCAGGGGGATCTGCTGGTTGCCGCCCAGGCGCTCGACCACCCGCTCCTGGAGCAGGCGCAGCAGCTTGACCTGGACATCCAGGCTCATGCTTTCGATTTCATCGAGGAACAGGGTGCCGCCGTTGGCGAATTCGAACTTGCCGATGCGGCGCTTCTGCGCGCCGGTAAAGGCCCCGGGTTCATGGCCGAACAGCTCGCTTTCCACCACCGACTCGGCCAGGGCCCCGGCATTGATCGCCACGAAGGGCCCGTTGCGCCGCGCGGAAAGGTCGTGCAGGGCGCGTGCCACCACTTCCTTGCCGGCGCCGGTCTCGCCGAGGATCAGCACATCGGCGCGGGTCGCCGCCAGCGCACCGATCTGCTGGCGCAGGCGCAGCATCGGCGCCGATTGGCCCACCAGCCGCGCACTCAGTTCCTGGCGGTCGCTGAGGGCCAGGCGCAGGCTGCGGTTGTCCAGCACCAGGCGCCGCCAGTCCAGGGCGCGGCGCACGCTGTCCAGCAGGGCGTCGCTGGCGAAGGGCTTTTCCAGAAAGTCATAGGCGCCGGCGCGCATCGCCTGCACAGCCAGGGGCACATCACCGTGGCCGGTGATCAGCAGCACCGGCAGTTCCGGGTCCTGGGCATGCAGCTGGTTGAGCAGTTCCAGGCCATCCATGCCGGGCATGCGGATGTCGCTGACCACCACCCCGGGCCAGTCTCGCTCAAGACGCGGCGCCAGGCCCTGGGCTTCGGCCAGGGACAGCACCTTGAGCCCGGCCAGGTCCAGGGTCTGGCTCAGGGCCTGGCGCAGGTGCGGATCGTCGTCGATCAACACCACTTGCAACTGAGGGTCGAGGCTGTCGGGACGGGTCATCGCTCACTTTCCAGGTCGTGTCGTGGCCGGCAACGCCGGGCCGGGCGTGGTTGCTAGGTGATTGCCGCTGCGCTTCATACCCCGCGATCCTCGGAGGGCTGCAGGCTGACTCCGGGGGCGCCGGCGCGCAGGCGCAGGGTGATCAGGGCGCCGCCTTCGCGGTGATTGGCGAACGACAGCTCACCGCCGAAGGCGCGCATCAGGGTGTCGCAGATCGCCAGCCCCAGGCCCAGGCCCTGGGTCCGTGTCTTGGTGGTGTAGAACGGCTCTCCGGCGCGGCCCAGGGCTTCCATGCAGAAGCCCGGGCCGTTGTCGCGGATGTACAGGTTGACGCCCGTGGCGGTGGATTCGGCACTCAGCCAGAGCTTGCGCGGCGGGCCTTTTTCGGTCAGGGCGTCCAGGGCGTTGGCCAGCAGGTTGCCCAGCACCTGGCGCAAGCGGGTTTCCCCGGCCTCGACCCACAGGGTGGCCGCCGGCAGGTCGCGGATCAGTTCCACTTCCATGGCCCGGCGCCGCTTGGCCAGCAGGGCCAGGGCGTCATCCAGGGCCGGCTGCAGGGCCACGCTCTCCGGGGCGTGATGATCGCGTCGGGCGAAGGCCCGCAGGTGGGCGATGATCGAGGCCATGCGCCCGGTCAGTTCGCTGATCAGTTTGAGATTGCCCCGGGCATCATCGGTGCGCTGATGGTCCAGCAGCACCTCGGCGTTTTCCGCGTAGCTGCGGATCGCCGCCAGGGGCTGGTTGAGTTCGTGGCTGATGCTCGCGGACATGGTGCCCAGGGCCGAGAGCTTGCCGGCCTGGACCAGATCGTCCTGGGCGCGTACCAGTTCCTGCTGGGCGGTTTCACGCTCCAGCACTTCCTGTTTCAGGCGCCGGTTGAGGCTTTCCAGGTCGCTGGTACGCTCGGCCACGCGCATTTCCAGTTCACGCCGGGCCTTGGCTTCGAAGGCGATCCGTTCCAGATAATGGCGGCGGCGCTGCATCATCAGCCCCAGCAGCAGCATCAGTACCAGCAGCGCCGCTGCGCCGACCGCCACCACGGTGCGCACCGGGCGATCGATCAGGGTGCGCGGAGCGAGGATGCTGACGCTCCAATGGGTTTCCTCGATCTGCTGGGTCTGGGTCAGCCAGGCATCGGGATTGAGGTTCAGCGGGCGTGGGTCCTGGGTCGGGTAGGGCTGGATGGCGACGATCGCCTGGCGTTCTTCATCGCTCAAGGGACGGGTCGCGCGAAAGCGCCATTCGGGGCGCGAAGTGATGATCACCACGCCATTGTGGTCGGTCAGCAGCAATTGCTCCGGGGTCCGGCCCCAGAGGCTTTCGGTGTGGTCCAGGTCGACCTTGACCACCAGCACGCCGAGAATCCGCTCACCGTCGCGCACCGCGGCGGCGAAGAAGTAGCCGCGTTTGGCCGAGGTGGTGCCCAGGCCGAAGAAACGTCCGAGGCGCCCGGCCATGGCTTCGCTGAAATACGGGCGGAAGGCGAAATTGCGGCCGACGAAGCTGTCGCGCTTGTCCCAGTTGGAGGCCGCCAGGGTCTTGCCGCTGGCGTCCATCAGGTACATGACTTCGGCCCCGGTCTGGGCGCTGATGTTTTTCAGCAGGCGGTTGGCGTTGCCCTGGGTCACGCCATCGTCGGGCGCGCCGAGCACGGCACGCAGGGCCGGCAGGTCGCCGAGAATCTGCGGCAGCACTTCGTAGCGGTGCAGGGTGCCCAGCAGGTTGGCCACGTACAGGTCGAGGGTCTGGCGATTCTGGCTGGTCAGCTCGTTGCGGTAGTAGCGTTCGGCCAAGTGTTGCAGCGGCCACAGCAGCGGCGCCAGGCACAGGGCCAGCAAGGCCAGGCTGCGCCAGCGGGGACGACGGGGAAGGGGTGCGGTCATGGAAATGGCGCCTGTGGATACAGGCGCATTATGCCTAGCCCTGCTCGGCAAGACACTCGCGCAGTGCGCTGTGCCAGTCTGGCTGGGTCACGCCCCATTCCCGAGCCAGGCGGCTGCAGTCCAGGCGCGAGTTCAACGGCCGCGGGGCCGGTGTCGGGTAGGCGCTGGCGGGGATGGCTTGCAGAACTGCGCAGGGTTTGCCGTTGGCCAGCAAGTGCTCGCCGATGGCCTGGGCGAAACCGAACCAGGAAGTCTCGCCCTGGGCGCTCAGGTGGTAGGTGCCCCAGGCACCCGCTCTGCCGGCCAGCCAGCGTTCGATCAGGGCCCGAGTGCTGTTGGCAATGCTACCGGCCCAGGTCGGCGCGCCGATCTGGTCGGCCACCACCCGCAACTCGGGGCGCTCCTGCAGCAGGCGCTGCATGGTCAGCAGGAAGTTCTTGCCATGGCTGGCATAGACCCAGCTGGTGCGCAGGATCAGGTGCTGCCCCTGAACCTCACGAATGGCCCGCTCGCCAGCCAGTTTGCTCTGGCCGTAGACCCCCAGTGGATTGGGCTCGTCGTCCTCCACATAGGGCGTGTCCTTGCGCCCGTCGAACACGTAGTCGGTGGAGTAGTGGATCAGTGGCACGCCCAGGGCCTGGGCTTCTTCGGCGAAGATCCCGGGGGCCCTGGCGTTGATTGCAAAGGCCAGCTCCGGCTCGCTTTCGGCCTGATCGACCGCGGTGTGGGCGGCAGCATTGATGATCAGGTCCGGTCGCACGGCGCGTACTTGCTGGCGGATCTGCTCCGGGTGGCTCAAGTCCAGCTGCCCGCGGCCCAGGACCACCAGCTCGCCCAGGTCGCCGAGTCGCTGCTGCAGCTCCCGGGAAACCTGGCCGTGCTGGCCACTGATGAGGATTTTCAAGGGGGTGGTCATGGGAAGACTTCAGCCTCTGCCAGTAAGGTACCTGCCTGATCCTTGGCGGACAGTTGCGGTGGCTCGGTGAGCTCCCAGTCAATGGCGAGCGTCGGGTCGTCCCAGCGAATGCTGCGCTCGGCGGAAGGTGTGTAGTAATCAGTGGTCTTGTAGAGGAACTCGGCGAAGTCGCTGAGCACCACGAAGCCATGGGCAAAGCCTTCCGGCACCCAGAGCTGGCGATGGTTCTGGGCCGACAGCCGCACCGCGACCCATTGGCCAAAGTGGGGGGAACTGCGACGGATGTCGACCGCGACGTCGAGCACCTCGCCCTGGGTGACGCGCACCAGTTTCCCCTGGGTGTTCTGCAACTGATAGTGCAGGCCGCGCAGCACGCCTTTTTGCGAGCGGGAGTGATTGTCCTGGACGAAATCCACGCGAACACCAGTGGCCTCTTCGAAGGCTCTGGCATTGAAGCTCTCGTAGAAGAAACCGCGCTCATCGCCAAACACCTTGGGTTCGATGATCAGCACGCCGGGCAGCTTGGTGGGGATGACCTTCATTGCGCTTCCCCGGCCAGGGTGAACAGGTACTGGCCATAGCCGGTCTTGCCGAAATAGGCGGCGCGCTCCAGCAGGTGCTCGCGGCTGATCCAGTGGTTTTCGTAGGCGATTTCTTCCAGGCAGGCGACTTTCAGGCCCTGGCGGTGCTCGATGGTCTGCACGTACTGCGAGGCTTCCAGCAAGCTGTCGTGGGTGCCGGTGTCGAGCCAGGCGAAGCCCCGGCCGAAGCGTTCCACATGCAGGTCGCCACGTTTGAGGTAGGCGTTGTTGACGTCGGTGATCTCCAGTTCGCCGCGGGGCGAGGGCTTGACCGCCTTGGCGATCTGCACCACGTCGTTGTCGTAGAAATACAGGCCGGTGACGGCGTAGCTGGATTTCGGCTTCGTGGGTTTCTCTTCGATGGACAGGGCACGGCCTTCGCTGTCGAAATCGATGACGCCGAAACGCTCCGGGTCCTTGACCCAGTAGCCGAACACCGTGGCCCCGGAGCTGCGCTTGGCGGCGTCGCGCAGTTGTTCGCCGAAGTACTGTCCGTGAAAGATGTTGTCACCGAGGATCAGGCACACCGGATCATCGCCGATGAACGCCTCGCCGATCAGGAAGGCCTGGGCCAGGCCATCCGGCGAAGGCTGCTCGGCGTAGCTGAAGCGCACCCCGAACTGGCTGCCATCGCCCAGCAGGTTGCGATACTGCGGCAGGTCCTGGGGGGTGGAGATGATCAGGATGTCCTGGATGCCGGCCAGCATTAGCACCGAGATCGGGTAGTAGATCATCGGCTTGTCATAGATTGGCAGCAGTTGCTTGGAAACGCCGAGGGTGATGGGGTGCAGACGGGTGCCGGAGCCCCCCGCCAGAACAATGCCTTTGATCATGCAATCAGATCCTTGATGTCGGTGGCGCCCAGGCGTTCGCCCTGGTAGCTGCCGTCCTGTACCCGGCGGCACCACTCGAGGTTTTCCAGGTACCACTGCACGGTCTTGCGCAGGCCGCTGGTGAAGGTTTCTTCCGGTACCCAGCCCAGCTCCCGTTCGATCTTGCCGGCGTCGATGGCGTAGCGCAGGTCATGGCCGGGGCGGTCCTGGACGAAGGTGATCAGGTCGGCGTAGTGGGCGACGCCCTGGGGTTTGTGTGGTGCCAGTTCTTCCAGCAGGCTGCAGATGCCGCGCACCACGTCGATATTTTTCTGTTCGTTGTGGCCGCCGATGTTGTAGGTTTCGCCGACCACGCCCTCGGTCACCACCTTGAACAGCGCCCGGGCGTGATCCTCGACATACAGCCAGTCGCGCACTTGCAGGCCATTGCCGTACACCGGTAGCGGCTTGCCCGCCAGGGCATTGAGGATCACCAGCGGGATGAGTTTCTCGGGGAAGTGGAACGGGCCGTAGTTGTTGGAGCAGTTGGTGATCAGCACCGGCAGGCCGTAGGTGCGCTGCCAGGCGCGGACCAGATGGTCGGACGCGGCCTTGCTGGCGGAGTAGGGCGAGCTGGGGGCGTAGGGCGTGGTTTCGGTGAACAGGTCATCGACGCCGTGCAGGTCGCCATAGACCTCGTCGGTGGAAATATGGTGGAAGCGGAAAGTGGCTTTTTCTGCTTCGGGCAATCCATGCCAGTAGGCGCGGGTGGCCTCCAGCAGGCTGTAGGTGCCGACGATATTGGTCTGGATAAAGTCGGATGGCCCGTCGATGGAACGATCGACGTGGGACTCTGCGGCCAGGTGCATGATTGCGTGGGGCTGGAAGCGTGCGAGCACGGCGCTGACGGTGGCCTGGTCGACGATGTCCGCCTTGACGAACTCATAGCGGCTGTTGCTGGCGATGCTCTGCAGCGATTCCAGGTTGCCTGCGTAGGTCAGTTTGTCCAGGTTAAGCACTTCGTGTTCGGTGTGCTGGATCAGATGGCGGACCAGAGCCGAGCCGATAAAACCGGCTCCGCCAGTAACGAGAATGCGCATGAGGGGTGGCCTGTTTCCTAAAAACGGTCATTTACCGCAAAAAATGCAGCATAGCTTGTCGGCAACCTGCCCCAGGTGCAATAGGCGCTGCTTGATGAGCCACTGTCGTCAGTCGGTTGTGGTGCGTTCACTGGCATCTATCGTGGATCGGAGTCTTCCTTTGTGTCGTGTGCGGGGCTTGCACAACACCCTGCACAATGGCGATATAAGCGCCCGATAACAATTCCAGGGGTCGTGGTATGTTGCTCGCCACCTTGATCCACCGTGCCAGTCTGCCCAGTCCCCAGGTTAGCGCGCAGCAAGCGCTGGACCTGCTGGAAACCCATTACGGCCTGCAGGGGACCCTGCAGTCCCTGGGCAGCCAGCAGGACCTCAACTATCGCCTCGACTGTCCCCAGGGGCGCTTTGTCCTGAAGATCTGTCGCGGCGACTATTCGGTCCTGGAGTTGCAGGCGCAGCACGCGGCGCTCAAGCATCTGCAGCAACATCCCGAACTGCGAGTGCCGAGGGTGATTGCGGCGAAGAACGGTGCGGACCTGCTGTCCCTGGAGATCGCCGGGCAAGCGCTGCACGTGCGTCTGCTGGACTATATAGAAGGGCGCTCCCTGACCCACCTGCCGCACCTGGGCGGGGAACTGGTGGCGGGCCTGGGTCGGCTCTGCGGGCAGATGGACCTGGCCCTGGCGGATTTCCAGCACCCGGGCCTGGAGCGCACCCTGCAATGGGATGCGCGGCATGCCCAGGCGCTGATCGGGCATTTGTTGCCGGTGATCCGCGATCCGCAGCAACGGGCCTTGATCGCCGACAGCGCACAGCGGGCCGAGCGACGGCTGCAACCTTTGCTTGCGCAGTTGCCGGTGCAGGCGATCCATATGGATATCACCGATGACAACGTGGTCTGGCAGCGCGATGCCCTGCGTCACTGGCAGTTGCAGGGGGTGATTGATTTTGGCGACCTGATCCGCACCTGGCGCATCACCGATCTGTCGGTGACCTGCGCGGCACTGCTGCATCACGCCGAGGGCGATCCGCTGCGCATCCTGGCGGCGATCCAGGCCTACCATCAGGTCAATCCGTTGCAACGGGCGGAGCTGCTGGCGCTCTGGCCTCTGATCGTGGCGCGTGCCGCCGTGCTGGTGCTCAGTGGCGAGCAGCAGGTCAGCATCGATCCGGGCAACGACTACTCCCGCGCGAACCTGGCCCATGAGTGGGAAATTTTCCGGGTGGCCAGTTCCGTGTCTTTCGAGTTCATGGAAGCGGCCATCCTCAGCGCCGTCGGCCAGGCGTTGCCAGCCATCGGTAGCGAGGGTTTCGCCCCGCTGTTGCCGAGCCTGGTGGGCCGCGAGTTTGCCCTGATCGACCTGGGCGTGCTCAGCCCGCACTTCGAAGCCGGCAACTGGGAACAACCGGGGATCGATGATCGGCTGCTGGCCGAAGCCGGCGCCGCCCATGGCCTGGCCGCCAGTCGTTATGGCCAGTACCGCTTGTCGCAAACTCGTCCCGACAGTGCCGAGGAACCTTCCACCTGCGCCCTGCACGTGCAACTGCAAGTACCGGCGGGCACTGCGGTGGAAGCGCCGTTCGCCGGAGTGCTGCACCGTGGCGAGCAAGGCCTGTTGCGCCTCGATGGCCCGACCCTGAGCGTGCACCTGTGGGGCGTCGAGCCTTCACTGCACCCGGGGGCGGCCCTGGTCAAGGGCCAGGTGCTGGGCGCAGTGGCGGCGGATGGCCGGCTCAAGGTCCAGCTGTGCCGGGGAGCCGAACTGGACCCGCCGCTGTTTTGCAGCCCGTCCCGGGCCCCGGCCTGGCAAGCCCTGTGCCCCTCGCCAGCGGCGCTGCTGGGGCTGGCCTGCGACGCCGAACCGGAGCTGGATCCACAGACCCTGCTGGAGCGCCGCGATGCCAGCTTTGCGCGCTCGCAGAAGCACTACTATGTCGACCCGCCGCGGATCGAACGCGGCTGGCGCAATCACCTGATCGACATGCAGGGGCGTTCCTACCTGGACATGCTCAACAACGTCGCGGTGCTCGGCCATGGCCATCCACGCATGGCGGCCGTGGCGGCACGGCAATGGTCGCTGCTCAATACCAACTCGCGTTTTCACTATGCCGCGATCGCCGAATTCTCCGAGCGCCTGCTGGCCCTGGCGCCGGACTCCATGGACCGGGTGTTCCTGGTCAACAGCGGCACCGAGGCCAATGACCTGGCGATCCGCCTGGCCTGGGCCTACAGCGGTGGGCGCGACATGCTCAGCGTGCTGGAGGCCTATCACGGCTGGTCGGTGGCGGCCGATGCGGTATCCACTTCCATTGCCGACAACCCCCAGGCCCTCACCAGTCGCCCGGACTGGGTGCACCCGGTCACGGCGCCCAATACCTATCGTGGCGAGTTCCGCGGCGCGGACAGCACACCGCAGTATCTGCGCAGCGTCGACCAGCAGTTGCACAAGCTGGAGCAGCAGGACCGCCAGTTGGCCGGCTTCATCTGCGAACCGGTGTATGGCAATGCCGGGGGCATCTCCCTGCCGCCGGGCTATCTGCAGGCCGTTTACGAACGGGTCCGGGCTCGGGGCGGAGTGTGCATCGCCGATGAGGTCCAGGTCGGTTACGGGCGCATGGGCCGGTTCTTCTGGGGCTTTGAGGAGCAGGGCGTGGTGCCGGACATCATCACCATGGCCAAGGGCATGGGCAACGGCCAGCCTCTGGGCGCGGTGATCACCCGGCGCGAGATCGCCGAGGCGCTGGAGGCCGAAGGCTATTTCTTTTCCTCGTCCGGCGGCAGCCCGGTCAGTTGCCGCATTGGCCTCGCGGTGCTGGATGTGATGCAAGAGGAAGGGCTCTGGGACAACGCCCGGGTGGTGGGCGAACACTTCAAGCAACGCCTGGAGGCGCTCAAGGAGCGGCATCCGCTGGTGGGGGCGGTGCACGGTTCCGGTTTCTACCTGGGGCTGGAGCTGATCCGCAATCACCAGACCCTGGAGCCGGCCACCGAGGAAACCACCCTGCTGTGCGATCGCCTGCGGGAACTGGGGATCTTCATGCAACCCACCGGTGATTACTTGAACATCCTCAAGATCAAGCCGCCGATGGTCACCAGCCGGCAGAGCGTGGATTTCTTCGTCGACATGCTGGACAAGGTGCTGGGCGAGGAGCTGTAAGGGCTCGTCGTTCGCTTGCGTTTCTCTCCATTCGCCGGCAAGCCGGCTCCTACACCCCCTCTGTAGGAGCCGGCTTGCCGGCGAATGTGTTTATGAATAATCGATTGTTATCGGCTTTTTATCGGAAATTATCCACGGATACGATTTTTTAAGCTTCTAAAGTCGATATTTATCGGATATAAAGTGGCCGTCGCCGGGCACGGCCCTACCCTGTCCCGACCTTTTCCCATTGTCATCGACCGCGTCCATTGCCCGGGAGTTGTTCCATGAGCCGTATCGTTACCGTCGCCGCTACCCAGATGGCCTGTTCCTGGGACCTTGAGGCCAATCTCGAAACCGCCGAAAAACTGGTCCGTGAAGCCGCCGCCAAGGGCGCGCAGATCATCCTCATCCAGGAGCTGTTCGAGGCCCCGTACTTCTGCCAGAAGCCCAACCCGGACTACCTGCAACTGGCCACCACGGTGGACCGCAACGTCGCCATCGCGCATTTCCAGAAAGTTGCCAAAGAGCTGCAGGTGGTGCTGCCCATCAGCTTCTACGAGCTGGCCGGGCGGGCGCGCTTCAACAGCATCGCGATCATCGATGCCGACGGCAGCAACCTGGGGATTTATCGGAAAAGCCACATCCCGGACGGCCCCGGCTACCACGAGAAGTACTACTTCAACCCGGGCGATACCGGCTTCAAGGTGTGGAACACTCGCTACGCGAAGATCGGCGTGGGCATCTGCTGGGACCAGTGGTTCCCCGAGTGCGCCCGCAGCATGGCCCTGCAAGGTGCGGAGCTGCTGTTCTATCCCACCGCCATCGGCAGCGAGCCCCACGACAGCAACATCTCTTCCCGTGATCACTGGCAGCGCGTACAGCAGGGCCATGCCGGGGCCAACCTGATGCCGCTGATTGCCAGCAACCGCATCGGCAACGAAGAGCAGGACGGTTACGACATCACCTTCTACGGTTCGTCCTTCATCGCCAATCAGTTCGGCGAGAAGGTTCAGGAGCTCAACCAAACTGAAGAAGGTATCCTTGTGCACCGCTTCGACCTCGACGAGCTCGAACACATCCGCAGCGCCTGGGGCAGTTTCCGTGACCGCCGTCCTAACCTCTATGGCGCATTGAAAACCCTCGACGGTTCCCTGGAGTCCTGAACACTATGAGCACTTTGCACAGCACGCCGCGCGCCGACGGTTTCTACATGCCGGCCGAATGGGCGACCCAGACCCAGACCTGGATGATCTGGCCCGAGCGTCCGGACAACTGGCGCCTGGGCGGCAAGCCGGCCCAGGCCGCCCACGCCGCGGTGGCCAAGGCCATTGCCCGTTTCGAACCGGTGACCGTGGCGGTGTCCGCGGCCCAGTATGAAAACGCCCGGGCGCGCCTGGACGTGCCCAATATCCGCCTGGTGGAAATGTCCAGTGACGATGCCTGGGTCCGCGACACCGGCCCGACTTTCGTCATCAACCACAGCGGCGAGGTGCGCGGTGTGCACTGGGGCTTCAATGCCTGGGGCGGTTTCGAGGGCGGTTTGTACTCGCCGTGGAATCGTGACGAACAAGTGGCCAGCAAAGTGTTGGAAATCGAGCGTTGCCAGGAGTACCGCACCGAAGGTTTCGTGCTTGAGGGCGGCTCGATTCACGTCGACGGCGAAGGCACCCTGATCACCACCGAGGAGTGCCTGCTCAACCACAACCGCAACCCGCACCTGTCTCGCGAGCAGATCGAGGCGGTGTTGCGCGAGCACCTGGCGGTGGAGCGGATCGTCTGGCTGCCGGACGGCCTGTACAACGACGAAACCGATGGTCATGTGGATAACTTCTGCTGCTACGTGCGTCCGGGTGAAGTGTTGCTGGCCTGGACCGACGCCCCCCAGGACCCCAACTATCCACGTTGCCGGGCGGCCATGCAGGTGCTGGAAAACACCCTCGACGCCAAGGGGCGCACCTTCAAGGTGCACAAGATGCCGATTCCCGGCCCGTTGTACGCCACCGCAGAGGAATGCGCCGGGGTCGATGCGGTGCAGGGCAGTCAGGAGCGCAATCCTTCCGTGCGCCTGGCCGGTTCCTATGTGAACTTCCTGATCGTCAATGGCGGGATCATCGCCCCGAGTTTTGACGATCCGATGGATGCCCAGGCCAAGTCCATCCTCCAGGCGCTGTTCCCCGAGCATGAAGTGGTGATGGTGCCGGGGCGCGAACTGTTACTGGGGGGCGGCAATATCCATTGCCTTACCCAACAGCAGCCTGCGCCACGGCGAGTTTGAGTGCCGTTGTAACAGCGACCGCGCAAGGCCGGTCGCTGTATCACTCCTGAGGCTTTTCAGCGAGCCCGCAGCCCAGAAGGGTTGCGGGCTTTTTCATGGCCGTATGTCGGCACACCAGACACGTTGGCATAGCTCTTGTATCTGCCATGAAGTGATTCTGAGACATGTGGAACTTATGTTGTTCTGTCATAAACCTTGGATAAGTTAAGTCGCTCAGGAACCAGGAGAGAGCGCTGGAATGAACATGGTCAGCGAGCGTGCATCCCATCCCTTGGCAATGAGTAACGAGTCGCTGCAGGCTCTGGCGCAATGGTTGAAGTCCAATGGAACGCGTCAGATCAGGGAACCTGATCCGCGCCGGATCATCGTTGAGCGTTACCCCGCTGGATTGCTCAGCGAGGCGGAACTGCAGGCACTGTGGGATGTGGTCAAAGGATAGAAAACGACGGATTGTAAAAAGCGCTGCCGGGATGGCAGCGCTTTTTTTTCGCCGGTCGTTTTAGAAGCGGTAGTTGCCGGTAACCACCAGGCTACGCGGTTCGCCCGGCTGGATCTGAAAGGCGCTGGTGGCGGAGCTGTAGTACTCGCGGTCGGCGATGTTGTTCAGCGCCGCGCGCACGTCCCAGTCCTTGTGCCGGTAGCCGGCCAGGGCATCCCAGCGGCCGTAGCCCGGCAGCACCACGGTATTGCTGCTGTCGGCGTAGCGGTCGCCCACCAGGGTCAGGCCGGTTTCGGCGTACCAGCCCAGTTCCGGCTTCCAGGTGATGAACAGGCTGCCATTGCGCTTGGCCACGTTGTTCACCCGCTTGTCTTCGAAGCCGTTGTTGTCCTTGACCACCACCGCGTCCTGCAAGCCGATGCCGCCACGCAGGTACCAGTTGCCGACGAGCTTGCCGCTGGCGGACAGCTCGATACCCCGGGAGCGTTGCAGGCCGGTCATGAGGATGATGTTGCGGTCCAGTGGGTCGGTGGTGCGACGGTTGTAGAGCTCCAGTTCGTACACCGCCAGGGTGGTGCTCAGGCGTTCGTCCAGCCAGTCGCTCTTGACCCCGACTTCCTTCTGCCGGGTCAGCTCCGGGCTCAGGTCGTTGCCGTTGCCAGCAGCGTTCGGGGTGATGCCGATCAGGCCACCGCCCACCGGCGCGAACGACTTGCTCCACGAGGCATAGAACGAGTGGTGCTCCAGCGGCGTCCAGACCACCCCCAGGCGCGGGCTGACGCTGTGGCTGTCGCGGCTGTCGGAAACCCCGGTGCGACGGTTGGTGGTCTGCACCTCGAAATTGTCGTAACGCAGTCCGGCCAGCAGTTGCCACTGATCGTTCAGGCGCAGTTGGTCCTGCACGTAGAGCGCCCGGCTTTCCACCTCGGTGTGGTTGTTGCTCCAGACCTGCATGCGCCCGGTATGGCTCTGGTACGGGTTGGGGTTGTACAGGTCCACGGCAGGCACTTCCTGGTTGCCGGGGCCCGAGGTGGCGGCGTTGTAGAGGATCGGGTCGCGGCGCTGGCTGCCGAACTCCAGGCCGGTGAGCAGGCGGTGCTCCAGGCCGAAGGTGTCGAAGCGGCCTTCCAGTTCGCTGTTGTTGTAGATGTTGCGGGTCTTCAGGTCTTGCTGCCAGCGTTGGCGCTGCACCTTGCCGGTGCTGGCGTTGTAGCCGGTCTGGTAGGTGTTGTCGAAATCGCTGTCGAGCTTGAACAGCCCCAAGGTGTGGCGCAGTTGCCAGCTGTCGTTGAGCTCGTAAGTCAGCTTGGAGCGCAGGGACTGGGCCTTGTCATCGATGTAGTCGCGGTGGTCGCCGTAGGTGGTTTCCTTCCCGACGTTCGCCGGGCGGCCGTTGAGGCTGGTGATGCCGCGGTCCGGGGTGCGGTTGTAGCGGCTGTATTCGTACTGCACCAGCCAATTCAGCTCCGGGGTGAGTTGCCAGCTCATGGACGGTGCGAACAGCTGGCGATTGCCGCTGACGCCGTCGCGGAAACTGTTCTGGTCCTGGTTGCCCAGATTCAGGCGCAGGCTGAGGTTCTCCGTCGGGTCGGCGCTCAGGTCGGCGTACAGGCTGCGCAGGTCCTGGCTGCCGCCCTGGACTTCGACGCTGGAACGACGGCCGAACTCCGGCAGCTTGCTCACTCGATTGACGATACCGCCCTGGCTGCCACGGCCGTAGAGCACGGCTGCCGGGCCCTTGAGCACTTCGATGCGCTCGATGTTGTGCAGGTCGCGCACGTACTGGCTGTCGTCGCGGATGCCGTCCAGGTAGAAGTCGTTGCTGGCGTCGAAACCGCGAATCCGCAGGCTGTCGAAGCGGGTGTCGGCACCGCTGCTGACGTTGGGAATGCCGCTCAGGGCGCTACCCAGATCGTTGTGGCCGTAGTCCAGCACGTTGGCGGTCTTGATCGTATCGATGGCCTGGGGCACATAGCGCGCAGCGGTGGCGGTGCGAGTCGCGGTGCTGACTTCCTTGACCCGGGGATCGTCGGGATCGGCCTCGGCTTCGACGCTGATGGAGGTGGTTGGCAGGGAGGTGCTGGCGGCGCAGGCAAAACCGGCGGTCAGCAGGGTGCAGAGTCCCAGGGACAGGGGCGTAAGGCGGAAATGGGCAGGCATCTGAAGCGCATCCGAAAGGCAGGTGAGTCGATGGGCGCGAATGATAATGCGTGCTATTTGCTAACGTTAATTATTATCTAAAGGTTCCCTTGCTCTATTGTTTCTAATTATGTCGCTGCCGTATCTGCCCGCATACACGGACTAAACAAAGGGATTCGTCCGGTTCGCGCAACAGACTAAAAACCATTTCGAGGTTTTTCCCCTGGCGTCCGGGGCATAGTCTGCATGCCATCGAACACTCAAGATCCTGTTGGAGTCCCCATGTCCTCGGCCACCCTTCACTACATCTATGACCCGTTGTGCGGCTGGTGCTACGGCGCCAAGCCGCTGGTGCAGGCGGCCCTGGCCGTGTTGCCGGTGCAGGCCCATGGGGGCGGCATGATGACCGGCCGCAACCGCCAGCCGGTGTCGCCACAGCTGCGCGATTACGTCATGCCCCATGACCGGCGCATTGCCGAGTACACCGGGCAACCTTTCGGCCAGGCCTATTTCGAAGGCCTGCTGCGCGACCACTCGGCGGTATTCGATTCGGCGCCGCCGATTGCCGCCGTGTTGGCGGCCGAGGCCCTGGATGGGCGCGGACTGCAATTGCTGGGACGCCTGCAGACCGCCCATTACCTGGAAGGCCGGCGGATTGCCGATCGCGAAGTCCTGCTGGAACTGGCGCAGGGCCTGGGCTTGGCTGTCGAGGCATTTGCCCCGGCTCTCGATCGGGCTACGGCCACTGAGCTGGATGAGCATATAAAGGCCAGCCGCGCGCTATTGGCCAAAGTCGGTGGTCAGGGTTTTCCGACCCTGGTGCTGGAGCGCGATGGTCGCTATCAGTTGCTCGATATCAGCCCCTGGCTGGGCAAACCGGAGGCTTTTGCCCACTGGCTGAAAACCTCCCTGGGCGCTGGTTCCGGCCCGCAAGACGGCGCCGTCCAGGCCTGTGGCCTGGACGGTTGTGCGCTCTGATCTCACCTGACCTGCATGGAGTCACCCATGGATAACCTCGCGTTGATCAAGAGCACCTACGAAGGTGCCAACTCCCAGGAAAATGCGCGCAACACCGCCGCGGCCCTGGCCCCCGATGCACGTTGGACCGAAGCGGCGGGCTTTCCCTATGCCGGCACCTACGTCGGCTTCGAGGCGGTGCTGGAGCATGTCTTCAAGCGCCTGGGCTCGGAATGGCAGGACTTCACCTTCAAGGTGGAAAACTACGTGGCCCAGGGCGACAAGGTCTTCGCCTATGGCAACTACCAAGGCATCTATAAGGCATCGGGCAAGCCGATCGATGTACGGGTGGCCCATTTATGGACCCTCAAAAACGGCAAAGTCACCCACTTCGAACAATTCGTCGACAGCCACAGCGTGCAGCTGGCAATGCTCTAGCACGCAGTTCTTAGAATATTTTCAGCTATTCAAAGACGATTCACGAAATTGACACGTTGTTCAGGGCGCAGATAGGATTCGCCCCCAACGCCTGTGGCCAAGAGCCATATTTCAGAATAATAAAAGGCCCGCCGCGATCCCTCGTGGGCGGGTCTTTTGTTTCGTCGGTAGAAGAGCGTTTAAACGCCATAGCCGTGAGTGCTCACAGCGCGTCTCTAACCGTAATAAGGAAAATAAAATGTTGAAACAGCGGATCTGCCTGATTGCACTGGGGATTTTGAGCGCTACACAAGCCATGGCCGATGGCCAGGCCGACGCCAAGGGTTTTGTTGAAGACAGCAGTCTGAAAGTGCTGCTGCGCAACGCCTACATCGATCGCGACAAGAAAGACGGTAACCGTGACCAGAGCGAGTGGGGCCAGGCGGCCATCGGCACCTTCTCCTCGGGCTTCACCCAAGGCACCGTGGGCGTGGGCGTGGATGCCTTCGGTCTGTATGCACTGCGCCTGGACAAAGGCAGCCACAGCGGCGGCCAGGGCATCGACTTCTTCAAGCGCAGCGAGCACGGCAACCAGACCCCAGCAGGCGACCTGGCCAAGGCCGGCGCCGCGGTCAAGTTCCGCCTGTCCAACACCGTCCTGACCTACGGCGACCAGATGCCGTCCCTGCCGGTCCTGAACTACGACAACGCGCGCCTGCTGCCGGAAAGCTACACCGGTACCCTGATCACCTCCAAGGAGATCAAGGGCCTGGAGCTGAACGCCGGTCGCTTCACCGCCGAATCGCGCAAGAGCGCCGAAGGCCGTGACAGCGGTGGCCTGAAGTCGATCAACGTATTGGGCGGTAGCTACCAGTTCACCGAGCAGTTCAAGGGCGCGCTGTACGCTTCCGACGTCGAAGACGTGCTGAAGAAGCAATACGTCAACCTGAACTACGTGTTCCCACTGGCCACCGATCGCTCCCTGACCCTGGACTTCAACGGCTACCAGACCAAGCTGGACAAGGCCTATGCCAAAGATGCCGGCGCCGGCGGCCAGGACAACAAGATCTGGAGCCTGGCGGCCACCTACGCCATGGGCCCGCACTCGTTCACCCTGGCGCACCAGCGCAGCACCGGCGACAGCCACCTGGGCTACGCCTACGGCGGCTACCAGCGTGGTCAGAACCGCGTGGGCGATGGCGGCGGCACCATCTACCTGGCCAACTCCTACTGGTCCGACTTCAACGCTGAAGACGAGCGCAGCTGGCAGCTGGGCTACGGCCTGGACTTCGGCGCCTTCGGCGTACCGGGCCTGACCTACAACGTGGCCTACGTGCGTGGCGACAACATCACCACCTCGACCTCCACCGGCGGCACCGAGCGGGAAATCTTCAACCAGCTCAAGTACGTGGTGCAGAGCGGCCCGGCCAAGGACCTGAGCGTCAAGGTACGCAGCTCGATCCTGCGCGTATCGCAGAAATCCAGCGAGTACAACGACAGCGGCAACGAACTGCGGGTGTTCGTCGACTACCCGATCAACGTGTTCTGATGAGCGTTTGATCACCACCTGATTCTGGGTGGTTGTCGTGCAAAAAGCCCCGACTGGTTCGGGGCTTTTTCATGTTCGCTTATCGCTTGCGGGATTTTGCCTGGGAGGGCAGGTGGGTGTTTTCGTACCAGTGTCTTTTTAAGGCGTCGCCTTCACGCTTGTAGGCAAACATTTCTTGCCAATGCTCACTGGCGAGCTGGAGCATTTTCCCTGGAATGTGTTCCGTCAGAAGGGTGAAGTAGCGCAGGTGATCGGCACCCAGAACCTTTATGAGTTCATTGAGCTGTAGGGTCTTTGCGCTGTCGGGTTTGCCTTGCAAGGCTTCATTCAAGATGAAGGTCGGGATCACCATGGTGTAGGTGCCGGTAGCGCCCGTGAAGTCCGGTATACCGTCGTCGAGTTGGTAGAGGATATAAACGTAGAGGTCTGCCCAGCGTCGTTTGAGCTGATTACTGGTTAATTCCTCGCCGTTGCGGGTCTGCATCCAGGCGGCCTTGGGAGACACCGGCAGCGCGGTTTTCAGTTCGTTGGCATAGGCCATGTGACGAAGAGGTCGCTCTGTCCTGTCGACGAGCTTGGTTTTGACCTCCACCGCCCAGCCGTTCCAGGTGGTTCGGCAGAACCAGTCTTTGTCTTCGTTCAGGGGATCAGTGGTGACCTTGCACGAATCCAGGAGTGGTTGCGGATAGCCAAAGTAAATATCCGCCACGTCGGTTTCGCCATTGTCTTCGCTGACCGGGTCGAACAGCTTGTTGTGCCAGTAACCGTAAGGCCGCTGGTTGGTCGCTGGATCGAAGTCGGGGCTATGGGCCGGTGGATTGTTGCGCTCGAAGTCCTTGATCGCCGAAATGATGAATGACTCATACACCCGCCCGATCCAGCTGGGATTGTTCTTGAGGATTTTCAGTAGTCTTTCTGACAGTTCCATCTGCGGGTGGTCCTTGAGGGCAGGGCAGAGATTCTCGGCAAGTGCTTGGCCGATATCAATCTTGTTACAGTTCGCCTCTCCTTTCTGTCACGGATCATGTCGATGTTCCGTACCCTGCTTCGGGCATGTGCCTGCTGAGCGTCGCCAGCATCGCCCACGGCCAGCCAGCGATGAACCCCTTGCAGGAAGGCGGCCACTATCAGGCGTTCGAACAGCCGCTGCTGGTCAACGGTGTGCGCTTGCTGGGCTACTACAACGAAGCCCGGTCGCTGAAGTCGGTGGGTAACCTGCTGTTCTGGGGGGGGGGGGTATTGCCGAGGGTGAGCCCCATGAAGTGGCTGCAGCGCTCAAACCTCTGTTAGAAAGGCTCGTCGCATGGCGAGCCTTTTTGTTCAATAACCTTGCCCGTCAGTCATCCGGATTGATCGCCAACTTCAGCTGATCGCCTTCCAGGTACACCACCGCCTCACGGCCATGGATATCCACGGGACGGGCTGAAATCGCCTCATGCTCCGGGACGATCTTGGACAGCACCTTGTACTGCACGTCGACCCGCCAGATGCAGGCCCGCGGCCCCTCGTTATCGAAGTACATCACCGGGCGGGTTTCGCTCCAGGTGGGATTGACGATGCTCCAGCCGGCTTCGACTTCATTGTGCTCGGTGACGTTCTCGGAGTAGGTGTTGTTGCTCTGCCGGTCGTAATCCAGGGACAGGCTGTAGTTCTCCTGATTGAGATCCTGGCCGACCCTTGCCCGGGCATGGCGCAGGGTGTTGGAGGGCGACTGGAACACCTGCTGGCTGGCTTCGGGCGCACTGCGCGAGCCCAGGCGATAGCGCATGCTGTGCTGCAACTCGCCGCTGCTGCGCTGGCGGAAATAGAACATCCCGTCGACGATGCCGGCGAAGCGCTGCCCCTGATCGTTGGCCCCCGGAGTGGCCCAGCCGACAAAGCCGATATCCCGGGCAATGGGGTACAGGCCGGGCTGGTCATCAGCGTATTCGTAGAGGGTGCCGACATAGCCTTCCTGCCCTCTCTGGTACTGACCGACGAACAGCACCACATGCAGCACGCCATCCAGCACCTGGGCGTCGACGACCTGCTGATCGCCCTGGGGCGGGGCGGCGGTGAACCTGGCCAAGGTGAAGCGCTGCCAGTCATCAGGGTCCTGCAGGCGGTACTGACGGGTGGGGTCCATTGGCAGCAAGTCGCCCTTGGCGGGTGCCGGAGGGATCGGCAACAGCGTGAGCATTTTCACCTGGGCCCGATAGGCCGACTCCAGGCAGTCGCTGTCGATGCAGGTGTCGCGCACTTCCCGCAGCCACTGGGTTTGCAACAAGCGAAACACCTGCAGGTGCTTGAGCGTCTTGTAGCGGCGGTTCAACTCATCGTCCTGGGCGGACAGGGTCGGCGTGGCGCAGACGGTTTTTTCCACCAGGGTCGAGGCCTTGGCGCAGTCGAAACCGGCGGCCTGCACCTGGGACATGCACGCAGCCAGGGCCAGGCCCGTAACGACAAGCGACGGCAGAGGAAACTTCATCAAAACATCCTTGTAGGCAAGCGAGCGCAGATCAGGGGGCGGGGAAGGTTTGCAGATAGGCCAGCAGATTATCGATTTTTTCCTCATCGCTCAGTCCCCAGAAAATCATCCGCGTGCCGGGCACCACGGCCTTGGGGTCTTCCAGGTACTGGATGAGCTTGTCCCGGGTCCAGACAATGCCCGATGACTTCATGGCGGTTGAATATTGATAGTCCGCGGCGCTGCCGGCCGGTCGATCGATGATGCCGTTGAGCTGCGGCCCGAATGAGCTGCGCACTGAAGGGCCGATGTTATGGCAGCCGCTGCACAGGCGCTTGAACAGCTTGGCACCGGCCTCGGCATCGCCGGCCATGGTCGGCGCGCTGAACAGCAGGGAGTGGAGCAACAGGGTCAGGATCGATACGGCGATGGGCTTCATGTTCTGTCTGCATGCAGCGGAAATCGGCGGCTATTTGATCATGAAGAGCCTCTGTTCGGGAGAACGTGCGGCAATTTTCTGTGACGCCGCTGCAGGCACCCGAAACAACAGGCGCCTCGTGTTTCTGCCGACCGGCTTGAGAACCTTGGGTGCTGAGAGGGCGCTCATCGCAGCAGAAAAAATCTAAATCCATCCTCTTGTTTTTACGAGGTTTAAACCTGCACCGCGGGTTCAGTCCTGCTGCCGGCGCTTGTGTCACTGGCGGAGTACTAGACTGAATCTGTACCTCTGAAGCACAGATCGTTGCAGAGGCAAGGAGGTGTCAAGTGGATGTTCGTGATACCTATCGGGAAATTGAGCAGGCCCTGGGCCAGGTACCTGAGTGGATCAAGCAGATGCCGGAAGGCGGGGCGAATGGATTCTGGGGAATGGCACGGGATTTTTGGCTGGCTGAGACAAAAATTCCTAATAAATATAAAGAGTTGATAGGTCTGGCAGTGTCCGGGGCGACTCGCTGCAAGTACTGCGCCCTCTTCCATACGGAAGCTGCGCGGCTGTTTGGCGCCAGCGACGAAGAAATATCCGAAGCCAGCTTCATGGGGGCATTGACCATGATGGGCAGCACTTTCATTAATGCCCAGCAAATTGACTATGAGCAGTTCCAGCAGGAAACGTTGAGTATCGTCCGGTATGTCAAAGACCACTCACAAGCCAAGGCCGCCTAGGCCGCTGCAGGAACCCGCCCTGCGTCAGCTGGTAAAGGATCAGTTGCTTGTCACCACCGGCGATGGTCCGAGGACCACCGCTCGGTGGCAAGCGGCTGTACTGCGAGCCATCGGCGAACTGATGCAGGACGGCGAAAGCGCCCGCGAAGAAAACCAGGACCTGCGCATCCCCTTCGCCAAAGCCCTGCATGGCCTCTATGGAGGCCGCAAGTCCGATGCCGAGTTGACTGAAATGGTTTTGCTGATGCTGGAAGTGGAAACCGTCCCCCTGCTTGGCAAAGGCGGGCAGTGACCGTTCCTGGCGCTGTATGGTGGCAGGCGTTGTCGGTAAGGGGTGCTGTTGTGCGAGCCATAAGGGTACTTTCCAATATCGAATTGGTAGGTACCCTTATCAGCGCTGGCTACCCTCGGAATCCGACGGAACGCCGAAACGAAAAAACCCGCCAGAAGGCGGGTTTTTCGGGGGTTCCAGAGATTTTGAAAGCCTTCTCTGGAACCTTGTATGGTGCCGGCACCAGGAATCGAACCCGGGACCTACTGATTACAAGTCAGTTGCTCTACCAACTGAGCTATACCGGCGTGTCAGGGCGACGATTATAGCGATTGGCGGGGTTCTGTAAACCCCTGAAATCTGACTATTTTTATCTGGGCACCGGGTTTTCGTCCGTGAGCCAAAAAAACGGGGTAGGTCGCTGCTCAAGGAACGTCAGGGCCGGGTGGGGCGCGGAGGTATCTCTCGGGCTTTGATCGTGGAGGTGGCGGCAGGTTTATCGCGTTGTGCTGTTGTTGCTTGCCAATTATTAATTGGAATATGCCCAGTCTCTCAAGTTCTTGTAAAACATGACCGTATATCCCGACAGGTTGAATTAAAAAATAACTGGTCTAGGTTTGATTGGAGCCCCGTTGTAGCAGGCGGCTAACTTGTCGGCCTATATGGCCTGTGCAAAAAATGGAGAGAGTCATGTCGAAGGAAGCTATCAAGCACCATCATCTAACGGCTATCCAGCATCATGAGGCAGCGAAAAAGCACGAGGAGGCGGCGATTCACCATAAACACCTGGCTGAGCGCCACCAGTCCGCGGTTCAGGCCCATGAAAACTCGAGGGATGGTGTTGTTTCGAAACTCAAGGGCGACTGGCGCAAGCATTTGGACGAGTCCAAGAAAAAAGTTGAGTCTGCGTATAAAACCTCGGCGCGGGCACACAAGAAAACCAGGGAAGTTGCCAAGTAACAACCCTGCTTGAAACTTGAACCTGATGACTTGTCTATTTTAAAGGCAACTTTCAGATCAAGTCTGAAACAGATTGGCTATCTGTGGCGTATCCCCCCTCAAGTCATCGTGAAGTGTATGGGCACGATTATATGAGGGGGGATATCTTTAATTAACGTTGCTGTGGCTGGTTATGAAGTCCGTGTTTTCCGGCTCGCCCTGGGCGTTGTGAAACACGCTGTCGGGATAGGGGTACCACCAGCTCTGAATACGTGGCTTGTGGTCGATGATGACCATCTTCGAACGGCGAAACGCGTCCAGTCCCTGGCGGCCCAGTTCGCTGCCGATCCCTGACATTTTCCAGCCGCTCAATGGCAGGGCGTCGTTGTCCACCAAGGGGTTGTTGATCCATACCATCCCCGCTTCAAGGCGCTCGGCCGCCTCCATCGATTCGGTCAGGTTGGTGGAAAACAGTGAGGCTCCCAGGCCGAATGGCGAGTCGTTGGCGCGGCGGATGGCCTCGTCGAAATCGGCGACGCGACACACCGCCGCCACTGGCCCGAAGCATTCTTCCTGGAGAATCGCCATGTCACCGGTGACGCCACTGAGGATGGTCGGCTCGTAGAACCAGCCGACAGGGCGGTGCGGTGGGATGCGTCCGCCGCAAAGCACTCGGGCGCCTTTGGACACGGCGTCTTCCACCAGGCGTATGACTTTGTCCCGTGCTGCTTCGCTGACCAGCGGTCCGATCTCGGAGCGCTCCAGACCGTGGCCAATGCGCAGTTGGCGGGTCTGCTCGACGAAGCGGGTGACAAATGCCTCATAGATGTCATCGACCACGTACAGGCGTTCGGCCGAGGTGCAGATCTGCCCGCTCAGATGAAAGGCGGCGGTCACTGCGCCTGCTACCGCGACGTCCATGGGTGCGTGTTTGGAGATGATCATCGGATCGCTGCCACCGGCCTCGATCACGCAAGGCTTCATCAGGTCGGCACAGGTCACGGCCACGGCGTGGGCAGCGGCGATACCGCCGGTAAAGGCCACCGCGTGGGTGCCGGATGATTGCACCAGCAATTGGGCCGTGAGGGCGTCTCCCGGTACGCAACACACCAGGCCCGGCAGCAGACTGGTGAAGTGACTGAGAAATTTCAGGGTGCAGAGGGTGGCGCTTTCCGCCGGCTTGATGATGCAGGCGTTGCCCGCTGCCAGGGAGGCCGCGACGGTCCAGCACATCAGCAGAATGGGGTAGTTGAAGGGCATGATGTGCACGCTGACCCCGTAGGGTTCATAGCGCACATGCTGGAGTGAGCCGGTTTGCGTGGTGCCTGCCACTTTGCCGGCCTCGTCCCTTGCCATCTCCGCGTAGTAGCGGAAAACCGATGCACAGTTGGCCAGTTCGCCCATGGCTTCCGGAAAGGGTTTACCGGTTTCCAGGGTCATCAGTCGTGCCACTTCACGGTTGAGTCCGACCGCTTTCTCTATGCTTTCGGCCAGTTCGTGCAGGCGTGCGGCCCGGCTTCGGGCATCCACTCTGGCCCACTGCTGTTGCGCCGTATTGGCGGCATTCACGGCTGCTTGCACATCAGCCTTTTCGCCGAGGCTCATGCGGCCGACCCGTTCCAGGGTCGCCGGGTCGAAGATTTCTCGGAGCCGGCCGCTAGCAGGCGTCAGGTAGTGGGGATTGATAAAGTGCAAAGCGCTTTCACAGGTAAAACGGGTCATTGTTCTGTCCTTGAAACCCAGCGTGAATGAAGAGCCCTCAGTAGCGGCTTTCAGCGAATCATGTAGACCTTCTTGACGGTCTGGTGGACGGTGCAGGTGCCTTTCCAACCCTGGCCAAAGAAAGCGCTGCTGCCCGGTCGGATCTCGATCACTTCCCCAGACTCATGGACATAGGTGCAACGCCCTTCAAGAAAGTGACAGAACTCATCCCGGGTCACGTGGCACCTCCACTTGCCGGGAGTGCAGCGCCACAGGCCGCATTCCGACTGGCCTTGCGCGCCCTTGTGCAACAGCACGCCGGCAACCCGTGACTGGCCTTCCAGCATCTCTGGTATCTCGCCCCAATCCTGCAGGTCGGTGATCTGCAGCGGGTCCTGTAGCAGTGGTGTATTCATCGGTCACGCTCCTTGTGTTGCACGCCCTTTTGAGCGTTGGGCCGGGTCTTGCGCTTGAGAAGGTTGTCGAGCAGGTGTGCCGCTTCTTCGGTGCCCTGGCGCGATTGCATCTGGGCGCTGGTGCGTTGCAGGCGTTGGCGCAGCAGGCTGTCGTTGAGGCAGGCGTGCAGGGCTTCGGCCAGCTGTGCCTCGGTCCATTGGTAGCGATCGAGCCTGAAGCCATGGCCGGTTTCCTGGGCCCGCATGGCGTTGTCATGGCCGTCCCAGACATAGGGCATGACGATAGCCGGCTTACCGAAGTACAGGCACTCGGTGAAGCTGTTGTTGCCACCGTGGTGGATGACCACGTCCACTTGGGCGATCACCGAAGGCTGTGGCAGCCAGTCGGCAATCTGCACGTTGTCCGGCAATACCGGGTACTGGTCCAGGTGCTCGCCGACATTGACCAGGGCTCGGTAGGGCAGTTTGCCGAGGGCGTTTATCAGGCGCTTGAGCAAGGGGATGTCACTGCTGCCCAGGCTGCCGAAGCTCACGTACAGCAACGGCTGGTGGCGTTGTGCGGGGAACTTGGGAATTGCATAGGGACTGTCCTGGCGCACGCTGCCTTGCAGGTAGTGGAAGCGTTCGGCAGGCAGGGGATGGCGTCGCTTGAACCTGACGGCATCGGGATAGAGCAGCAGGTTCATGAATGGCGAAGGTTCACAGAAGGTGCCCAGGGGATAGGGCTGCTCGCCGTGGGCCTGGAGGAAAAGGTTGAAGTCCTCGTGGATCGGGCGGATCACCTCCTCGAAACGCGCTCGGAAACGCTGGTGCCCGGCTTTGTCCTGAACACTCATCCCGGACAGGTGCGGCGGGATGTCCGGATCGCCGATTTCGTTTTCCGAGCAGGAGATGATGCGCACCCAGGGCGCCTGGTATTGCTTGATCGCGGGAAACATGACGACGTTGTCCACGCAGACCAGATCGGGCTGGAGCCGCTGCAGAACGCCCGGCAGCTCCTTCTGTGCCCATTTCGCAGTGTCGACGATCGCCGCCCAGCATTCCTTCACATAGGTATCGATCTGCTCCAGGGGCGTCTTGCGAAAGTTCGGCAGGTGGCCGTTGATGAAATCGACCCAGTACCGGGCCATGTCCTCGGCCGGCATCGGTGCGGACATGTTCACCGGGTGTTCCTCAAAGCCAAACCGGGCATACACGCCTTGCATGCCGGGGTCCGTGAGAAATACGGCCTTGTGCCCGAGTGCCTCGCAGGCCTGGGCAATGCCGACAGAGTTCAAGGCCGGCCCATAGGCGGCCTCAGGAAAAAAGGCGATGACTTTTTGTGACATGGATAGAGGCTCCCGCCCGGGCTTCAGCCGGGCTCGCTAGTCCATTAGGGGTTTCCTATCGCGCACAGCAGCGCTCTTCAGAGCGAAGCGTTCCAGGTGTGTAAACGAAGATCGGTAAGACGCAGGAACGAACACGCGTGAGGTGTTCGGCACGGGGCGCTTAATAGGGCGGGACGAGCGTGGGCAGCGATCTGTTGATGCCACGCCGGCACACTGGGCGCAGCAGGCGTCGAGTGCTGATTGGCTGGGGAAGGCAGGCCGGTTGCAGGGGACGCATCGAAACCCGCGGAGGGGGCTGGTTGTGGTGCAGGGGATTGGGCTTGTTCACTGGGTTTACCTGAGTGTTTGCTGGCTGACTCAAAGGCACGGCCTTGGAAGCTAGTGCCGACTCAGGCGACTGTCAAACCGCGGCTGCCTGAGACAGATGTTCCAGTGAAGACCGCCACCACTCGGCCGATAGCCTGCTCAGCCGCTCATGCCGCTTCGAATAAAGGAAAAATCAGTTATGCAACTCAGAAATATCGCCTCGCTGGCGCTGTTGTCGTTACTTGGAGCCTGCAGCGTCAAACCGGTGCTGCCTTACTCGGAACCGCCCCTGAATGTGCCCACCGCGCAGTTGCGGGTGATCACCAATGGCGAAGTGCGTGGAGAGGCTTATGCCGGTTGCCTGGGGGACAGCAAGCGCCTGGCCAAGGCCGGGCGTTTTGGCAGTAATCAGCAATCCAATGTCAATTACCCGCAGTTCCCGTTGCAGCCACGGCAGATCGACATGCAGCCGCGTTTTGCGCCGAAGCTGCCGGCCTATATCGGCTCGATCCGCATGGGCGAGGGCGCCTACCACGAGATCGTTACCGAGTATCGGGTGCCGGCGGGGCGGCCTTTTATGCTGGAAGGAGGTGGGGTGTCGGCCGCTGGATCCGGCAGCAGCTATCGCACCTGTCCCGAGGTGAAGAAGGTGGTGGTGTTCGAGCCGGGCAAGAGTTACGAAGCCTACGTGGGCCTGAACTACATTCCCCAGGCCAGTGGCGAAGCCGAAGCGATGTGTGTCTTTGCGGTGTACCAGCTGTTGCCGCTTGGCAAGCCGGGAGCGGTGATGCCGCTGGCGCTCCAGACCAAGCCGCCAGCGGACAGAACGTGTCCGGGTAACTGAGCCGTTGCGGGGTTCCCCGGCCTGTTGCAACAGGCCGGGGCGTGCCGGTTCAGGCCTCCCAGCCGCTGTCGCTCAGCGCTTGTTGCACCAGTGGGTGCAGTTCGGCGCCTTGCTGCTCGGTCTGCCAGGCCAGCAATTCCTTGCGCATGGCCGGGGTCCAGAACAACTGCATGTGGTTGCGCACGCTGAGCGCCGCCTGCACTTGGTTTGGCTCGTTGGCAAAGTAGGCGGCGATCTGGTTGGCCATCTTGATCAGGTTGGCGGTGCTCATCGGCGCACCTCCGCCTTGCCGCCCCGGGAGCGCCGGCGTTCATCCAGCAGGCGATGCTGTTCGTCGCTGAAGGCCTGGTAGCGCTTCTGCCATTCGGAAGGATGGTAGACGCGGCTGACTTCCACCGCCGTGACCTTGTATTCCGGACAGTTGGTGGCCCAGTCGGAGTTGTCGGTGGTGATCACGTTGGCCCCCGACTCGGGGAAGTGGAAGGTGGTGTAGACCACCCCTGGCGCCACCCGCTCGGTCACCCGGGCGCGCAGCACGGTCTGCCCGGCGCGGCTGCCGATGCCCACCCAATCGCCTTCGTTGATGCCCCGGCTCTCGGCGTCGGTGGGGTGGATTTCCAGACGGTCCTCGGCGTGCCAGGCGACGTTGTCGGTGCGCCGGGTCTGGGCGCCGACGTTGTACTGGCTGAGGATCCGGCCGGTGGTCAGCAACAGCGGGTAGCGGCCGTTGACCTTCTCATCGGTGGGCACGTAGCCGGTGAGCATGAAGCGCCCCTTGCCACGCACGAACTCGTCGATGTGCATGGTCGGCGTGCCGTCCGGCGCGGCGTCGTTGCACGGCCATTGCAGGCTGCCGTGGCGATCCAGGCTGGCGTAGCTGACGCCGGTGAAGGTCGGGGTCAGGCGGGCGATCTCATCCATGATTTCCGAAGGATGGTTGTAGTGCATCGGGTAGCCCAGGGCCGCCGCCAGGGCCAGGGTGCCTTCCCAGTCGGCCTTGCCGCCCAGGGGTTCCATGACCTTGCGCACCCGCGAGATACGCCGCTCGGCGTTGGTGAAGGTGCCGTCCTTTTCCAGGAACGAGCTGCCCGGCAGGAACACGTGGGCGAACTTGGCGGTTTCGTTGAGGAAGATGTCCTGCACCACCACGCATTCCATGGCCGACAGCGCCGCGGTCACGTGCTGGGTGTTGGGGTCGCTCTGGGCGATATCCTCGCCCTGGCAGTACAGGCCCTTGAAGCTGCCGCCCAGGGCCGCTTCGAACATGTTGGGAATGCGCAGCCCGGGGTCGGCTTGCAGGGTGACGTTCCAGGCCTGCTCGAACTCCTGGCGCACCGCCTGGTTGGAGATGTGCCGATAGCCCGGCAGCTCGTGGGGGAAGGAGCCCATGTCGCAGGAACCCTGGACGTTGTTCTGCCCCCGCAGCGGGTTCACCCCCACCCCTTCGCGACCGATGTTGCCGGTGGCCATCGCCAGGTTGGCGATGCCCATCACCGAGGTACTGCCCTGGCTGTGTTCGGTCACTCCCAGGCCGTAGTAGATTGCTGCGTTGCCGCCGGTGGCGTACAGGCGCGCGGCGGCGCGGATATCGTCGGCGGGAACACCGCAGATGGCGCCGAGCACTTCTGGCGAGTTGTCGGCGCGGCTGACGAAGGCGCTCCATTGGGCGAAGGCTTCAGGCTCGCAGCGGGCGTCGACGAAGTCCTGGTTGACCAGGCCTTCGGTGACGATCACGTGGGCCAGGGCATTGAGCATGGCCACGTTGGTGCCGGGGCGCAGGGCCAGGTGCAGTTCGGCGCGGGCGTGCACCGAGTCCACCAGATCGATGCGCCGTGGGTCGATGACGATCAGCTTGGCCCCTTCACGCAGGCGCCGCTTGAGCTGGGAGCCGAACACCGGGTGGGCGTCGCTGGGGTTGGCGCCCATCACCAGGATCACGTCGGCCTGCATCACCGAGTCGAAGCTCTGGGTGCCGGCGGATTCCCCCAGGGTCTGCTTGAGGCCATAGCCGGTGGGCGAGTGGCAGACCCGGGCGCAGGTGTCGACGTTGTTGTTGCCGAAGGCCGCCCGTACCAGCTTCTGCACCAGATAGGTTTCTTCGTTGGTGCAGCGGCTGGAGGTGATGCCGCCGATGGAGTCGCGGCCGTACTTGAGCTGGATGCGTCGCAGCTCGCTGGCGGCGTAGGTCACCGCTTCATCCCAGCTGACTTCCTGCCACGGGTCGCTGATGTGCTTGCGGATCATCGGCTTGGTGATGCGGTCCGGGTGGGTGGCGTAGCCCCAGGCGAAGCGGCCCTTGACGCAGGAATGGCCGTGGTTGGCCTGGCCATTCTTGTCCGGGACCATGCGCACCAGTTGCTCGCCCTTCATCTCGGCGCGGAACGAACAGCCGACCCCGCAGTAGGCGCAGGTAGTGATCACCGCGCGTTCCGGCTGGCCCATTTCCACCACGCTTTTTTCCATCAGGGTCGCGGTGGGGCAGGCTTGCACACAGGCACCACAGGACACGCATTCGGAGTCGAGGAAGTTGTCGCCACCAGCCGCCGCGACCCGAGACTCGAAGCCGCGGCCGCTGATGGTCAGGGCGAAGGTGCCCTGGGTTTCCTCGCAGGCGCGCACGCAGCGGTTGCAGACGATGCACTTGCTCGGATCGTAGTCGAAGTAGGGGTTGGAGGTGTCTTTCTGATCGTCCAGGTGGTTGGCGCCGTCATAGCCGTAGCGCACTTCCCGCAGGCCCACCTGGCCGGCCACGGTCTGCAGTTCGCAGTTGCCGTTGGCCGAGCAGGTCAGGCAATCGAGCGGGTGATCGGAGATGTACAGCTCCATCACGTTGCGTCGCAGGGTCGCCAGTTTCGGCGTTTGCGTGTGCACCACCATGCCTTCGCTGACCGGGGTGGTGCAGGAGGCCGGGTAGCCGCGCATGCCGTCGATCTCCACCAGGCACATGCGGCACGAGCCGAAGGCTTCCAGGCTGTCGGTGGCGCAGAGTTTGGGGATGGTGGTGCCCATCAGGGCCGCGGCGCGCATCACCGAAGTGCCCTGGGGCACGCTGATGCTGCGACCGTCGATGCTCAGGCTGACCTGCACCTGGCTGTCGCGGGCCGGGGTGCCGAAGTCCACGGCATTGAGGTCGATGTCTGTGGCTGGGTCGAAAATACTGATCATTGCTCGGCCTCCGAGGGCGCCAGACCGAAGTCGGCGGGGAAGTGCTTCAGGGCGCTGGCCACCGGGTAGGAGGTCATCCCGCCCAGGGCGCACAGCGAGCCGTATTGCAGGGTGTCGCACAGGTCCTTGAGGATGATCGCCTGCTCATCGCGACGGCCTTGATCGGGCGCCGCCAGCAGGCGGTCGATGACCTCCACGCCGCGGGTCGAGCCGATGCGGCACGGGGTGCATTTGCCGCAGGATTCCTCGGCGCAGAATTGCAGGGCGAAGCGCGCCATGTGGGCCATGTCCAGGCTGTCGTCGGCCACCACCACGCCACCGTGGCCGAGCATCGCGCCCATGGCGGCGAAGGCCTCGTAATCCAGCGGCGTATCGAACTGCGCCGGCGGCACCCAGGCACCCAGCGGGCCACCCACTTGCGCGGCCTTCAGCGGCCGGCCGCTGGCGGTGCCGCCGCCGTAGCCTTCCACCAGTTCGCGCAGGGTCAGGCCGAAGGCCCGTTCCACCAGGCCGCCATGACGCACGTTACCCGCCAGTTGGAAGGGCATGGTGCCCAGTGAGCGGCCCATGCCGTAGTCGCGGTAGAACGCTGCGCCCTTTTCCAGGATCAGCGGCACCGAGGCCAGGGTCAGCACGTTGTGCACCAGGGTTGGCTGGCCGAACAGGCCTTGCAGCGCCGGGATCGGCGGCTTGGCGCGAACGATGCCGCGCTTGCCTTCCACGGAGTCCAGCAGGGCGGTTTCCTCGCCGCAGATATAGGCCCCGGCACCGACCCTCACCTCCATGTCGAAGGCCTGGCCACTGCCGCCGACATTGGCCCCCAGGTAACCGGCATCCCGGGCGATATCCAGGGCCTCGCGCAAGGTGGCCACCGCTTGGGGATATTCCGAGCGCACATAGATGTAGCCATGGCTGGCGCCGACCGCGAGGCCGGCAATGGCCATGCCTTCGATCAGCAGGAACGGGTCGCCTTCCATCAGCATGCGGTCGGCGAAGGTGCCGGAGTCGCCTTCGTCGGCATTGCACACCACGTACTTCTGCTGCTGCGGGGTGTCGCGCACGGTGCGCCATTTGATTCCGGCGGGGAACGCCGCGCCGCCCCGGCCACGCAGGCCAGAGTCGAGCACCGCGGCCACGGTCTGGTCACCGCCCAGGGCGATGGCGCGGCTCAAGCCCTCGAAACCGCCGTGGGCCCGATAGTCCGCCAGGGACAGTGGCCGGGTGATGCCGGCGCGGGCGAACAGCAAGCGTTGCTGGCTTTTCAGGTAGGGCAGGTCTTCCACCCGGCCCAGGGCCAGGGGATGGCTGGCGGCGCTGTCTTGCAAGGCGTCCAGCAGCGAGGGCACATCGGCGATGCTTACCGGACCAAAGCCCAGGCGGCCGTCCGGGGTGTCGACTTCCAAAAGCGGCTCCAGCCAGTACAGGCCACGAGAACTGGTGCGTTGCAGTTGCAGCGGCAGTTGGCGCTGCTCGGCCTGGGCAGCGATGGCCTCGGCCACCGCGTCGGCGCCCACGGCCCGGGCCAGGGAATCACAGGACAGATAGAGGCTTGGCATCACGCGTCCTCCCGGCAGCTTTCCAGCAGGGCGTCCAGGCGTTCGGCGCTGACCCGGGCATGCAGTTGCCCGTCCAGCTCCAGGGCCGGCGAACAGGCACAGGCGCCCAGGCAATACACCGGACGCAAGCTGATGGAACCGTCGGCGCTGCTGCCGTGGTCATCCAGTTGCAGGCGCTGGCGCAATTGCGCCGCCAGTTGCTCGGAGCCGCGGCTCTGGCAGGACTCGGCACGGCACAGGCGCAGGATGTGCCGCGCCGGCGGTGCGGTACGGAAATCATGGTAGAAGCTGATCACCCCGCGCACTTCCGCCTGGCTCTGATTGAGCGCGTGGGCGATCTCGGGGATGGCCAGATCGGGGATGTAGCCGAGCTCTTCCTGGATCTGGTGGAGCAGGGGCAACAGCGCACCCGGGACGCCTTTGTGGCGCTCCAGCAGGGTGTGGATCAACGGCAGATGCAGCGTTTCATCAGGCATACAGCAATTCCTCACGGTCACGGACACACCTGATGGTTGTCGGCTGTCCGAAAGTGTCGGCTGCGGCACTGTTTGCCACGTCACGGTAGCGCGGCGTTTCAGGCCGTTGGCCATGCACCCTGAATGGGCATCTTGTTGGACCCGGTGCGGTCGTTGCCGCACCTGTTCAGGGCATAAAGGGCAGCTTGACACGCTGCCTCTGATTGAACCGCACGAAAACGACGTGTCCGGTTCCGAATGCGACCACCCAATGAGTCTAGAAGAGCCAGGGCAAGCGGGTGGAGCGAGCTGCGCACTATCGGATAAAACGCAGGGAGGGGGGCATGACTTCGGTCAGCTTGAAGGCGAATAGTCGGATGCGGGGGACGTCTGTGAAGGGGCTGTGTGGCGAGGGAGCTGGTTCCCGCTCGGGCGCGCAGCGGCCGCAAAGCCTGAGCCCGCGACTTGTCGGTGGGAACCGGGGCTCAGGTATTGGGCTGGCTTCGCCAGCCAGTGGGAGCAAGCTCCCTCGCCACAGGGGGCTGTCAGGAGCGTGCGCGGCGTTGGGCAGCGTACTGCAAGGCCAGGCGGCCCATGAGCACCAGCAGGGTCAGGCCGATCAGCAGCACCGAGATCGCCGCCACGCTGGGGTCGACGTTATCCCGCAGGCCGCTCCAGATCCGCCGGGGCAGGGTGTTGACGTCGACGCTGGTGATGAACAGGGTCACCGCTACCTCTTCCCAGGACAGGGCAAAGCTCAGCAGCGCGGTGGAGAAGATCCCCAGCTTGAGGTTCGGCAACATCACCAGGAAGGTGGTCTGCATCAGGCTCGCGCCCAGGTTGCGCGAGGCCAGTTCGATGCGCCGGTCCACCTGGCTCAGGGCCACCAGCATGGTCACCACGCCGTAGGGCACCACCATCACCACGTGGGCGATCACCACCCCGGGCAGGGTGTCGTAGCCCCAGCCCGGGGCGAGGCGTCCCAGGTTGGTTTCCATGAAGTACAGCACCAGCGCCGAGATCACCGGTGGAATGGCCATGGGCAGCAGCACCAGGCCGATCAGCAGGGTTGCCAGGCGCGAGCGCAGGTACCAGATACCGAGGCTGAAACTCACTGCCAGCAAGGTGGCGATCAGGCTGGTGGCGCTGGCGATGGCCAGGCTCTGGCCGATGCTCGACAGCCACTCGGGGTTGCTCAGCAACGCCTCGTAATGGCGCAACGACCAGTTGCCGTCGGGCATCGACAGGTAGCGCTTGGCGGTGAAGGACACCGGGATCACCGTCAGCAGCGGGAACAGCATGAAGGCCATGGCGACCACGGCGATCAAGCGGGTACTCAAGGCAGTGCGATGTGTATTCATAGTGATTTCAGCCCACCAGTCGATTGACACGGGTAACGCGCAACAGCAGCCAGATCAGCGCGCTGACCAGGGTCAGCAGCACCAGGCTCAGGGCCGCGCCCAGGCCCCAGTTGCTGGTCTGGAACATCTGCAGGAACACGTACTCGGCGATCATCACTGTCTGCCCGCCACCCAGCAGCACCGGGGTGATGAAAAAGCCCAGGCAGAACACGAAGACCATGATGAAGGCACCCAGCAGCCCCGGCAGGGTCTGGGGTAGCAGCACCTGCCAGAAGGTGCGCAGCGCGCCGGCGCCCAGGCCGCGGGAGGCCAGCAGTACCCGTTGATCCAGCTGACGCATGCTCGACAGCAGCGGAAACAGCGCATACGGGATCATGAAGTGCAGCATGCCGATCACCACCCCCAGTTCGTTGCGGGTCAGCTGCAACGGATGCTCGATCCAGCCCAGGGACAACAGGCTGTCGTTGACCACGCCGTTGCTGCGCAGGGCAATCAGCCAGCCGAAGGCCCGTACCAGCACCGAGATCCAGAACGGAATGAACACGCAGATTTCCACCATGCGCTGCCAGAACGGCGGGCTGAACACCCAGCAGTAGGCCAGCAGGTAGCCGATCACCAGGGCCAAAAGGCTCACGGTCAGGCACAGGCGCAGGGTGCGCAGGAGCATGTCGTGGATCGCCGGATCGGTGGCGATGCGCTGGTATTGCTCGATCCCGGGCTCGGGCAGGGTGAAGCTCCAGCTCACCACGCCGAAAAACGGCAACAGGTAGAACACCACCAGCAGCAACGGCAGGGGAAACAGCAGCAGGCTGCGCTCCAGGCGTGCGGTTCGGGTTGCACTCATGGTCGACGGCTCACTTGGACAGGTGGGTCAGGTACTGCTCCAGGGTGCTGGAGTAGTGGTCGGCGTACCACTGGGTATCGAGGAAGATCTGCTTCTTCATGTTGGCTTCGGAGGCGCAGTTGATCTCCCGCTGTTCGGCGCTCATCAACTGCTGGGTGGCAGCGTTGGACGGACCGTTGCCCAGGGCTTCGAACAGCTTCAGTTGCCCGGCCGGCTGCAAGGCGTGCTGGATGAACTGCATGGCCGGCGCGCTGCCGGCCGGGTTGTCCTTGAGCACGCCCCAGCTGCTGGCGTTGAGGAAGGCATTGTCGAAGCTCCACTGGATGCGGCCCTCGCTGTCCTCGTGGAGCAGGGTGGCGCGGGTGTGCCAGATGGCGCCCATTGAGGCTTCGCCTTCGATCATTAGTTGCTGGCTTTCCGCGCCCGAACCCCAGAATGACAGGACGTGGGGCTTGAGCTCGTCGATCTTGCGCAAGGCCCGGGGCACGTCCAGCGGGTACAGCTGGTCAGCGGCCAAGCCGTCGGCCAGCAGCGCGGCTTCGAGCATGCCGTTCATCCACTTGTAGAGGGTGCGCTTGCCGGGGAATTGCTCCACGTTCCAGAAATCCGCCCAGGTTTTAGGGCCGTTGTCGCCGAACTTCTGGCTGTCCCAGGCGATCACGTAGCTGAACAGGTAGCCGGCGATGCCGTGCTCGTGGGACAGCGACGGGGCCACCAGATCCCGTTGCACCACGCTGTAGTCCAGGGGCTGGAGGACCTTATCGCGACCCAGGGTCATGGCGCTGTAGCTGTCCACATCCACCACGTCCCAGCTCGGCCGGCCGCTGGCCAGCTGCGAGCGGATCGCCCCTTCGGTGGGGCCGGCGCCGTCGATGCGTACCGGGATGCCGGTGCTTTTAGTGAAGCTGTCGGTCCAGGCGCTGCGAAACGCGTTGAGTGCGTCGCCGCCCCAGTTGACCACCACCAGGGGCTTGTCCGCCGCCCAGCTGATGCCGCTGCGCAGCGCCAGCGGCACCGCCGCCAGCAGGCCCATGGCCTGGAGGAAGGTGCGGCGGCTGACCTGCCCGCCACGGGCTTTTTCGATGAGGATTTCGATGCAGTCGCGTTGATGGTGCTGGCTCATGGGGCAAGTCCTCGCGAGGCCGACGTGCAGGGCACCGGCCGATGGTGTGATTGGCTTTCTACGCAAACGCTCGACAGCGGGTGGGCTTGGCTCAGGCTTCCAGCAGGAAGCTGTGGCGCACCGGCCAGCTCAGCCATACCGGTGTGCCGCTGGGCAAGCGGGCACCGGGGTGATCGCCGGGCACCGAGAGGTTCACCGGTGCCAGTTCCGGGCTGATGTTCAGCGCCAGATGAGTGCTGGCCCCCTGGTAGATCCGTTCGCCAAGGCAGGCGGGCAGGACGTTGTGTTCGCCGGCTTGCGGGCGCTCGGTGTGCAGGGTCATGTGTTCCGGACGCACCGCCAGCAACTGCGGCTGGTTGCTGATCTCCCCGGTCGTGGTGGCGTGCAGCGGGCTGTCGCCAAAGCGGCCGCTGGCCTGGCTGCCATTGCGGGAAAGACCTTGTAGGGGGAACAGGTTCATCTTGCCGAGGAACTCGGCGACGAAGCGGTTTTTCGGCCGGTCGTAGATGCTTTCCGGGGTGTCGATCTGCGCCAGCCGTCCCTGGTTGAAGATGGCGATGCGGGTCGACAGGGCCAGGGCTTCACCCTGGTCGTGGGTGACGAAGACGAAGCTGGTGCCGACCTGGCGGTGGATGCGTTGCAGCTCGGTCTGCAACTGCTCGCGCAGGTTCTTGTCCAGGGCCGACAGCGGTTCGTCCAGCAACAGCATGTCCGGCTCGAACACCAGGGCCCGGGCGATGGCCACCCGTTGCTGCTGGCCGCCGGACAGCTCGGAGGGTTTCTTGTGCAGGTGAGCCCCCAGGCCGACCACCTCAAGGATGTGCTTGACCCGGCGCTGGCGCTCCTCGGCCTTCACCCCGCGAATGCGCAGCGGATAGGCCACGTTGTCGGCCACGCTCATGTGCGGGAACAGAGCGTAGCCCTGGAACACCATGCCGTAGTTGCGTTTCTCTGCCGGGCGCCGGCTGATGTCCTCGCCGCGCTCCAGCAGCTTGCCGGCGCTGGGGCTGAGAAAGCCGGCGAGGATCATTAACAAGGTGGTCTTGCCTGAGCCGGAGGGGCCCAGCAGGGTGAGGAATTCGCCTTGGCGAACGTCCAGATCGATGCCGTCCAGGGCGGTGAAGTTGCCGTAATACTGGCTGATTCCTTGGGCACTGAGTTGAGTCGAGGGGCTGCTGGACACTACAGAGATCTCCCGGAAACCCACCTGCACGATTGAGTTTTTATTGTGAGTGCAGCAGGTGGTGGATTCATTATTGTGAAAAGCAACGCCACATCAATGGAATAATTTTTGCCTCATTGGTGAGTGAAATTTCCCATTCGACCCGGCTTTCAAGGCTCGATCGGCGAGCTGTCGCTGATGCTTTGGGCACTGAGCTGCAGCTGGTTTTTCAGCCACTCGCTGAAGGCCTGGACCGCTGGTCGCTCGGCCTTGGCCGGATCGAGCACCAGGAAGTAACCGCGCAAGGCGCTGATGCTGATGTCGAATGGGCGCACCAGCAGGCCCCGGGCCAGGGCATCGCCACTGAGCAGGTTGTCGCCAATGGCCACGCCCTGGGCGGCGATGCAGGCTGACTGCGCGCAATGGGCGTCGGAGAAGGTGATGCCGCGGTCGGGGTTGACCTGGCTGGCGCCTGCGGCCGCCAGCCAGACCCGCCAGTCGCTGGTGTCGCTCATGTGGATCAACGGAAAGTCCTTGAGGTCCAGCGGGCTCTTCAGGCCGCCGATGGCGTTGATCAGACGCGGGCTGCACACCGGCGAGAAGCGCAGGGTGACGATCTGCTCCACCAGCAACCCCGGCCAGTCGCCGATGCCGTAGGCAATGAACAGATCAGCCTCGGCGTCGCTGGTGTCGTCCTGGGCGCGCGGGCTGACCACCTGCAATTGCACCTGGGGATATTGGCGCAGGAAGCCGTTGATGTGGTTGCACAGCCAGAAACTGGCGAAGCCCGGATTGCAGCTGATGCGCAATTTGCCCGACACCGCCTGGCCGTCGAAACGCCGTCCGGCGTCCTGGATATCGGCCAGGATGCGCCGCACTTCCCGGGCATAGCACTCGCCCTGATAAGTCAGGCCGATGCCGCGCCCCACCCGTTCGGTGAGGGCAAAACCCAGGCTCTGCTCCAGGCTGATGATCTGGTGGCTGATGGCGCTGCGGGTCAGGCTCAACTGCTGGGCCGCAGCGGTCACGCTACCGAGCCGGGCCACGGCGTCGAGGGCGCGCAGGGCGGTGATCGAGGGATAACGCATACAACCTCCGAATCAAGCAAACCTGTGTACGACGGCCCCAGGCAGGGCACCGAGGTGCGGCTGGCCGCGTCGCAGTATGGGCTGCGACGGCAGCGTATTGGTCAATTTTCTTTGACATAGCTGGCGAAAAAATTCGATTGATGTCGCAGCCGCTTCACCAATACTGGACCTCGATCCGGGCTGCAATCGACCGGACCATCCCTATAACAACAAGAGGTCCTGCAGGTCTTGCGCGGGCGCCAAGGCGTCTGGGCAGCGGCCGGCCGGAACCTGGATAATCAGGAGTGCCGCACATGTCCCGCTACAAAGCATTCGCTCTCGATTGGGTTGAACGTCACCGCCAGCAACTGTCGGACTGGCACCAGATCATCTGGCATTACGCCGAGCCGGCGTTCCGTGAATACAAGTCCAGCGCCTGGTATGTGCAGTTGCTGGAAGCCGAGGGCTTCACCGTCGAACGCGCCAGCGGCGGCATGCCCACGGCTTTCTGCGCCACCTTCACCCAGGGCCGGGGCCCGCTGCTGGCCACCTACGGCGAGTACGATGCGGTGCCCGGCAACTGCCAGGCGGCCACCACCCGCAAGCAGCCGCGCGATGGCCTGTCGCGCTTCGCCCCGGGGCACACCGACCCGCACTCGGCCCTGGGCATCAGCGCCCTCGGTGGGGCCCTGGCGGCCAAGGCGACCATGGTGGAGTTCGGCCTGCAGGGCAGCATCAGGTTCTTCGGCGAGCCGGCAGAAAAGCTGCGCGCCTCCAAACCGGTCCACGCCGCCAAGGGCTACTACGACGACCTCGATGCCGCCATCAGCTTCCACCCCACCTACATGCTGCCGTTGAACAACACCACCACCTGGGACACGCACTGCGGCATCGCCTACGCCTACATCTACAGCTTCACCTGCGAGGACCCGCAGAACTGGATCGCCGCCGATCGCTACAGTCCGATCCCGCAGAACCATCTGGCGGCCCGGGCCCCGGGGGCCAACGATGCCCTGGTGCATTTCTACACCCTCAACGAAAGCCTGCGCCGCTCGACCCTGCCGTTCACCGGCCTGTGGAGCTACAACGAAGCGATCCTCACCGCCGGTCAGGCCACCGCCGACAACCTGCCGCCGCACCTGTCGCAGATCCAGTACCTGCTGCGTTGCGACTCCATCGAGCAGGCCGAAACCATCTCCCAGGTGATGGACAACAACGCCGCGGCGGCGGCCATGGCCACCGGTTGTCGCTGGAAAAAGACCTGGGTCTGCAAGTCCCGGGGCGGCCTGCCCAATCACGTCATGGCCCAGGCCACCTATGACAACCTGGCAGCGGTCGGCGCTCCTCGGTGGGATGAGGAGGCTCGGGAAATCGCCCGCGAGATCCAGCGCAACCTCGGCCTGGAAGCCATGGACCAGCCCTTCCTGCCGGCCACCGAAGAACTGATCGAGCCCCGGGAATGCGAGCGTCAGATGCGTCTGCAGATGCCTGCCTGGCAGAACTACCTGACCTCCGACGACTACCCTGAATACACTTGGCACTGCCCGACCGTGCGCCTGCTGGTGGCCCGGCCGATGCTCAGCGCGCCGCCGGGGACGGTCTATCCGGACTGGGTGTCCAACGCCCTGGGCGGTATTCGCCAGACCATCGACCCGATGATCGAGGTGGCGGCCAAGACCATTGCCGCGACCCTGGTGGACCTGCTGACCGATGAAGCGCTGCTTGGCGCGGCCAAGGCCGAGTTCCTCGAGCGTACCGGCGGTGGTATTGGCGGCAGTCGCTGGCAGGCGCCGCTGCTGCCCAAGGATTTCCAGGTGCCCCATGATTTTCGCTGGCCGGAGTACATCTGCACCGCCCGGGGCGAGGAGTGGTGGATTCCGGCACGGGCGGATGAGTAGGGGGAGCCACTGACAGGCCCTTGCCCGAGGTCGCTCCCAGGCTTATGCCCATTCGCTCAAGTGTTTATGCACAACGGATGGGCTGCCGGGGCGAGAAACCGCCGGATTTGTGCAGTTGTTCTCATCTTTTTGCAACTGGCTGTTTTTTCGGGATTTTATTGTATGAACAAAAAATGACCAGTTGCGGATTGCGCTTGCGCGTCCTGCAATCCCTGGCCTTCTCAAGATTCCATCAACAGACTTATCCACAGGTTGCGACGCCCTGTCGCAGAGGCGTGCAGCCTGCTCGTCAAGCCGATGGCGCGGGCCGCCGGAAGGCTTGATCGAGCACGCTGTGGTCATGCCGGTGCGGTGTGTCGAGGCCGGAACCTACTCGGTCCTTGTGGGCGCAATGGACAGTTCATGACGAAACAGGTTGTGCGGGTCAATGGCGGCTTTGAGGTTGGAAAGCCTGGTGATGAGCTCGCTATTCCAGCCGTAGTACAGGTTCAGCCAGTTGGGGTCTAGCGCGCCGGTGTCGGTGTACTTCATGTCGACATCGGGGTAGTTGATGTAGCAGCCATCGTAGGCGGGTCTTTGCGGCTTGCCGCCGTGCACGGCAGTGAAGATGTTGCGAATCCAGGCCAACTGCACCGCGTCATCGGCGGCATGAGTCCAATAGGTCTGGTATTGGGCTTTGAGCAGCGAGCTGCGTTGAGGAACAGCGGTGGTGCCCATGCCCTTCTTGTTGATGGCCCCGCCGTAGGAGTCGATCTGCACCAGCGACTGGCTGAAGCGTTTGTCTGGAGTGGCTTCGGTCAAGTGCGTCAGCAATGCGTTGCAGGCCTGCTCGGAGAACTGTTCGACCTGATAGTCGGACTTGTATTTGCCCCGCTGGTTGTTGCCCGAGCCGTTGATCATTTGCGTGACGTACAGCCAGTCCATCGCCGTGTGTTGAGCCGCAGCCCCTTTGAACTTCCTGCCCGCATGCGGGTGCCTGAGCGGGGCAATGTTGGGCGCGATGAAACCGTCATGCAGGGTCGGCGTCAGGCCCGCCGCGGCGTTCATCTTGTTGATGAAGTCGTTGAGCGGTATGTCGTTGGCGCCGCCGACCCGGCCATTGGGGCCGGTGTACTGGATTGCCAGCACCACGTGGTCGGAGGTGTCCACGTGGTTGAGTTTCAACAGGGTGAACAAGCCGCCGTTGCCAATGCCCTCCACCGTGCTGGTTGCAGCGGCGTCGTTATCGGCGAACCACTGCCAATAAGTTCGCAGGAAGTTCGAGAAGTTGGGAATCAGCTCTTTCCACGGGTAGGCCAGGGGAATCCAATAGGCTTTTTGCGGGGCTTGGGGCAGTTGGTCGAAGTAGTAGCCGATGATGATGCCGAAGTTGCCCCCGCCGGCTCCGCAACAGGCGGTGAACAATGCCTTGTCTTTGTCTGATGGGCTGTCCGCGCGAACATGCCGGAACTCCAGTTGCCGCGAGTTTTCCACAGGCACAAGAATGTCGACGCCGGTGACCCAGTCCACGGTCAAGCCCTGCAGGCGCGATAACAACCCATAACCGCCGCCGCTGATATGCCCGCCCACGCCGACCGAATAACACGAGCCGCCCGGAATGGTGCGCCCGGCCTGCTTGTACAGCGACAGGTAGCCGTCCCAGTTCTGGTTGCCGGTCAAGGTCATGAATCGATACTTGTTGTTCCGGCTGTCCCAGGGAGAAGTGATGGAGGGGCTCTCGTCGTATTTCAGGCCTTTCATTTCCCCCAGGTCGATAATCGCCAGGCTTTCTGTCTCGCCGCTCAACTTGTTGGATACAAAGCCCTCGTAGCAGTGGCCGCCACTGCGCACCGTGATGCGATAGCCCTCACGCAGTGCGCTATTGGCTGCCGCCAGGACCTCATCGGGGGTTGTACAGACATAAATCCGCTGTGCGCCCTGTTCGACACTGGGCGGCCAGCGCAGGTTGAAGCCCTTTTGCAGGGTTTCATAAGTGTGGGCCTGGTGGTCTATGACGTTCATGGATAACTCCCTGTAAGTGATGGTGAACCTGGCGACTTCCTGTCGAAAAATGACCGCCCTGTTGCGCCGGATCGGTTGCCCGAGTGCTGCTTGTGGCCGGCACGCCTAGAGACTAGTAGCAGTCACGAACTTGGTTTTTCTTTCGTGGGGGTGAGCGCAACCGGCAAGGGGCGGGGCAGGCCCAACGGCGGGTTATCGGCGTTCTGCCAGCAACAGCAGATTGCGCGGGGTCAAGGCGGCCTCGCAGAAGGTTCCCAGGCGCACGGCATAGCCCTGCTCTTGCAGTAACAGCGCCCGGTCCAGCACCAGCCACAACTCCAGCGGGCGGCGGAACAGGCCGCGCAGCAGTTCCAGGTTGCGCACCTGGGCCAGGCGCTGCCAGCCGGCGGCTTCAAGGGCCGCCCAATCCTGGCAATCGACTGTGGATAAGTCCTTGAGGGCGGCGAGGTGGCGGCAGTAGTCGGCGAACGGTTCGTCCAGCCAGTGGCTGGGCAGAGAGGGCGTGGGCAGGTATTGGTCGATGCCCCGCACTTGTCGTTGCAGCAGGTCGAAGGCCAGGCGCCGGGCCATGGAGGCGTCGCGCTGGCGCCGCACCCGGGCGCCAGCGGTGACGGTTTCGCTCATGGGCAGGGCCAGGTCTTCCAGGGACAGTTGCAGGCGCGAGGCCTGGGCCGCTGTGGATAAGCCCTGGTAGTGGCTGGCGCGGGTGCGGTTGTAGCAGCAGGGGGCAATGGCCAACTGTGGACAACCCTGCTGGCTGGCCAGCTGGATCAGGCGCACATGCAGATCGCCGCAGGCATGCAGGGCCACCGGGGTGCATTGCAGGTTCAGGTGCGAGGCGGCGTCTGCCGCCAGCACATCCTGCTGTACATGGCGGGCGGGCAGGCCGTGGTGTCGGCTCAGTTGCTCGCCGCTGGCCACCAGCGCCGGGTCGTATTCCAGGCAGGTCAGTTGCTGCCCGGCTTGCAGCAGGCGCCGGCCGAGGTGGCCCTTGCCGGAGCACCAGTCGAGCCAGTGAGTGGGTGTGCGGTGGAATTGCAGGCTGGCGGTGAAGGCTTCGATCTGTTGCCATTTGCGCCCGGGCACATCGACATTGAGGCGCGGGTGCAGCGCCGGCCCAGCTGCGGCGGGCAGTTCAGCCACGGTGCCGAGTATCCGGGAGCGCTCCGCCAGCTGGGCAAAAGGAGCCGGCGCCTGCAGTTGCTCCGGCTGGTTGTGGGCCGCTTCGGCGTCTTCCAGGGAGCGTTGGCGCAGCCACTGGGCCAGTTCGGGATGGGCTGTTTCCCACGGCAGTTGCAGGTGGGTGAAGGGGCGCGGGCGCCAGAGCGCCTGGTGTTCAAGCAGGAAGCCGTCCAGGGCCTGGAAACGATCGAGCAGCGCGGGGCCTTGGAGGATCGAGGGCATGGGCGGCGAGTCCGGGGCAGGCCCGCTCCCTGGCGGGAGCGGGGGGAAGATCAGCGTCCCTGGCAGGCGTCGACCCGCAGCCAGCGTTCCAGTTGGCGGAAGGCCTGGACCAGGATGAACGACATCAGCAGGTAGAACACCCCGGCGGTGAAGAACATGTCCACCGTCAGGTAGTTGCGGGCAATGATGGTGCGCGCCATGCCGGTCAGTTCCAGCAGGGTCACGGTGCTGGCCAGGGAGCTGGCCTTGAGCATCAGGATCACTTCGTTGCTGTAGGCCGGCAGGCCGATGCGCGCCGCCCGCGGCAGGATGATGTAGAACAGCGCCTTGGGCCGGGACATGCCCAGGGCCCGTGCTGCTTCGATCTCACCGGGGGGAATGGCCTGGATCGCGCCGCGCAGGATCTCGGCGATGTAGGCCGCGGTGTGCAGGGTCATGGTGGCGGTAGCGCACCAGAACGGGTCGCGCAGGTAGGGCCACATGAAGCTCTCGCGCACCGCATCGAACTGCGCCAGGCCGTAATACACCAGGAACAGCTGCACCAGCAGCGGCGTGCCGCGAAAGAAGAAGATGTAGGCGTAAGGCAGGGCGCGCACGTACCAGAGCTTGGACGAGCGGGCGATGCCCAGCGGGATGGCCAGCAGCAGGCCGAGAATCACGGCGATGCCTACCAGTTCCAGGGTCAGCGTGGCGCCCTGGATGAACTTCGGCAGCCATTTGTAGATGACTTCCCATTCCATTACGTCGTCCTCACAAAGCCGCGGGCGGCGCGTTTTTCCAGGAAGTGCATGCCGATCATGGACAGCACGGTCAGGCCCAGGTACATGACGGCCGCAACCATGTAGAAGGTGAACGGGTGCCGGGCGAAGGTCACGGCGTTCTGCGCCTGGCGCATGATTTCTTCAAGGCCGATCACCGACACCAGGGCGGTGTCCTTCATCAGGATCATGAACAGGTTGCCCAGGCCCGGCAGGGCGATGCGCCACATCTGCGGCAGGATCAGGCGGCTGAAAATCCGCCATCTGGAAAGGCCCAGCGCGACGCCGGCTTCGCGGTGGCCCTTGGGAATGGCCAGGATCGCGCCACGAAACACTTCCGTGGCATAGGCACCGAAGCACAGGCCGAGGGCGATCACCCCGGCAACGAACGGGCTGAGGGCCAGGTCGGGGTTGCCGAATTGCTCTCCCAGCGCGTTCATCATGTTCACCGTGCCCAGGTAGATCAGCAGCACCCACAGCAGTTCCGGGACGCCGCGCACGATGGTCGAATAGGTTTCGCCAAGCCAGCGCAGTGGCTTGTACGGGGAAGTCTTGGCCAAGGCGCCGAGCAGGCCGAGCACCAGTCCCAGGCATAACGCCGAGAGGGCCAGCTTGACGGTCATCAGCGCGCCGGCGGCGAGCACCGGGCCGAATCCGAAGAGATCGATATTCATGGGGTCTGGATGGCTTTGCTAAGGACCGGCGCCCAGGGGGCGGGCACCGGTCAGGCAAGTCAGTATCAATAGATGCTGAACGGGAAGTACTTGTCGTTGATCTTCTTGTAGGTGCCGTCGGCCACGATTTCCTTCAGGGCGGCGTTCAGCTTCTCGCGCAGAGGATCTTTCTTGCGCACGGCAATCCCGATCTTGTCGCTTTCTACCATCGGCTCGCCCTTGAACTCATAAGGCTTGCCGGCGTCGCTCTTGAGCCACTCGTAGTTGACGTACTTGTCGGCCAGGATCGCGTCCAGGCGGCCGGAGGTCAGGTCCAGGTAGGCGTTTTCCTGGGTGTCGTAGAGCTTGATGGTGATGTCGTCGCCCAGGTTGTCTTCCAGCCAGGTGCCGGCCAGGGTCGCCCGTTGCGCGCCGATGATCTTGCCCTTGAGCGAGGCCTTGTCGGTCTTGAACTCGGTCTTGGCCTTGGGCGCGATGAACTGCAGCTTGTTGGAGTAGTACGGGTCGGTGAAGTCCACCGCCTGCTTGCGCTCGTCGGTGATCGACAGCGAAGAAATCAGGAAGTCGAATTTCTTCGCGTTCAGGGCCGGGATGATGCCGTCCCAGTCGGAGGTGACCACGGTGCATTCGACTTTCATCTTGGCGCACAGGGCGTCGCCGATGTCCTTGTCGAAGCCGACCACTTGGCCGCTGGCATCCTTGTTGTTGAACGGTGGGTAGGCGGCCTCGATCCCCATTTTCAGGGTCTCGGCGGCAGCGCTGGCGCTGAATGCCAGGGTGACGGCAGCGGCCAGGAGGATTTTCTTATAGCTCTGCATGCGTGTAGCTCCGTTAGCGGTTGCTGGACATGAATTGTTTGCAGCGTGCCGAAAGCGGGTTCTCGAAGACCTGCTGTGGCGATCCCTGCTCCTCGATCAGGCCCTGGTGAAGGAACACCACTTCACTGGAAACCTGGCGGGCAAAGCTCATTTCATGGGTGACCAGCAGCATGGTACGGCCTTCTTCGGCCAGGGCGCGGATCACGTTGAGGACTTCCTGGACCATTTCCGGGTCCAGGGCCGAGGTCGGTTCGTCGAACAGGATGACCTTGGGTTGCATCGCCAGGGTGCGGGCGATGGCGGCGCGTTGCTGCTGGCCGCCGGACAGCTGGGCCGGGTAAGCGTGGCGCTTGTCGGCGATACCGACCTTGGCCAGCAGCGCCTCGGCCACTTCAGTGGCCTCGGCCTTGCTCTGGCCCAGCACCCGACGCGGCGCCTCGATGATGTTGTCGAGCACGCTCATGTGGGGCCAGAGATTGAAATTCTGGAACACGAAGCCGATTTCGCTGCGCAGGCGGTTGATCTGCTTGCCGTCGGCGGCCACCAGCTCGCCGTTTTTCGCGGCCTTGAGCTTGAGCTCTTCGCCGGCCACCAGGATCTGCCCCTGGTGCGGGTTTTCCAGCAGGTTGATGCAACGCAGGAAAGTGGATTTGCCGGAGCCGGAGGAACCCAGGATCGATATCACGTCACCGTCGCGTGCGGTCAGCGAAATACCCTTGAGTACCTCCTGAGAGCCGTAGCGTTTGTGCAAGTTGCGGATTTCAAGCGCGGGCGTGGCCTCAGCCATGTGCGGTCCTCATAGAGTTCATTGTGCTCCTGCTGTTGGCGGCCTTCCTGGCGAGGCGCCAAGCTAGCATAGGGTTCCAAGCGCAGCCAACAGCGCTACCGGAGGTAAACAGACGGCGTGTGGCAGGTTGTCGCATCAGCACAGAAGACTGTCGCCCCATCAACAACCGAACGCCCGTTTGAACCCGGAATCCGCCTGGAATCCGGTAGGTGTCGCGTAAAAAAAGGCGCGATGGTGCCAGCTTTGGCCGGGTGTTGGAAGGGTTAACGGGCCAAAGGTCATGGATCCGCCCTCTAATTGTGCATCGGGCACTTTCGGGGTGTGTTTCTGGTGCGCGGTTTCGTCCTACAAAGTGAGTCGGCCAGTAACGAAATGGCGAAATGCCATTGAACTCAATGACTTGAGATTCCCGCCGGTCGGTTCGCCAAGCCTTGTTCCCCGGGACTCTGTAACATTTTGGCGCAAATCTTGCGTGCGAAATAAAGAACGCCCCGTTGAATTCTTTTTACGAGAACGAATGCCGACCGGGTGGAGTGACTCTTTTTTCGTTGCAAAGGTGCTTTTCATGAGCGGTACGCAACTCTCCAATGACCTCGAACAGGGGCTCAAACCACGGCATGTGACCATGCTGTCGATTGCCGGCGTGATCGGCGCGGGTCTCTTCGTCGGCTCCGGCCACGCCATCGCCGAAGCCGGCCCGGCCGTTCTCCTGGCCTATGCCGCTGCCGGCACCCTGGTGGTGCTGGTCATGCGCATGCTGGCGGAAATGGCCGTCGCCTCGCCGGACACCGGATCGTTTTCGACCTACGCCGATCGGGCCATCGGCCACTGGGCCGGCTTCACCATCGGTTGGCTGTACTGGTGGTTCTGGGTGTTGGTGATCCCGCTGGAGGCCAACGCCGCCGCGACCATCCTGCATGCCTGGTTCCCCAACGTGGCGATCTGGGTCTTCACCCTGGTGATCACCCTGCTGCTGACCGCCACCAACCTGTTCAGCGTGAAGAACTATGGCGAGTTCGAGTTCTGGTTCGCCCTGATCAAGGTAGTGGCCATCATCGGTTTCGTGATCCTTGGCCTGGCGGCCATTTGCGGCTTGCTGCCCAACAGTCAGGTCAGCGGTGTCTCGCATCTGGTGGACACTCATGGCTTCATGCCCAATGGCTTGGGCGCGGTGTTGGCGGCCATGCTGACCACCATGTTCTCCTTCATGGGCACCGAGATCGTCACCATCGCCGCGGCGGAATCCCACAACCCGGGCAAGCAGATCTCCAAGGCCACCAACTCGGTGATCTGGCGGATCGGCCTGTTCTACCTGGTGTCGATCTTCATCGTCGTGGCCCTGGTGCCGTGGAACGACCCGAGCCTGGCCCAGGTCGGTTCCTACCAGACCGTGCTTGACCGCATGGGCATCCCCAACGCCAAGCTGATCGTCGATCTGGTGGTACTGGTGGCGGTGACCAGCTGCCTGAACTCGGCGCTCTACACTGCCTCGCGCATGCTGTTCTCCCTGGGCAAGCGTGGCGACGCCCCGGCCGCGGCCAAGCGCACCAACGCCAGCGGCACGCCTTACTGGGCGGTGATCCTGTCCACCGCGGCGGCCTTCCTGGCAGTGTTCGCCAACTATGTGGCTCCGGCAGCGGTGTTCGAGTTCCTGCTGGCCAGTTCCGGTGCCATTGCCTTGCTGGTGTACCTGGTGATTGCCGTGTCGCAACTGCGCATGCGCCAGAAGCGCGTGGCCGCTGGCGAGAAGATCGCCTTCCGCATGTGGCTGTTCCCGGGCCTGACCTACGCGGTGATTGTGTTCATCGTGGCGATCCTGGGCATCATGCTGTTCCAGGAAGAGCACCGGGTGGAGATCCTCGCCACCGGCCTGCTGAGCATCCTGGTGATTGCCGCCGGCCTGCTGGTGGCTCGTCGGCGCAAGATCGAGGGTAAGGCGGCCCTGGTACTGAACTGACGGTTTGACGCTTTGCCATACAAAAAGGCCGCCGTCAGCATTGACCGCGGCCTTTTTTATCGGATTTGTGAATTGTTACCTGGCGTTTCGTGGACAGCCCGCTGGTGAAATAGTAGCCTGCGCGCTCTTCGATAAGAGCTCTTGCGTGCCTGCGTGAGAGGAGCTATGGAATAGCGCTGTCATGTCAGGGATTGAACGCTTGTCGGGACTCCGAATCCGTCTTCCGCTTCCCACCCCCTGATTCATCCGCGCCGACCCATGCTCCTGATTGTCCGCACTTGCCTACGGCATGGCTGACGGTCCCGGCTCGAAGAATGAGCATTCAGGGTCCAATGGCGATCGCCCGGTCGTTGGTTCCTCAAAATGGGGCGGCAAGGAGACGCGCATGGCGTTCACTAAAATCATCTTCAAAAACCCGAACACCGGAGCCATCAAGGAAGCGCCAGTTGGTTTCTCCTGGACCGTGTTCTTCTTCGGTTTCATCCCGGCCCTGTTCCGCGCTGACTGGAAATGGGCGGCCATCATGTTCCTGCTGTCGATGTTCACTTTCGGCCTGAGCAACCTGGTGTTCATGTTCATGTACAACAAGCTGTACGTGCGCGACCTGATCGGCGCAGGCTTCAAGGCCCAGTCCATCGCCAGCGGCGACCTGAACTTCGCCAGCTCGCGCATCGGCATGGAAATCCCTCGGCTGGAAGCGGCCTGAGTCTCGGCCCGGCTTTTTCAGCGTGAAACAAAAAGGGCGCATTCATTGCTGAATGCGCCCTTTTTTAATGCCTGTCTGCGGCTCAGCCCTGGTTGCTGAACAGCGCTTGGGACGCGGCCATGTAGTCGTTGCGGAAGGCTTCGGACTCGATCCACTCCAGCGCTGCCGCCTCGTCGGCCTCGGTGGACCAGTTGCGGTACTCGATCAGCGCCGCAAGGATGAAGTCCGTGGCGCCTTCGTCGCCCTCCTGCTCATACACCAGCTCCAGCAACGGGTCCGAGAGGAACACCGTGCACATGGCCTGCAGGCTGGTTTTCTCGGCGTCGCGCATTTTCACGAACAGCTCGGTCAGGTCCACCGACTCGAAGTCGATGCGGCTGTCGTTGGGGTCCAGTTCCAGTTCCGAGGTGGGGGCTGTGCGCTTGGCGCGGTTTTGCTTGGCCTTGGTTTTCGCCCGCTGGGCCCTTTTGTGTTGCTTGTTCGCAGATGCCATGGGCGCCTTACCTTGATGCTGGGAGGTGTATCGCGTGGGTCGCCGGCCAGCGGCGACCTTTTCAGGCGGCCAAGGATGCCAGCAAATCGAGGCTGGAGCACCTGCCGCCGGGCGAGCGGGGCGGCTCAGGCGCGCGGTACTACCCGTCCCGGGCAGCTGGTGTCGAGCTCGCCGTGGCGCAGCCAGCCCAGGATGATGGGCCAGAGCCGGGTGTCGAAACGGCTATGGAAAAAGGCGAAATGCCCGATCTCGGTTTCGCCGATATCCTGCGGGGCGATGCGCAAGTGGGTGCGCGGACTGTTGCTGAAGTAAGCCAGCAGGCGCTCGATGGCCGCCACCGTGCCGAAGGGGTCGTCGCTGAGGCTGATGGCGAGCACGGCGGCGCTGACCTGGGTGAAGGGCTGGCCATTGCGCTTTGCGGCGAGCCTGCGGCCGCTGGGCCGGCCTTCATAGCGTGGGTGCGGGGTGGCCCAGTCGCGGACCACGCCGGCGGGTGTGTCCTCCATCCAGCCCAGGCGCTTGCCGGGGAAGTAGCCATACAGGCGGGTCAGCAGGGGCATCAGCACGTGCCATTTGCCCAGCATGCGCCAGCGCAGCCCGGGCGCGTAGTCGCACCAGTAGGCGAACTGTGCGCCCATGGTCGCCACGCGGCGGATCGCCCCGGCGGAGGCTGCCAGGCCCACGGCGCAGCCGCCGAAGCTGTGGCCCACCACATCGATCGGCTGCCCGGGAAATTCGCGCCGGGCCCGTTGCAGCATGGCTTCGAAATCCAGCGCGCCCCAATCGGACCAGGACGCCTTGAGCCCCTTGAGCGAGGCCGGACGCGACTCGCCGATGCCGCGATAGTCATAGGTCATCACATCGAAGCCATTGGCGAACAGGTAGTCGGCGAAGCGCAAGTAGTAGCGGCAGCGCACCGAGGTGGCGGCGTTGATGATCACCACCGGCCTGCTCGGATCGGCTTGCGGGTGACGCCAGGCAAAACCGCCAAGCACAAAGCCATCCGCCGCCGGTTCGCTGAAGGTTTCGCTGGGGCCTGGGCGGGCAGCGGCGAGGCGGGTGGCAGGCAGGTCGGGAGGAGACAGCAGGGACATGGGCGCTTGTTCCTGGGCGGCTGCACCGTGCCGGATTGGCATTCGGCATCAGCGATGTTTTTTTTGTGCGCCCATTAATACCCGGCCGATCCACAGCGCGGCAACGGCCAGTGCACCCAGCAACAGGGTGCCGGCGCCTTGCCAGAGCAGCTCGAAATAGAACTGGGTGGGCTGTTGTACCAGGCTGTAGGCGAGTTTCGGTCCGGCGCGGTTGCGGGTGACGATTAGGCCGTCCAATACCGCGCTGACTAGCGTCCAGCCCAACAGGGTCGTTGCTGCCAGCAGCACGCCGCCGAACAGCAGGAATATCCAGGCGCCCCTGCCGGTCTTTGCGGGCGCGGGGTGGGGCAGGCGTACCCGGGTTCTTTTCTGGTTCACGCGAGCAGGTCCTTGGCAGTCGAATGGGCGCGAGTTCGCAACTTTACTCCGATGCGCTGCCATGGGAATAATCCGGACCCGGTCGAAGCCGGGTATCCCTGGACGTCGATGGAGCCTTGAGCATGGAAGTGAAGCAACAGATGAGCCCGGAACAATGCCAGGGCATGGAAGATATCCGCCGGGAGATCGACACCCTGGATCGGGCGGTCATTGCCCTGCTGGGCGCGCGCTTCAAGTACGTGCTGGCGGCCTCGAAGTTCAAGACCTCGGCGGCCACCGTAAGGGCCGAGGAACGCTTCAAGGCGATGCTCGCCACCCGCCGCCAATGGGCCGAGGCCGAAGGCCTGAGCGCGGATGCCATCGAGAAGCTGTACAGCGATCTGGTGCAGCACTTTATTGCCGAGGAGATGAAGCATTGGCAGGCGGCGCAGGCGCCTGCTTGAGCTTGTAGGCCGGCGTATGCTGGCGACCTTTTTTTGATCGATCAGGAACGACAACCATGCAATTTCGCTCACGGACAGGGCTGGCGCTGGCGGCGCTATTGGCAGCGACCGGGCAGGTACAGGCGAGCGAGCCTTCCTCGGTGTATCTGCGTTGCAGCATGACCCCCGAGCAGTACGCCAAGGCCATGGCTGCGCCGCCACGCCCGGCGATTTCCTACAGCGATTGGCAGAAGTGGTTCGACAGCAAGGACATGTACGGCTCGGCCCGGGTCGGTGCCGAGTGGTTGCAGGACTCCGGTGCGAAGAGCCTGCAGGAAGTGGCGCAGATGTGGACGGGAGCGGGCGGTACTTCTCGCTATGACCCACAGACCGGCCGCTGGCAGTTCGCCCTGCTGGAGTTCACCGACAACTATGGCGAGATGATCCAGCTGCTGGCGCCGCTGCGCAGCGTTGCCCCTTACTGCCAGCCCGATTCCGACAGTTTCCTGCTGATCTATTCCTACATCTGGGGTGATGGCGATAACGCCTACCTGACCCTCGATAAGCAGCGCAGCCGATTTGCCGATAAGCCCACCAAGGCCCAGCGTGCCGAGGCCGATGCGGCGCTCAAGGTGTTGATGGACGCCAGTTCGCAGTGACGAAGTGACTGGGCGGGCAAGGTATCCGAGTTGGCGAGCCTAGATTCCTTTGGTTAAAGGCTTCACGCCGAATCGATCTAAACCGCTCTCTGTCGCGGCATACACTGAAAACAGGAGCTGCAAGCGCAAGGCCGCTTGCCTGAGAGAGGCTGGTCATTCAGAGACAGTAGGGGAGACCCAGTCACCGCCATCCTGGGGCTGAAGATATGGCGGTGATGTTCTGTTCACCGGTTCGAGACGAACCCGGGAGTGGTCATCATGAAATCCTTTCCTGTGAGTGTCATATCCGGCGTTGTGGCGGTGTTGTTGTCAGTGACGCCACTTGGCCTGCAGTCCGCCAGCATCAGCAGCGAGCCGATCGATCCGGCCGGCGTGCAGTTGGAGCCGCAACAGCAGAATGGCATCACCTACCTTTGCGGCGGTATCGGCCTGGACGAGTCGCGGGCTATCCAGCTGGTCAAGGGTTACAACCTGCACATGATCTTTTCCGTGGGACCGCAAAACCAATACACCTCGGATATCGATGTGGCGATTCAGAACCTGCAAGGGCGGTCGGTGCTGAACCTGAACCAGGTGGGCCCGTTCGTCTATGTGCAGTTGCCGGCCGGAAAATACCAGGTCGTCACCACTCGCAACGGGCATGCGCAACACAGCATGGTCGATACGCGAATGGCTGCCACGCGTGACCTCAACCTTCACTGGAGTGACGCCTACTGAGTGAAGGCAGGGGTGTTGCCCGGCGTTGAGCGGGGACAATGCCCAATTCCAGGCCTGAAAGACCCTGGATCGAATGATCCAGGGTTTTTTCTATTGGCGGGCAGAAAAGGGGGGGGCATGCGCTGGTCCGTTGCAGGGGATTCACATCATTTCCACACGGGCAGCGCCATCATGCACCACCGCATGCCGCGAGCCTGAAAGGCGATCCGAATATGAATCCGAGTGTTCTCTATGCCTTGGCCGCCGCCGCCTTGTTCGGTGCCAGCACGCCCTTGGCCAAGCTGTTGGGGGTGGGTGTTCCGCCGATGCTCCTGGCTGGGGTTTTGTACCTGGGCAGTGGCCTCGGCCTGGCCATTGTTCGTTTCGCTCGGGATCGAGGTTGGCGACGTTCGGGGCTGACGGTGCGCGAGTGGCCATGGCTGATGGGAGCCATCTTCTTTGGCGGCGTGCTGGCACCGGTTGCCCTGATGTTCGGTTTGACACGAACTGCGGGTGCGACGGCCTCGTTGATGCTCAACCTGGAGTCGGTGCTCACGGCGGTGCTGGCGTGGCTGGTGTTCAAGGAGAACGTCGATCGCCGGATCGTCATCGGCATGCTCGCCATCGTGTTGGGCGGAGTCGTCCTGTCATGGCCGCAGCAGCATGCCGCTACTGATGGCTGGCTGGGGCCGCTGGCCGTGGCCTTCGCCTGCCTGTGCTGGGCCATCGATAACAACCTGACCCGCAAGGTCTCGGCGTCCGATGCGTTGTTCATCGCCGGCAGCAAGGGGGTGGTGGCGGGTGTGGTCAATGCCGGCCTGGCGCTGCTGATCGGTGCGCAACTGCCCGCCGTCGCCACGTTGGGGTCGATACTCCTGGTGGGGTTCCTGGGCTATGGCGTGAGCCTGGTGTTGTTCGTCCTGGCCCTGCGAGGGTTGGGCAGTGCGCGCACTGGGGCCTATTTTTCCACGGCGCCCTTTCTTGGCGCGGCGCTGTCGATTCTGATCCTCGGCGAGTCGGTTTCCCTATGGTTCATGGTGGCGGCGGCACTGATGGCCATCGGCGTCTGGATTCACCTGCTGGAGCATCATGCCCACGAGCATCAGCATGAGCCCCTGACGCACAGCCATTGCCACCGGCACGACGAGCACCACCAGCATCAACATGACTTTGAGTGGGACGGTACGGAGCCCCACAGCCACCCTCATGAGCACGCGCCGATCCGGCATAGCCATGCGCACTTTCCCGATGTTCATCATCGGCACCGGCATTGAGTCGGCTGGTTACTTTCAGTCACCAGGTCAGGGCTTGCGCTGACCCGACCTGCTCTTTACTCTGCGCCGGTCGCTGCCAAATCAGCGGCCGGGTGTAGGAGCCCGAGAGTCGCACCGTGCACAGGCGCCCAGTTCTTCTTGGGCGCTTCTTGCTGCCCTGTGTTTTATGGCGGCTGTGCGCGGGCACGCTTCGGCGTGGCCGGGTTGTGCGACCGGTCTCCTACCCCGCGTACAGCTGCCACCCAGCTTGTAGGAGAGCTTGGGGGGGGCTTCCCTAACGCACGGAGCTACATCAATGAACGGATATATCCCTCTTCCGCACACGCCAGCGGACAACCCCGTCCTGCTGATCAATCCCCATGCGCCGCTGGTCGAACTTCTGGCCTGCGCCGATCAGCGCATACGTGCCCTGCACAAGCTGATGAACAGCCTGTCCTGCATGACCGCGCAAACGGCTGACGCCAGCGACCTGTTCCAGATTGCCGACATCGCCTCGCTGTTGCTCGGCGACGGCGTGGCCCTGCTCGATGTGGCCCAGGGGCAGGCGATGGAACGGGCGGATAAGGCCTTCTGATCGGCGCGGGCAGTGCGCGTGGGTACGGCCAGGATCAGTTTGATTCTGGTCGCCCTCGCAGAGCCTGAGGGCCTTTCATGGCGCCTCAAGCGGTGCCGGTATGAACCCTTGTTCGCGGAGCGCCTTGATCATGCCTCTGATGAGGTAGCTGTTGGAGAAACCGATGGTGTATTGCCGGGCCTTGGCGCTGATGGGCAATAGCATGCCTTGGTCCACCAGTTTCTTGATCTGGTAAGTCCTTTGCCCGGCGGTCAGCTTGGGCAGTGCATGGGCGATGTCGCTCGATTTGACAACGCCCGACTTGATCGTTGTGGCCAGTACGGTTTCTTCCGCTGCCGTGATCCATTGCCGATCCCGGGCAAAGGTAATAGCGGGAGCCAGTATGTGCCGGGCCAGGTGGCGATAGTCGGTGAGGCGGTTGACCTTCTCAAGGTCGTCCCTGATGCCCTCCAGAACGTAGGTGCACCAGGTCTCCAGCCCGGCCTTGGTGCCTGGGTCCGCGGTGGCGAGCATGGCGTAGTAACGTTCCCGGTCATTGAAGAAAACAGCTGTGGGGTTGAGTACGCGGCCACCCGTATCGACGTTGAAGCCATATTTCATCAGCTGTGCATAAGTCAGGAGGCGCACCACGCGGCCGTTGCCGTTGCCAAATGGATGAATCCAGGCAAACCGGTGATGGGTCAGGGCCACTTTCATCAGGTCGTATTTGGGCAGGTCCTCCCGATTGACGAACTCCACCAGCTCTTGCATGTAGCTGGGCACCATCAGGGCGTCGGGAGGCAGGTGTGTGGCCTGAGCGATCTGTACGGGCCCCCGGCGATAGGCTCCAGGCGTCTTGTCGCCCTCTCGCTCCAGGTCCTGGACGGTCATCGCATGCAGCTCTCTGATGGTGAGCTCGGTGATGGGTGTTCCCGGGCCAATGGTTTGCTCGATGTAATCCATGGCTTTTTCGATGTTCGCCACTTCGCGTAGCGGGTCGGTGTCCTGGGCTGTGCCTTCCACCTTGCTCTCGATGTAGTCGGCAAGCGTGGTGTGGTTGCCCTCGATGCGCGCCGAGCCCAGGCTTTCCAGGATGTGGAAGATGGATTTCAGCTGATAGAACACCGCAGGAGGCGTATCGCCTTCCAAGCGCAAGCGCCGAAGGTGCTCAAGCTCGCTGAGCACGTCCACCAGATGGGAGTCGAAGGACGGATTTAGCAGCTCAAGGTCGTGATGGAAGAATGCAGGCATTGTCCAAACATCTCGAAGGCCGGAAAAATTATCTATGATTTTTCTGCTGTAGGCCCTGTTCTATAGGGGTTCCGCTCGAATATCAAAAGATGATTATCTCGAAATGGTTCTTCACTTAAGTGAACGCTTGAGAAAAGCCGAAGCGTGATGCGCTGTGTTGGCGGCGTAATGGTCGTGCGGAGGCCTGGTTGTGCAGGAAAAAAGACCGGGGTGTCGAGCGGGGGGGGAGGGAAGGGCTGAATTGCAGGCAACAAAAAACCCGCACTAGGCGGGTTTTCTGGTTGCTTTCACGTGATGCAAACACCACCTGAAAGCTGAAGGTGGTGCCCAGAGACGGAATCGAACCGCCGACACGGGGATTTTCAATCCCCTGCTCTACCGACTGAGCTATCTGGGCAACGGGGCGCATTAAACGGGTTTTTCAGGGGGGCGTCAAGCAAGTTTTGAAAAAAAGTTTAATTATTACCGCCGCTTACGTTCCGCCCCCGATTTTCCGTGGGTTTACTCCGCCGGCGGCACGTAGCCTTCGGCCTTGGCGTATTCCTCGCCGGAGAAAAATTTGTCCATCTCGCCCTGCAGATATTTGCGGTCTTCGGCATTCATCATGTTCAGGCGCTTTTCGTTGATCAGCAGGGTCTGGTGTTTCTGCCAGTCGGCCCAGGCCTTGGCCGAGACGTGTTCGAAAATGTCCTGGCCCTTGGCGCCCGGGTAGGGGGGGCGTTCCAGGCCCGGCAGTTCTTCCTGGTATTTGCGGCACATTACGGTGCGGGTCATGACGACTCTCCTGCATTCAAGACTTCGGCCGCGCGTTTGAGCAGTGTCTTCACCGGAGCGGCAAGGCCCAGGCGCGGCGGGGTGGCGAGGTTATACCAGAGCCAGTCGGCCTCGGCGACGTGCAGCGCCGACTCTTCGACCCGGACCAGCCAGGGCTCGATGGCCAGTTGGAAGTGGCTGAAGGTGTGGACCAGGCCGGGCATCTGCTGTTGCTGGCCCAGTTCCAGGGAGTGCTGCAGCGCCAGGTGCTGGATGTCTTGCAGGTCGTCCAGTTCCGGCAGGCTCCACAAGCCGCCCCAGAGGCCGCTGGAGGGCCGTCGGTAAAGCAGGATGGCGCCTTCGCGGTTGGCCAGCAGCGGCATCAGGGTGCGCTTCTGCGGCACCTCCTTGCGCGGCTTGGGAATCGGGTAGCGGGTTTCCAGGCCGAGCATGTGGGCTTCGCAGTCGCGCTCCAGGGGGCACAGCAGGCAACTGGGCTTGCTTCGGGTGCAGAGGGTCGCCCCCAGGTCCATCATCGCCTGGGTGTAGTGGTTGACCCGGCTATGGGGCGTGAAACGCTCCGCGGCGGCCCACAACTGCTTGGCCACCTTGGGTTCTCCCGGGTAGCCCTCCTGGGCGGTGAAGCGTGCCAGCACCCGTTTGACGTTGCCGTCGAGGATCGGCGCCCGCAGGCCCATGCTGATGCTGGCAATGGCGCCGGCGGTGGACAGGCCGATGCCCGGCAGTTCGGTGAGTTTCTCCACGTCCCTGGGGAACTCACCGCCGTATTCGGCCATGACGATCTTCGCGGTCTTTTGCAGGTTGCGCGCCCGGGTGTAGTAGCCCAGGCCGGTCCACAGGTGCAGCACTTCGTCTTCCGGAGCCTCGGCCAGGGCCTGCACCGTGGGCAGCGAGGCCATGAAGCGGTCAAAGTAGTTGAGCACGGTGCTGACCTGGGTCTGTTGCAGCATGATCTCCGAGACCCACACCCGATACGGGTTGATGTCCTGCTGCCAGGGCAGGTCATGACGGCCGTGGCGGTCGTACCAGTCCAGCACCGCCGTTGAAAACGCCTCGGCTCTCATCGTTTGAACAGCCCCTTGAGCGCGTTTTTCAGTTCCGGGCTGACCTTGTCACCCAGCTTTTCGTCGATTTTCTGCTGCAACCGCTCACCGGCCAGCTTGGCCGCGACCTGGCCCAGGCCGTCCTTGTCCAGGCGGCAGGCCTTGGCCCCCAGCTCCAGCGGGCCACGGCAGCGCAATGGCAGCTCTATGCCGGTAAAGCGTTCGCCCACTTGGCAGGCCGGGTCCGGGTTGTCGCTGAGGTCGCCCTCGACGACGATGCCGACCCGGTAGTCCATGCCCAGTACCCGCAGGTCGATATCGCCATTGCCGTTGACGCTCAGGCCGGGGATGCGCACTTTCAGGTCCGGGTTGCTGGCCACGCCGTTGCGCAGGGTCAGGTTGCCCTTGAGTTCCTGGAACGGGGTGTCCTTGCCCCGCGGGGTGCTGGTGAGGTTTTTGCGGTTGAGCACGGCGATGCCCTGGCACAGCTGCTGTTCGATATTGGCGTTGAGCAGTACGCCGTTGTTGATGACGAAGCTGGCAGTGCCGTTGATGCTGTCGATCAGTGCTTTCTGGCTGTTGCCGCTGCCACTGAGGTTGCTGTTCAGGGTCACCAGGCCTTTGACCGGAGGCGTCTGGCCCTGGCTTTCGAGGATGCGTTCCACCGGCACCCGGTTGATCTTGGTCTGCAGGTTCAACTGCGGTGTGCTCTGGCGCACATCGAGGTTGCCGCTGGCTTCGAAACTGCCGTTGTACAGCTCGCCGCGCAGGCTGGACAGCTTCAGCAGGCCGCCCTGGCCGCTGGCCTTGAGTGCGGCATTTTGAATCGGCAGTTTGTCCAGGGTCAGCTGGCCGAAGCTCAGGTCGGCGTCGATGTCGAGCTTGCTCAGGCGCTCCACCGGTAGCAGTTTTTCGGTGCTCCAGGCGCCCTTGGTCGGCGAGTTGGGCAGCGGCGTGGTGCCGGCGCCGGCCATGGCGTCGGCTTCGCTGCTCTGCACTTCGGCCTTGCGCGCGGTGGCGGCGCTGTTGGCGGCGGCGGACTTGGGCGGCAGGTAGCGGTCGACATTGAAGGTGTCGGCCTTGAGCTGGGCGCGCAGCGATTGCTTGTCGAAGTCCTCGATCGCCAGGCGGCCGTTGAAGCTGCTGTCGTCGAGCTTCAGGTTCAGGTCTTCCAGGGCCAGGCTGCTGGGCGTGCCTTGCAGGCGGCTGACCAGCTCGACCTTGCTCAGGCTGCCCTCGGCCATGGCTGGCAGGGTCTGGCCGATGCTGTCGACGAATTTCGCCAGGTCGAACTGGGCGATGGAAATCCCGCCGCTGATCTGCGGGGTCTTGTCCAGGTCGTTGACCTTCAGTTCGCCCAGGGCGCGCAGCTGGTTGAGGGAGACTTTGAGGCCGGTCCACTGGCCGACGTTGGCGGCCTTGTCCAACAGCAGTTGGCCCTGGGCGGCGAAGGTCACGGTCTTGCCCTGCAACGGATCACCGGTGGCCTCGCCGGACAGGCGCATGTCCTCGAACTGATAGCGCTGCAGGGCGCGGTCGAAGCGCAGTTCGCCATTGAGTTCGGTGCGCACGCGCACAGCGGGCTGGCTGCTGGCGAGGAAGGCGGTGAGCTTGACCGGAGTGTTGCTGGCTTCGTGAATCGGCCCGGTGCTCAGTTGGATGCTTTCGGCGGTGAACTGCTTGTCAGTCTGTTCATCGTTGTATTCAACCCGGGCGTTGTTCACGGTCAGGCTGTCGATGTCCAGGCGGATCGGCTGTGACGACTTGTCCGGGCTGCTGCCGGGCTGGCTTGCTTCGCCAGTGCTGGTGGCCGGGGTCTCGGCCTGCTTGTCGGCCGGCGCGGCCTTGCCGATATCCTGCCAGTTGCCGTGGCCATCCTTGTTGCGGGTCAGGCGCAGGTTCAGGCCTTCGACCCGTACATCGCTCATCTGCACTTCACGGCGCAGCAGCGGCAGGACGCGCACCGACAGGCCGAGCATCTGCAGGTCGGCAAAGGGCTGGGTCGGGTTGGCCAGGGTGGCCACTCCGGCATCGTGCAGTTCCAGGCCGAGCCAGGGGAACAGGCTCCAGCCGATATCGCCATTGAGCGTCAGCTCGATGTGGGCCTTGTCGCGGGCAATCTGGCGAATCTCGTCTTTGTAGTCGTTGGGATCAAACAGGTGGGTCAGGGCGAAGCCCAGAGCCACGATGATCAGCAACAGCCCGAGAATTACCAGACCCAGGATTTTGCCGAACGCTTTCATGGGCGAGTCCTTTGTATGTCGAATTCAAAATTTAGCCGGGGAGTATAGCGCTCTGAACCTGGCGACTGGTCACCCATTGCGGTCAGAGGTTTTTTCGTTTTGGCGGTGCTCTTTTTGCCTCTGGCCCGGCTTTCGGGCAACGCAGTTGCCGGAAAAAAGGTGAGGTCAGTTTGGTTTTTTAATGTGTCGCAAATGGTAACCTCTCGCGGTTCGTCCGTCCTTCCGCGACTTATTGTCGCGTCTGCAAAAAGGCAGCTTTACTCATAAAACGACCGTGCCCATGGGCCAAGGTCGCCGCAGAGGAGTGGCCGATGAACAATTCTAATAATTGGGGGAAACAACCATGAGCTCCAGCATCGCGTCCGCCAGTTCGGGCGCTCAGCCAGCGTTCTTGTCCAAGGAACGCATCATCGCCAAGCCCGGCTTCAACCGCTGGCTGGTTCCACCGGCCGCTCTGGCCATCCACTTGTGCATCGGCATGGCCTACGGCTTCTCGGTGTTCTGGTTGCCGCTGTCCAAGGCGCTGGGCATCAGCGCGCCGGTGGCGTGCGCACCGGACATGGGCTTCATCGCGCAGATCTTTTCGTCCCAGTGCGACTGGCCGATCTCCATGCTCGGCTGGATCTACACCCTGTTCTTCATCTTCCTCGGCTGTTCGGCGGCGATCTGGGGTGGCTGGCTGGAACATGCCGGGCCGCGCAAGGCCGGTGTGGTTTCGGCGCTGTGCTGGTGCGGCGGCCTGTTGATCTCGGCGCTGGGGGTTTATACCCACCAGATCTGGCTGATGTGGATCGGCTCCGGGGTCATCGGCGGTATCGGTCTGGGCCTGGGCTACATCTCTCCGGTATCGACCCTGATCAAGTGGTTCCCGGACAAGCGCGGCATGGCCACCGGCATGGCGATCATGGGGTTCGGCGGCGGCGCCATGGTCGGCGCGCCCCTGGCGGCGGCGCTGATGAGCCACTTCGCCACCCCGACCAGCGTCGGCGTGTGGCAGAGCTTCCTGGTGATGGCCGCGATCTACTTCGTGTTCATGATCGGCGGCGCCCTGGCGTACCGGGTCCCGCCTACCGGCTGGAAGCCTGAAGGCTGGACCGCGCCGGCGAAGAAAGCCGCCAACGCGATGATCACCCACCGCCATGTGCACGTGAACGTGGCCTGGAAGACCCCGCAGTTCCGCCTGGTCTGGCTGGTGCTGTGCCTTAACGTATCGGCGGGTATCGGCATCCTCGGCATGGCTTCGCCGCTGCTGCAGGAAGTGTTCGCCGGCAAGCTGCTGGGCAATGGCCTGACCTTCAGCCAGCTGGATGCCGGGCAACTGGCGCAGATCGCCGCCATCGCGGCTGGCTTCACCGGTCTGTTGAGCCTGTTCAACATCGGCGGGCGGTTCTTCTGGGCGTCGTTCTCCGACTACCTGGGCCGCAAGAACACCTATTTCGTGTTCTTCGCCCTGGGCTTTGCCCTGTACGCGCTGATTCCGAACCTCGGTCACCTGGGCAATATCGCCCTGTTCGTGGCGGCGTTCTGCATCATCCTGTCGATGTACGGCGGTGGTTTCGCCACGGTGCCGGCCTACCTGGCGGACCTGTTCGGCACGCAGATGGTGGGTGCGATCCACGGTCGCCTGCTGACTGCCTGGGCGGCGGCGGGGGTGCTGGGCCCGGTGCTGGTGAACTACCTGCGCGAGTACCAGCTGAGCATCGGCGTCGAGCGCGCCGCGGCCTATGACATCACCCTGTACATCCTCGCCGGCTTGCTGGTGCTGGGCTTCTTGTGCAACCTGCTGGTGCGTCCGGTGGCCGACAAGTACTTCATGACCGACGAGCAACTGGCGGCCGAACAGGCCCTGGGCCACGACAAGGGCGCCGACAGCAGCGTCGTGCTGGAGTGGAAAGCGTCGTCCGCCAGCCTGCCGCTGGTGGTCGCTGCCTGGCTGGTGGTGGGCATTCCGCTGGCCTGGGGCGTGTGGGTGACTCTGCAGAAGACCGCAGTGCTGTTCCATTAAGGGCTTCGCCGGCAAGCCAGCTCCTGCATAGGAGCCGGCTTGCCGGCGAGCGCATCAGCGCTTGTCATGACAGGTACAGCCCCGTGTTTGTTGGCTGGCGCCCGTCAGGATATTGTCCAGCGTGTTTCTGTTTGGCCGCCGTCGGGCCTATACTATTCGCCTTTTTCGCCCAATGATTTTGCGGAGCTGGTGATGGCCGAACGTAAGGCATCTGTCGAGCGCGACACTCTGGAAACCCAGATCAAAGCCTCGATCAACCTGGATGGCACCGGAAAGGCCCGATTCGATATCGGCGTGCCTTTCCTTGAGCACATGCTGGACCAGATCGCCCGGCACGGGCTGATCGACCTGGACATCGAAAGCAAGGGTGACCTGCATATCGACGACCACCACACCGTGGAGGATGTCGGTATCACCCTCGGCCAGGCGTTCAGCAAGGCCATCGGCGACAAGAAGGGCATCCGTCGCTACGGCCACGCCTATGTGCCGCTGGACGAAGCTCTGTCCCGCGTGGTGATCGACTTCTCCGGCCGTCCCGGCCTGCAGATGCACGTACCCTTCACTCGCGCCACCGTCGGCGGTTTCGACGTTGACCTGTTCCAGGAGTTCTTCCAGGGCTTCGTCAACCACGCCAACGTGACCCTGCACATCGACACCCTGCGCGGCACCAACACGCACCACCAGATCGAGACGGTGTTCAAGGCCTTCGGCCGCGCACTGCGCATGGCGGTGGAACTGGACGAGCGCATGGCCGGCCAGATGCCGTCCACCAAGGGCGTGCTGTAATGCAGACCGTCGCCGTTATCGACTACGGCATGGGCAACCTGCACTCGGTGGCCAAGGCCCTGGAGCACGTGGGTGCCGGCAAGGTACTGATCACCAGCGATGCCAGCGTGATTCGCGAAGCCGATCGGGTGGTGTTTCCCGGTGTGGGCGCGATTCGCGACTGCATGGCCGAGATCCGTCGCCTGGGCTTCGACGCCCTGGTACGTGAAGTCAGCCAGGATCGGCCGTTCCTTGGGATCTGCGTGGGCATGCAAGCCTTGCTCGACCACAGCGAAGAGAACGAGGGCGTTGACTGCATCGGCCTGTTTCCCGGCCAGGTGAAGTTCTTCGGCAAGGGCCTGATCGAGGACGGCGAGCACCTGAAGGTGCCGCATATGGGCTGGAACGAGGTGAAGCAGGCAGTGGATCACCCGCTGTGGCACAACATCGCGGACCGGGCGCGCTTCTACTTCGTGCACAGCTACTACATCAATGCCGGCAACGCGCGGCAGGTGGTGGGCAGCGGGCACTACGGGGTGGACTTTGCCGCGGCGCTGGCCGATGGCTCGCGTTTCGCCGTGCAGTTCCACCCGGAGAAGAGCCACACCCACGGCCTGCAGTTGCTGCAGAACTTCGCCGCCTGGGACGGTCGCTGGTAAATGGCGATCAAGAAATCCAAGCCGCCGATCCTGAGCCTCACTGCCGAACAGGAGAGTGAGGCGACGCACAAGATCAAGCGCTTCATGGAGGAGCGCTTCGAGCTCGACCTGGGCTCGTTCGAGGCGGCGGAGATTCTTGAACTCTTTACCCGGGAAATTGCTCCGCACTATTACAACCGGGCGATTTTCGATGTGCAGACCCACCTCAAAGAGAGGTTCGAAAGCATCGAAAGCGACCTATGGGCATTAGAGAAGAGCAGCTGAAAGCTTCAAGCTGCAAGCTGCAAGAAGTAGACACGCGTGCGCGCTTGCAGCTTATGGCTTGCAGCTTGCAGCTCTTTTGACGAAGGAAAAAGCATGCTGATTATTCCCGCTATCGATCTTAAAGACGGTGCCTGTGTACGTCTGCGTCAGGGCCGTATGGAAGATTCCACGGTGTTCTCCGATGATCCGGTGAGCATGGCTGCCAAGTGGGTCGAAGGGGGTTGCCGTCGTCTGCATCTGGTGGACCTGAACGGTGCCTTCGAAGGCCAGCCGGTCAATGGCGAGGTGGTGACCGCGATTGCCAAGCGCTACCCGAACCTGCCGATCCAGATCGGCGGTGGCATCCGTTCCCTGGAAACCATCGAGCACTACGTCAAGGCCGGCGTGAGCTACGTGATCATCGGCACCAAGGCGGTCAAGGAGCCGGAGTTCGTTGCCGAGGCCTGCCGCGCGTTCCCGGGCAAGGTCATCGTCGGCCTGGATGCCAAGGATGGTTTCGTCGCCACCGACGGCTGGGCTGAAGTCAGCAGCGTGCAGGTGATCGACCTGGCCAAGCGCTTCGAAGCCGACGGCGTGTCCGCCATCGTTTATACCGACATCGCCAAAGACGGCATGATGCAGGGCTGCAACGTGCCGTTCACCGCGGCCTTGGCGGCGGCCACCCGAATCCCGGTGATCGCCTCCGGTGGTATCCACAACCTGGGCGACATCAAGGCCCTGCTGGATGCCAAGGCCCCGGGAATCATCGGTGCCATCACCGGCCGTGCGATTTACGAGGGCACGCTGGATGTGGCGGAAGCCCAGGCCTTTTGTGATGGCTACTCGGCCAGCTGCAAGTCATAAGCTGCAAGCGGCAAGTCAAAGCCCGACTGCGATCGGCTCTGACTGGCCGCTTGTTGCTTGCAGCTTGCAACTCTTAATCGGAGATTAAGCCCATGGCCTTAGCCAAACGCATCATCCCTTGCCTGGACGTGGACAACGGCCGGGTGGTCAAGGGCGTCAAGTTCGAGAACATCCGCGATGCCGGCGATCCGGTGGAAATCGCCCGTCGCTACGATGAGCAGGGTGCCGACGAGATCACCTTCCTCGACATCACCGCCAGCGTCGATGGTCGCGATACCACCTTGCATACCGTCGAGCGCATGGCCAGCCAGGTGTTCATCCCGCTGACCGTGGGCGGTGGCGTGCGCACCGTGCAGGACATCCGCAACCTGCTCAATGCCGGTGCGGACAAGGTTTCGATCAACACCGCGGCGGTGTTCAACCCCGAGTTTGTCGGTGAAGCGGCGCAGCACTTTGGTTCTCAATGCATCGTGGTCGCCATCGACGCGAAGAAAGTCTCGGGCCCGGGCGAAACCCCGCGCTGGGAAATCTTCACCCATGGCGGGCGCAAACCCACAGGGCTGGACGCGGTGGAGTGGGCGAAGAAGATGGAAGGCCTGGGCGCCGGCGAGATCCTGCTCACCAGCATGGATCAGGACGGCATGAAAAACGGCTTCGACCTGGGCGTAACCCGGGCCATCAGCGATGCCCTGGGAATCCCGGTCATCGCCTCCGGCGGCGTCGGCAACCTCCAGCATCTGGCCGACGGCATCCTCGAAGGCCACGCCAGCGCGGTGCTGGCGGCGAGTATTTTCCACTTCGGCGAATACACGGTTCCCGAGGCCAAGGCCTACATGGCGCAGCGCGGGATCGTGGTGCGATAGCCACTGGACAGCATGGCGTGCTCGCGGCACTCTTGAGCACGCCATGGATTCTGGTAACCCGTCATGTTCAAACGTCTTCTTGTGGTTGTCGCCAGCGCGACCTTGCTCCTGAGCACGCTGGCCCGCGCCGCTGAACCCGCCGACACCTCCCTGGTGCTGCTGACGGAAAACTTCCCTCCCTACAACATGGCCAAGAACGGCAAGAACTTCGCGCAAGGCGAGAACATCGACGGCATCGCCGTGGATATCGTCCGCGAAATGTTCAAGCGCGCCGGGATCAATTACAGCCTGACCCTGCGTTTCCCTTGGGAGCGCATCTACAAAATGGCCCTGGAGCAACCGGGTTATGGGGTGTTCGTCATGGCCCGGCTGCCGGAGCGCGAGCCACTGTTCAAGTGGGTCGGTCCCATCGGTCCGGATGACTGGATCATGCTGGCCAAGGCCGGCAGCAAGATCACCCTCGAATCCCTGGAGCAGGCGCGCAAATACAAGATCGGCGCCTACAAGGGTGATGCCATCGCCGAGACGCTGACCAAGCAGGGCCTGGCCCCCCAAGTGGTGCTGCGGGACCAGGACAACGCCAAAAAGCTGGTGGCGGGCCAGATCGACCTCTGGGCCACTGGCGACCCGGCCGGTCGTTACCTGGCCAAGCAGGAAGGCATCAACGGCCTCAAGACCGTGCTGCGCTTCAACAGCGCCGAGCTTTACCTGGCCTTGAACAAGGACGTGTCCGATGAGGTGGTGGCCAAGCTCCAGGCGGCCCTGGACGCGATGCGCGCCGAGGGCCTGGTGGAAGAAATCATGGGCCGTTATCTCTAGATCAGCGGCAAGTTGCAAGCAGCAAGCTACAAGTAGCAGCAGGTCGGCGGCGCTTTGGCTTTGGCTTGCAGCTTGAGGCTTGCCGCTGCCCTATCTGTACCTGCCGTTCTTGCCATGCCCGGCCATGGCTTCGTTGCTGCGCAGGCTGATCATCGACTTGATATCGATCCACTCGATGCCCTGGGCCTTGAGCTTGGGTAGTTCGCGTTCGAGCACCGCCAGGGTCTGTGGATAAGGGTGGCCGATCATTACCGCCGAGCCCTGTTTGTGCGCGAGCTTGATCGCGGTCTGCAACTGTTGGCTGATGGCCGCTTCAGTCCGCTCGTCGTCCAGGAAGACATCCCGGGAAACGCTGGCCAGGCCGATTTTCTGCGCTTGGGCGGCGGCGACGGTCTGGGCGCTGGTGCGGCTGTCGACGAAGAACTTGTGGCGTCGCTGCAAGTCGGCCATCAGCCAGGCCATGGCTTGCGGTTGGGCGGTCATGCGGCTGCCCATGTGGTTGTTGATGCCGCTGGTGTAGGGCACGGCCTGGAAGGCGGCGTCCAGGCGCTTTTGCAGCTCTTCGATGGGCAGCTCGGGGTGCCAGGCGAAGGGGCCGGTGGCCGGGTCCATGGGCATGTGCAGGATGACGATCTTGCCGGCGCTATGAGCCTCGCGGGCGAATTCGGCGGCATGGGGCGTGTCGGGCATGATCGCCGTGGTCACCGGGCCGGGCAGGGCCAGCACGCGGCGGTCGCGAGGCAGGTTCTGGCCGAGGTCGTCGATGATCAGGCTCAGGTAGGCCTTTGGCGCGCTGGCGCTGGGTTCGGCGGCTTGGGGGGCCAGGGGCAAGAGGCTCAGCAGGGCCAGCAGCGTGGTGCGGAGCGAGGGGAACAGAGGTAAGCGGCGGGAAATCATGGGGATCGGAGTCGGGCCTTCAAGGGATGGGCGCCCTGGCGGGCGCTTCGCTGGCAAGCCAGCTCCTACACAAGCCGGCTCCTGTAGGAGCCGGCTTGCCGGCGAAGGGTTCAATCACTTGCCGCGGGTGATGCTCAGCCCTTTGAGCAGGCTCAGGGCCTGGGCCAGCTGGTAGTCGTCATCCTGCGGCATCGGCTTGGCCTTGCTGGCCGAACCGCTCGGCTTGTCGGCGCCGCCGTTGCCGTTGCCCAGGTGACCCTGCAGGTCGGCTTCCTTGAAGTACTCGCCGTCCTGGGCCTCGCTGGTGATCTTGGCGCGGCGCACTTCGATGTCCGGAACGATGCCCTGGGCCTGGATCGAACGCCCGTTGGGGGTGAAGTACAGGGCGGTGGTGATCTTCAGCGCGCGGTCGTTGTTCAGCGGCAGCACAGTCTGCACCGAGCCCTTGCCGAAGCTGGTGGTGCCCATCAGCACCGCGCGTTTCTGGTCCTGCAGGGCGCCGGCGACGATTTCCGAAGCCGAGGCGCTGCCGCCGTTGATCAGCACCACCATCGGCACGGCTTCGCTTTCGTCCTTGCCGGTGGCGGAGAAGCGCAGCTCGGAGTTGGCGATACGGCCCTTGGTGTAGACGATCAGGCCCTTGGTGATGAAGTGGTCGACCACTTCCACCGCCGCCTGCAGCACGCCGCCCGGGTTGTTGCGCAGGTCGAGGATGATGCCGTTGAGCTTCTTGCCGTTGTCCTTGCGCAGCTTGGCCAGGGCCTTGGAGACTTCCTCGCCGGTCTTGACTTGGAACTGGGTGATGCGGATGTAGCCGTAGCCCGACTCCAGCAGCTGGCTCTTCACGCTCTTCACCTGGATGGTGGCGCGGGCCAGGGTCACGTCGAATGGCGTACCGCCGTCGCGCACCAGGGTCAGGGTGATTTTCTGGCCGATCTTGCCGCGCATCTTGTCCACGGCTTCGGTCATGGTCTGGCCGCGGGTCGGCTGGCCGTTGATCTTGACGATCAGGTCGCCGGCCTGGATCCCGGCCTTGGAGGCCGGGGTGTCGTCAATCGGCGACACCACTTTGATAAAGCCGTCTTCGGCACCGACTTCAATGCCCAGGCCACCGAATTCGCCGCTGGTGCTTTCCTGCAGCTCGGCGAAGTCTTCCGGGCCCAAATAGGCCGAGTGTGGGTCGAGGTTGCTGAGCATGCCCTTGATGGCATTCTCCAGCAGGGTCTTGTCGTCCACGGGTTCGACATAGGCTGCCTTGATCCGGTCCATGACCTCGGCAAAGGTGCGCAGTTCTTCCAGCGGCAAAGGCGCCTTGGTGGTCGCGGCGGTCGCTGATTGAGCGGTTTCGGCGGCAAACGCCAGAGGCGCTCCGATCACCAGGGCGATCGTCAGGGCCAGCGAGGTAAGGCGGGACAAATGCAGCATGTCGAACGAACTCCTAATTTAGATGCGGCGCTTATCCTTGCGCGTGGCACCACTGTGCCGGGTCGCTGGGGCGGCCCTGCTGACGAATTGCAAAGTACAGCGCAGGAGTGTCCTGTCCGCCACTATTACCCACGGTGGAGATGGACTCTCCGGCCTTGACCACATCACCGGCTTCCTTGAGCAGGGTCTGGTTGTGCCCGTAGAGACTCAGGTAGCCGTTGCCGTGATCGAGGATCACCAGCAGGCCGGCGCCGCGCAGCCAGTCGGCGAACACCACCCGGCCACCGTGCACGGCGTGCACCTGGCTGCCGGCGGCGGCGCTGATCATCACCCCGTCCCACTTGGAGCGGGAGTCGTCGCCTCGGGTTTCACCAAAGCGCGCCAGCAATCGACCATCAACCGGCCATGGAAGTTTTCCCCGGGCCGCGGCAAATGCTCCGCCAAAGGATGGGCCGGCGCTGGAAACCAGGGCGCCAGGGCTTGATCTTGCGGGCTTGCGCGGCGCGTCGCTGGCTTCGGTCTGGGCCTCACGCAAACGCTTTTTTTCGGCTTCCTGCTGGGCGATCAGCGCTTTCTGGCGCGCTTCCTCTGCCTCGCGGGCCTGGCGGGCCAGGGTTTCTTCAATGGTTTTGAGGACCTTGGCCAGGTCGGCGTGGTCCTGTTCGCGGGCCTTGAGCTTGTCGTCCCGGGCCTTCACGTCGTCATTGAGCTTGGCCAGCGCCAGTTGCCGCTCCTTGCGCACCTTGTCGAGTTCTTCGCGCTGGGTATCGAGGCTGCTTTTCTGCACCAGCAACTGGGCCTGCTGCAGGGAAATGTCCTTTTCCACATTGGCCAGCTGGCGCAGGGTTTCGTTGAAGTTCTTCAACTGCTCCAGGCGCGCCTGGCTCAGGTAGTCGTAGTAGGTCAGGGTGCGGGCGAATTTTTCCGGATTCTGCTGGTTGAGCAGCAGCTTGAGGTATTCCTGGCGCCCGTTCTGGTAGGCCGCGCGGGCCTGGATGGCGATCAGTCGCTGTTGTTCAGTGCGCGCGCTCTGGAGTTTTTTTTTCTCCTCATCGAGTCGCTGCAGCTCGGCTTCGCTTTTCTTCAGCTCTTTCTGCAGGGCTTCGACCTGCTTTTCCAGCTTGCCCATTTCGGTTTCGGTGCCGCGCAGTTCTTTCTGCACCCCGGATTTTTCTTCCTGCAGCTTGCCCAGCAGTTTCTTCAGCTCGGCAATGTCCTGACGCGTGGCGTCCAACTGTTGTTGGGTTTGCGCGCGCTCATCGGCAAAAGCCGGTTGGAGCAGGCAGATCAGAGCAAGGGTAATCAGGGCGCGAAGCATAGAGGCGGGCGACACCAGGGAAAGGGACGGCCTAGTATGCCCGCCCATCGCGGCAAAAAAAACGCCTCAAAGCCAACTGCTTTGCGGCGTTCGTCATAAAAAGCCGTTTCCGGGCGGTTATTGGGCCATTTGCTATCAGCACGCCGCCGATTTCCGGCGTGATCAGCCAGGCGCTTGTGAGTGAGATGGATGCTGCGGCGCCTGAGCGCTGCGCTCCGAGGCCGATGCATGACCTGACAGGTCGGTTTGCCGGGCGCGCAGGACCACGATTCCCGGGACAGCGCGGACGTATTCCATGAACGGCGAGTCGATCACCACGCGCTGGTTCTGCTTCGAGGACGCATTGCGCAGGACGGGCCCCCGGGCGGTTCTGATGAACAACCCGGTGTGGGTGACGTCCAGGCCCGAGAGCGGGGTGTAGATACCGATGTAGTCGCCGGTGCGCAGGTGGCTGAGCACATGCTGGTCAATCCGCGCGCTGGGAATGTAGGTGATGTCGCGTTCGGCCACGGGCAGGCCCGACAGGTAATGGCCGCCATCGGCCTTCTGATTGAGGTGCTTGGCGACGGTCACCGCATCGGCCCCCAGCAGGGCGGTGACGTCATCGGCCAGGGGCTGTCCGGCCTGGGCCCAGTCGCTGAAGAAGTGGCGGCGGTTGAGGAAGTTGATATCGCCGTTGACGTAGCGAATCTGCACCAGGTTGTTGAGGAAGCCGGCTTCATCGTGGGACTGGCGCAATGCCTCGACGTAATCCAGGTAGGTGAAGCAGTCCAGGCCTCTGAAGTCCACCACCAGTTTCTCGGCCTGGGTTGCAGAGCCTTGCAGCTTGTTCGGCGCATAAGGGGTGTGCAGGAACTCCCGCGAGATCAGGTCGTTCATCTGCCCGATGTCGCCAGCCTGCTGCGGGGGCTTGATCTCCAACAGCGCGCGCAATTTGTCGGCGGTCAGCGGATCCATGGCCACCCGGGTGTGCTGCTGTTCCAGCGTACTGACCCTGGGATCTGCCGACTGTTGAGCAGGGGCCTGGCTTGCGCAGCCTGACAGGAGGGAGGCTAGAAGCAGCGTAGCCGTCTTGTGCATGGGGATTCTCTCTGCGGGCATTTCTGATAACGATAATCATTATTCAGTAAGTGGCAGGTGTTTTTCTGGTGCCGCTGCCAGGATCTTGCGCCTTGAGCATGGCAAGGCCGCAATGAAAAACGCCCGATGGACTGCATCGGGCGTTTTCATGCAACGGCGATCTGGCGGTTTAGTGCGCGGGGTCGACCAGGATCGAGGTGCCGGTCATTTCCTCGGGCTGAGGCAGATCCAGCAGCTTGAGCATGGTGGGCGCCACATCCGCCAGCACCCCGCCTTCGCGGACTTTCAGGGCGCGCTTGCCGTAATAGATGAAGGGCACCGGCTCGGTGGTGTGGGCAGTGTGGGCCTGGCCGGTGGAGGCATCGGACATCTGCTCGACGTTGCCGTGGTCCGCAGTGATCAGGGCTTCGCCTCCCACCTTTTCCAGGGCATCGACGATGCGCCCGACGCACAGGTCCAGGCATTCCACGGCTTTCACCGCGGCGGCGAACACACCGCTGTGGCCGACCATGTCGCCGTTGGCGTAGTTGACGATGATCACGTCGTAACGCAGGTTTTCGATGGCGTCGACGATCTTGTCGGTAACTTCCGGAGCGCTCATTTCCGGCTGCAGGTCGTAGGTGGCGACTTTCGGCGACGGGATCAGGATGCGCTCCTCCCCCGGGAACGGCTCTTCACGGCCACCGGAGAAGAAGAAGGTCACGTGGGCGTACTTTTCGGTTTCGGCGATGCGCAGCTGGGTCTTGCCGTTTTTCGCCAAATAGTCGCCCAGTACGTTTTCCAGGCTGCCCGGAGCAAAGGCTGCCGGCGCGGGGATGCTGGCGGCGTACTGGGTGAGCATGACGAAGCCGGCCAGCTTGGGCTGGCGCGGGCGCTCGAATTCCTTGAAGTCGTCCTCGACGAAGACCCGGGTCAGCTCGCGGGCACGGTCGGCGCGGAAGTTCATGAACACCACGGCGTCGCTGTCTTCGACCTTGACCGGCTCGCCGATGGTGGTGGCCTTGACGAATTCGTCGCTCTCTTCACGGGCGTAGGCCGCTTGCAGGCCTTCCTGGGCGGTGGCGGCATTGAACTGGCCCTGGCCGTCGACGATCAGGTTGTAGGCCTGGGCCACGCGGTCCCAGCGATTGTCACGGTCCATGGCGAAGTAGCGGCCGATCAGGCTGGCGATGCGGCCCTTGCCCAGGGTCCTGAAGCTCTCGTCCAGCAGTTCGATGAACGACTGGGCGCTTTTCGGCGGGGTGTCGCGACCGTCGAGGAAGGCGTGCAGGTAGATCTTCTCGGCGCCGCGCTTGAAGGCCAGTTCGGCCATGGCGATCAGGTGATCCTGGTGGCTGTGCACGCCGCCGTCCGACAGCAGGCCGAGGATATGCACGGCCTTGCCGGCGGCCACGGCCTTGTCCACGGCGGCGCAAATGGTTGGGTTGTCGAAGAACTCGCCGTCACGGATGGCCTTGGTCACCCGGGTGAAGTCCTGATACACCACGCGACCGGCACCCAGGTTCATGTGGCCGACCTCGGAGTTGCCCATCTGCCCATCCGGCAGGCCGACGTCCATGCCCGAACCCGAGATCAGGCCGTTGGGCATGCTGGCGCACAAGCGGTCCAGGACCGGCTTCTTGGCCGCATAGACGGCGTTGGATTCGTGGCTCTCGCTGTGACCGAAGCCATCCAGAATCATCAGGACCAAAGGTTTAGGCGTGGTAGTCATGGCGTCCACTCGTGGCTGGATAGGAAAGAGTTGAAAAAAGGAGGTGTTGAAAAACGGAGTGGCAGTTTAAAGCGAAGTTCCGGTGGCGTCACCGCCGGGCGGGGTTTGGCCGACCTTGAGGGCTGTGTATACTGGCCGACATTTTAACGCCCTGGAACCTCCTTAGATGGTTGCTCACCTGATTCAATTCGCCACTGAACACTACTTGCTCGTCGGCGCCTTCGCCATCCTGCTGGCTCTGTTGATCGCTCATGAATTGAGCCGCGGTGGCCGCAGCCTCAGCACCCGTGAACTGACCGCGCTGGTCAACAGCGAGCAGGGCGTGGTGATCGATATTCGTCCGTCCAAGGACTACGCCGCCGGCCATATCGTCGGCGCGCTGAACATTCCCCAGGACAAGCTGGCCGCCCGTGTTGGCGAGCTGGAGAAGCACAAGGCCAAGACCATCATCCTGGTGGACGCCCAAGGCCAGCACGCCGGCACCCACGCCCGTGAGCTGCTGAAGTCCGGTTTCACCGCCGCCAAGCTGTCCGGTGGTGTAGCCAGCTGGAAAGCCGACAACCTGCCATTGGTGAAGTAATGCCCAAGGTCATCGTCTACTCCAGTGATTACTGCCCTTACTGCTCGCGGGCCAAGCATCTGTTGGCGAGCAAAGGCGTAGCCTTCGAAGAGATCAAGGTCGATGGCAAACCGCAGGTACGCGCCGACATGGCCCAGAAGGCCGGACGCACCTCCGTGCCACAGATCTGGATCGGCGCCACCCACGTAGGTGGTTGTGATGATTTGTTTGCCCTGGAGCGCGCCGGCAAGCTCGACGCGCTGCTGGCGGCCTGAAACTCCTAACCCTATAGACCCAAGAGTGAAGAAGGATCTGAGATGACTGACCAACAGAACACTGCTGCCGAAGACGAAAGCGCACCGCAATTCTCCCTGCAGCGCATCTACGTGCGTGACCTGTCCTTCGAAGCGCCGAAAAGCCCGGCCATCTTCCGCCAGCAGTGGGAGCCAAGCGTCGCCCTGGACCTCAACACCCGTCAGAAAGCCCTGGAAGCCGATTTCCACGAAGTGGTGCTGACCCTGTCCGTGACCGTGAAGAACGGTGACGAAGTGGCCTTCATCGCTGAAGTGCAACAGGCCGGTATCTTCCTGATCAAGAACCTGGACGAGGCTTCCATGAGCCACACCCTGGGTGCCTTCTGCCCGAACATCCTGTTCCCTTACGCCCGTGAGGCGCTGGACAGCCTGGTGACCCGTGGTTCGTTCCCGGCCCTGATGCTGGCCCCGGTGAACTTCGACGCGCTGTACGCCCAGGAACTGCAACGCCTGCAGTCCGCTGGCGAAAACACTGTTCAATAAGAACGTCGCCCGAGCATGAAAAAAGCGCCTGTAATGGCGCTTTTTTCATGCTCGGGTGAAACCCCGGGCCTTACTTGAACCCCAGTTGCCGCCAGCCTTCATAGACCGCCACGGCCACGGTGTTGGACAGGTTCAGGCTGCGGCAGCCTTCGCGCATGGGCAGGCGCAGGCGTTGCTCGCCGGGCAGGGCGTCCAGCACGTCCGCCGGCAGGCCACGGCTCTCGGGGCCGAACAGGAAGGCGTCGCCCTCCTTGAAGCTGGCGTCATGGAAGGGCCGCGAGCCCTTGGTGGTGAAGGCGAACAGGCGTGGCTGGCCAAGGCTTTGCAGGCAACTGGCGAGGTCGGCGTGGCGTTGCAGGGTGGCGTATTCGTGATAGTCGAGGCCGGCGCGACGCAGGCGCTTGTCGTCCATTTCGAAACCCAGCGGCTCGATCAAATGCAGGTGGCAGCCGCTGTTGGCGCACAGCCTGATAACGTTGCCGGTATTCGGCGGAATTTCTGGTTGAAAGAGGATGACGTGAAACATGCACGGCTCCGAAGAGAAAGACAGGCTGCATTCTACGCCTGAAGAAGACCCGCGACCGAAGCTAATGCCGAAGGTATTCGGCTCCCTGGCGATTGTCGGAATGATGGTGGGGCTGATGATCGGTCGACTGACCCAGCCCGACCCGGTCGAGTTGCAACAGGTCGAGGTGGCCGCCGATGGCTTGGTGGTCTGGTTCAACCAGGAACCCAAGGTTCACGGCGAACATATCGATGGCACCATCGCCCTGCTGTTCGATGCGCAAGGACGGGCGCAGAACGGTCAGTTGCAGGTCAATCAGAAGACGGTGAACTGGCGGGTGCGGCTGGCGGACCAGGGCTTGCTGCTGAACCTGGTGGCTGCCCGGCCGCTGCGGGGCGAGTGGAGCGCCAGCCAGGTGGACGGGCGCTGGCGCCTGGCGATCCACCTGCGGGAGGAATAAAAGAGGGAAACCCCGGCCTGCCTGTACCAAGGCCCCCAAAAGCGGGAGGGGCTGATCGCCCGTTTGGGGCGATGAGTCCCGGTGTAAAGAAGGGGATTCCCGGCCTGCCTGTACCAGGGTCCCCGAAAGGGTTGTGGGCACGTCGCTCGGAGCGTGATGAGCCCGGTGTTAAAGAGGGAAGCCCCAGCCTGCCTGTACCGAGGTTCCCGAAAGCGTGGCCCGTCGCTATGAGCGTGATGGGCCGGGTGTTAAAGAGGGAATCCCCGGCCTGCCTGTACCGAGGTTCCCGAAAGCGTGGCCCGTCGCTATGAGCGTGATGGGCCGGTTGTTAAAGAGGGGAATCCCCGGCCTGCCTGTACCAAGGTCCCCGAAACTGGGTAGTGACTGGGTTAATGCAGGGCGCGTGCCAGTTTTGGCGCAATCCGCGCGTGTTGCGGTGAAAAAAGTCGAAAGCCCCGTAATCCGGGGCTTTTGCGTTTTCGACCTGGGGCTTTTCAGAGGTGAGGCCCGGGTTGTGCCCGGGCCCGATGGCGCTGCACCGCGCCTTGGGGCAGTGCATGCAGCCCATCCTGGTGCACGCACGTCATGGTCGTAGGAGCCGGCTTGCCGGCGAAAGCGCCGCTCAGCGCTCTGCAAGGCTCAAGGGCCTTTTCGCTGGCAAGCCAGCTCCTGCATGCTGCGGGTTGGGGCTTCAGCCCTCTTCGCTTTCGTCCTCGTCGCCACCGTCGACCTTCATCCCCAGTTCCTTGATCTTGCGGGTCAGGGTGTTGCGGCCCCAGCCCAGCAGTACGGCGGCGTCGCGGCGGCGGCCGGCGGTGTGCTTGAGGGCGGTTTCGATCATGATCCGCTCGAAACTCGGCACCGCGCTGTCCAAAAGGTTCGACTGGCCGCGGGCCAGGGCCTGATCAGCCCACTGGCGCAGAGCCTGTTCCCAGTTGGTCACCGGCGCCGAATCCTGGGGCAGGCTCAGCAGCTCCGGCGGCAGGTCGCTGATATGCACTTCGCGCCCCGAAGCCATCACCGTGATCCAGCGGCAGGTGTTCTCCAGCTGGCGCACGTTGCCCGGCCACGGCAGGTTCTTCAGGTACTCCTCGGTTTCGTTCTTCAGCAGCTTGGGTTCCACCGCCAGTTCCTGGGCGGCGCGGCTGAGGAAGTGCTTGGCCAGGGTCGGGATGTCTTCGCGACGGTCCGACAGGCGCGGGATGTGGATGCGGATCACGTTGAGGCGGTGGAACAGGTCCTCACGGAACTTGCCGGCCTGTACCAGGGTTTCCAGGTTCTGGTGGGTGGCGGCGATGATCCGCACATCGACCTTGACCGGGGTATGGCCGCCGACCCGGTAGAACTCGCCATCGGCCAGAACCCGCAGCAGGCGAGTCTGGGTGTCAGCCGGCATGTCGCCGATCTCGTCGAGGAACAGGGTGCCGCCGTCGGCCTGTTCGAAGCGTCCGCGGCGCAGGTTGGCGGCGCCGGTGAAGGCGCCTTTTTCATGGCCGAACAGCTCGGATTCCATCAAGTCCTTGGGGATAGCGGCCATGTTCAGGGCGATGAAAGGCGATGCCGCCCGCGGGCTGTGGCGATGCAGGGCATGGGCCACCAGTTCCTTGCCGGTGCCGGATTCGCCATTGATCAGCACGGTGATGTTGGAGTGGCTCAGGCGACCGATGGCGCGGAACACCTCCTGCATCGCCGGCGCTTCGCCGATGATTTCCGGGGTACGGGCCAGGGTCGGCGCCACTTCCAGGCCCTGCTGCTCCTGGGCATGCTGGTTGGCGCGCTTGACCAGCGACACCGCCTCATCCACATCGAACGGCTTGGGCAGGTACTCGAAGGCGCCGCCCTGGTAGGAGGCGACAGCGCTATCCAGGTCCGAGTGCGCGGTCATGATGATCACCGGCAGGCGCGGGTGCAGCTCGCGAATCCGCGCCAGCAGGTCCAGGCCGCTGGCACCGGGCATGCGGATATCGGAAATGATCACGTCCGGCTGCTGGCGCGCCAGGCGGCTCATTACGCCGTCAGCGCTGTCGAAGCTCTGGGTGGTCATGCCTTCCTGCTGCAGGGCCTTTTCCAGGACCCAACGGATAGAACGGTCGTCATCGACGATCCACACGGTTTCACTACGGCTCATGTCGATGGGGCTCCTTGTTCCAGAGGCAGAAAGATCGAGAAGGTGGTGTGGCCGGGATGGCTGTCACATTCGATCAGGCCCTGGTGCTGGCTGATGATGTTCTGGGTAATGGCCAGGCCCAGCCCGGTACCGTCCGGGCGGCCGCTGACCATGGGGAAGAAGAGGGTGTCCTGCAGCTCGGCGGGAATGCCCGGGCCGTTGTCGATGATCTCGATCTTGGTCACCAGGCGATGGCGCACATGACCGATGGTGAACTGGCGCATGGTGCGGCTGCGCAAGGTGATGCGCCCCAGGCGCATCTCGTTCTGGCTGCTGATGGCCTGCATGGCGTTGCGCACGATGTTGAGCACCGCCTGGATCATCTGCTCGCGGTCGATCAGGACGTCGGGAATGCTCGGGTCGTAATCGCGCACCAGGGTGATGCAGCCCTGGCTTTCGGCTTCCACCAGGCTGCTGACCCGCTCCAGCACCTCGTGGATGTTGGTCAGGGCCAGCGATGGCAGCTTGTTCGAGCCGAGCATGCGGTCCACCAGGTTCCGCAGGCGGTCGGCCTCTTCGATGATGACGTTGGTGTAGTCCTTGAGGCTTTCCTCGGGCAGTTCCCGGGCCAGCAACTGGGCGGCGCCGCGAATCCCGCCCAGGGGGTTCTTGATTTCGTGGGCCAGGCCGCGCACCAGCATCTTGCTGGTTTCCTGCTTGGACAGTTGGGCCTCTTCCTTGGTGATGCGCAGCAGCCGGTCCCGAGGGTGGACCTCCAGCAGCAGCAAGGTATCGCCGTTGCTGAGGATCGGCGTCACCGCATAGTCGACGGTCAGGGTCTGGCCGGTCAGGGCGGTGAGCATGGCTTCGCGCTTGGTAAACGGATGCGCCTGTTCCACCGCCTGGCGCAGGGAGCTCAGGGCCTCGGCGGATTCGGTGAACAGCTCGCTGATGAATTGCCCATGGCTGCGCTGGCCGCTGATGGCCAGGAGCATCTCCGCCGCCGGGTTCATGTACTCAAGGCGCAGGTCGGCGTTGAGCAGAATGGTGGCGGTGGTCAGGTTGTCCAGAAGCAGGCGGTGCAGTGGGTCGCTGATGGTCATTCGGACCTCTTTTGGAGCAGGGCGAGCCGGAGCTGGTCCGGGATCGCGCGCGGGGTTAAAGCGCTGATGTGGAGAAAATGCAAAAACCAAACCAAGGCTCCGAAAAGAAGCGTTCGCGGCCTGAAACAGGCGTTTGAAGCCCGCTTACGTGGCGCTTTGCCAGCTTTGCCGGGTATTTTCGAACCAAAATGGGCTGGGAATGGTCTGTGGGTGCACGGTATTGCACCAATATAGTGCATGAGTCTGCGGGGCGCTTGGCGGCTGCACGGATCGATGAGAATCAACGCCCGTTTTTCAGCGGCAGCGCACAGAGCGCGGGTTTAGAGTGCTCGAACCCGACGCTTCAAGGTTCAGGATGCGGCCATGGAAAACGCCACTCTGCTGTTTCAGCTCCCCGATGACGAGACCCTGTATCAGGCCCTTCTGGACCGCGACCCGGCCTATGAGGGCTTTGCCTACGTCGGGGTCAAAAGCACGGGGGTGTTCTGCCGCCTGACCTGTGCCGCGCGCAAGCCCAAGCGCGAGAACACGGTGTTCTTCAGCTCGATCAAGGGCTGTGTCGAAGCGGGATTCCGTGCCTGTCTGCGTTGTCGGCCGTTGGAGCGGGCCGGGGTGCAGGAGCCCTGGGTACAGACCCTGCTGGAGCAACTGCACAGCGATCCCGAACGCCGCTGGTACGAAGATGATCTGACCCGGCTGGGGCTGGACCCGTCCACCGTGCGTCGCGCCTTCAAGCGCTACTTCGGAGTGACTTTCCTGGAAATGGCCCGCCTGCGGCGCATGGGCCAGGGCATGCAGCAGCTGGCTGGCGGAGAGTCGGTGATCGACGCGCAGATCAGTGCCGGCTTCGATTCCGACAGCGGCTTCCGGCGGGCCTTCCGTCGTCTGGCGGGCCAGCCACCATCGAGCCTGCGGGGGCGCGAGCTGCTCAAGGCCGATTGGCTGCAAACCCCGATCGGCGTGATGCTGGCGGTGGCCGATGCCCAGGTCCTGCATCTGCTGGAGTTCTTCGATCGCCCGGCGCTGGCCACTGAGCTGCAGGCCCTGCAAAAACGCAGTGGTTCGAGCATAGGTTTCGGGCGCTTTGCCCCGATCGATCTGATCGAGGCCGAGTTGCGGCGCTACTTTGCCGGGGAGGCGCTGAGCTTCACCACGCCGCTGGCCATGAACGCCTCGGCTTTTACTCGCACGGTCTGGTGGGCGTTGCGTGATATTCCCCCGGGGAGCACCTGCAGCTACGCCGAGGTGGCGAGCCGGATCGGCTCGCCCTCAGCGGTACGCGCGGTGGCCCGGGCCAACGGCGCCAATCAGATCGCCATCGTCATTGCCTGTCACCGAGTGATCGGCAGTGACGGCGCCCTCACCGGCTATGGCGGCGGCCTGTGGCGCAAGCGCTGGCTGCTGGAGCATGAGCGGCGCTTGCGCCCTCTGTCGGGTGAGTCAGCGAGCGGGCTGTAACGGGCTTGCGGGAGTGGCAGCAGGTGGAAGGTTATCCACAGGCAACTGGGCCGAACGCTGGTTGTCCGCTTCTCGCGCCAGTTCGTCGGCATCCGCCTGTTCCGCCGTGGACAGCTCGGCGGCGTTGTGACCGATGCGCTTGAGCAGGGCCAGCATGCACAGCAGCGAAACCAGGGCGTAGCAGGCCGAGGCGATGGCCACGCCGATGATGCTGCCGGTGCCGTTGAGGATGCTTTGCGCCAGCACTGGAGTGGCGCCGCCGACCAGCAGCGAGCACAGCTGGTAGGAGATCGACAGCCCGCTGTAGCGCACCCGTGTCGGAAAGGCCCGGGCCAGGATGCCGCCCACCGCGCCGTAGAACATCGAATGCGGCACCGTGGCCAGGCACATGCCGAGCACGGCGATCCAGTAGTTGCCGGTCTCCACGGCGAAGAACATCGCCGGCATCAGCAACAGTTCCGGTACCACCATCAGCACCATGGCCTTGCGCATGTCCATGCGCGAAACCAGCACCGCTCCCAGGGGTTGGGTGATGAACTGCACCACCAGGGCGATGACGATCACGCTGAGGAAGCTGCTCTGGGTGTAGCCCAGCTCCTTGGTGGCCCAGGACAGGGCAAAGGTGCTCTTGAAGTAGGTGACGTGGATGATCGGCAGCACTCCGGCGCCCAGCAGCACCAAGCGCCAGTGGTCGCGCAGCACGTCGAGAATCGGCAGCTTGACGGTCTTCTTCTGCGCCATCAGGCGCTGCATGTCATCGGATTCTTCGAGCTTGAGGCGGATGACCATGCCGACGATCACCAGCAGCGCCGAGAGCAGGAACGGAATGCGCCAGCCCCAGAGCAGGAAGTCCGGTGTCGGCAGGGCGCTGAGGCCGAAGAACACCAGGGTCGCCAGCAGGTTGCCGGCGGGCGAGCCTTGCTGGGCAAAGGCGGCGTACAGGATGCCCTTGCCCTTGGGCGCGCTTTCGCTGGCGATCAGGACCGCCCCGCCCCATTCGCCACCCACCGCGATGCCCTGGATGATGCGCAGGGCCACCAGGGCGATCGGTGCCCAGACACCTATCTGCAGGTAGCCGGGCAGCAGGCCGATGCAGGTGGTGGCCACGCCCATCATGATCAGGGTGATCACCAGGGTGGTCTTGCGGCCGATCTTGTCGCCCATGTGGCCGAAGATGATGCCGCCGATGGGGCGGGCGACAAAACCCGCCCACAGGGTCAGGAAGGACAGCAGGGTGGCCGTGCCCGGGGGCAGGTCGGCGGGAAAGAAGATTTTGCCGAACACCAGGGCGGCGGCGATTCCATAGGCGTAGAAGTCATACCATTCGATGGTGGTGCCGATGAACGAGGCAATGCCCGCCTTGCGGGCTTTCTTGTGGGCGGCAGCTTCCAGGGTGGCGCTCATGTGCAACTCCTGCTTGTTATTGTTATGGGCGCCCAGGCGGGGCGCGTGGGCGTCATGCAAGGCCCGACCGCTGGGAGCCTATACAGGCAGGAATCGAAAAATATAATGATTAAATCTTATGGTTTGATACGTGATTTCGTATCGCCGGGGTCTGCCCATGGGCCCGTTGCGGTGGCTTGCAGCAAGGATCTGAACAGGGCCAGGAAACTGTCTGCGGCAGCCGAGGGTTGGTCCGCCAGATGGATGGCCAGGATCTCCGAAGGCGCTCCCCGACCTTCAATCTCGCAGTAACTCACCCCCGGTTGGCCGAGCAGGGCCAGGGTCTGGGGCACCAGCGCCACGCCCATCTCATGGGCCACCATCGTCACCACGGTTTGCCAGAGCCTTGTTTCGTGGCGGATCCGCGGGCTGAATCCGGCGGCCACGCAGCGGGCGATGATCAGGTCGTGGTAGTGGGGCGATGCCTCCCGTGGAAACAGGATGAAATCATCATTGGCCAGTTGCTTGAGGTCGACCCGCGTCTGCCCGGCCAGGGGGTGGTTCTGCGGCAGGCAGCAAAGGAAGGGTTCGGCCAGCAGTGTCGCGCTGCGGATGCCGGCGGCGAAGGTGCCACCGTGAACGAAGCCGATGTCGATCTGTCCGCGCTGCAGGGCCTGGGCCTGACTGGCGCTGTTCATCTCCATCAGCACGATCTCGGTGTCCGGGTGATCGCGCTCGAAGGCCTTGACCGCCTGGGGCAGGCCGCGGTGCAGGATCGAGTTGACGAAGCCCACGCTCAGGCGTCCGCTGAAGCCTTCCGCCGAGCGCTGGGTCAGGCGCCGCGCCTGGTCGGCCCGCAGCAGCAGGTAGCGCGCTTCGCCCAGCAGCACCTGGCCGGCATTGGTCAGGCTCACGGACTTGTTGTTGCGGTTGAGCAACTGGATGTCCAGTTGCCCCTCCAGCTTCTTGATGTCGAAACTCAGCGCTGGTTGTGAAATGCACAGGCGCTCCGCGGCACGCCCGAAATGCAGCTCCTCGGCCACGGCGACGAAGTAGCGCAGCTGTTTGAGGTCCACGATGGTTTCGCCCCCTTCGATATGGTTTTCTTATCGTAGTTGATGGATTTTGTATTAGATACTTATCGATGGCGACTCTAGTCTCGGCCTACAAAAACCAGGAGACGCGCCATGACCGCCAAGCCTTGCCCCCTCGAAGACCGCCTGAACATTCCCGACAGCCGTGGCATCAACCTGTTTGCCTGCGACGCCGGCCTGGCCGCGTTGCTTCAGGTGTATCTGCCGCCAGCGGTCTATCAGCAATGGCTGCCGACCCTGCAGCAGCTGGGCGCCCGGGCCGGTGGCGAGCTGGACGTGCTGGCCTTGAGCGCCGACAAGCACCCGCCGGTGTTGCAGCCCCGCACCCGCCGTGGCGAGAACCTGCAAAGCATTGCCAAGCACCCGGACTATGTCGCACTGGAACGGGTGGCCTACGCCGAGCTGGGCCTGGCCTCGATGAGCCACCGCCCTGACGGCCCGCTGCCGCTGGTCAAGTACGCCCTGACCTACCTGTTCGTCCAGGCCGAGTTCGGCCTGTGCTGCCCGGTGAGCATGACCGACTCCCTGGCCCGCACCCTGCGCAAGTTTGGTGCCCCCGAGCTGGTGCAGCGCTACCTGCCGCAGTTGCAGTCCCAGGATTTCGACGAGCTGTTCCAGGGGGCGATGTTCATGACCGAGCAGGCCGCCGGTTCCGATGTCTCGCGCACCGAAACCCGTGCCCGGCTGGAAGACGGTCAATGGCGGCTGTATGGCGAAAAATGGTTCTGCTCCAACCCGGATGCCGACCTGGCCATGGTCCTGGCGCGCCCGGACCATGCGCCCTCGGGCATGGCCGGGGTGACCCTGTTCCTGCTGCCGAAGGTGCTGCCCGATGGTTCGCGCAACGCCTATCGAATCCAGCGCTTGAAGGACAAGCTGGGCAGCCGCTCCATGGCCAGCGGCGAGATCACCCTGGAAGGTGCCACGGCCTACCTGATCGGTGACGTCGGCCGCGGCTTTCAACAGATGGCCGACATGATCAACATGTCGCGCCTGTCCAATGGCGTGCGTGCGGCGGGGCTGATGCGCCGGGCCCTGAGTGAGGCGTTGTACATCGCCCGCCAGCGTCGGGCCTTCGGCAAGCATCTGATCGACATGCCGCTGATGCAGCGCCAGTTGCTGAAGATGATGCTGCCCACCGAGCAGGCGCGCTCGATGTTCATGCAGATCGCCACCTTGCTGCCCCGGGCCGATGGTGGCGACGAGACAGCGCGCCAGTGCGTGCGGATTCTCACGCCGCTGATCAAGTTCCGCGCCTGCCGTGATGCCCGGCGGGTGACCGGCGATGCCATGGAGGTACGGGGCGGGGTTGGGTACATCGAGGAATGGAGCGATGCCCGGCTGGTGCGTGATGCCCATCTGGGATCGATCTGGGAAGGCACCAGCAACATCGTTGCCCTGGACATTGCCCGGGCGGTGACCCGCGAGCAGGCGCTGGAGCCGCTACAGGGCTACCTGGCCGGACTGCTGGCCGAAGCCGACCTGCCGCCAGCCAGTCGCCAGCTGTTCGACTCGGCCCTGCGGCGTGCGGTCACCTGTTTCCACAGGGTGGCGCAGCAGCGCCTGGATGAGCAGGTGCGGCAGGCCGGCAGCGTCCTCTATCACCTGACCAGCGCGATCTTCATGGCCTGGGAAGCGGCGCGCCAGGCCGGGGATTTTCGACGCCTGGCCCTGGCCCATCTGGTGTTGACGCACAAGGTGCTGCCGCGGGACCCCTTGAGCCTGGAGCCGGCCATCGATGCCCAGCTGCTGGCGCGGCTGGCCAATGAAGGCCCGCTGTCGCAAGCCGAGGCGATGCAACTGCTATCGGCCTGAAGGGTCGCCCACTGCCACTTTCCGGAGTACCCACATGAAGCACGCCCAAGGGACCCTGTCGGGCCTGAAAATCATCGATCTCAGCCGTGTGCTGGGTGGTCCTTACTGTTCCCAGGCCCTGGCCGATCATGGCGCCGAGGTGATCAAGCTGGAGCCGTTGAGCGGCGACGAAACCCGTGGCTGGGGGCCGCCGTTCGAAGGTGACGACGCCTCGTACTTTCGCGGTATCAACCGCAACAAGCAGGGGATTGCGGTCGACCTGTCGCGCCCCGAGGGCCTGGAACTGCTGATGCAGTTGCTCGAAGGCGCCGACGTGCTGATCGAGAACTTCAAGCCGGGCACCCTGCAGCGGTGGGGCATAGGTTACGAGGAGGTGCTGAGCCAGCGCTTTCCGGGGTTGATCCACTGCGGGATTTCCGGTTTTGGCGCCGATGGCCCGTTGGGTGGCCTGCCCGGTTACGACGCGGTGATTCAGGCCATGGCTGGCTTGATGAGTGTCAACGGCGAAGGTGAGGGCGGGCCGCTACGCATCGGCCTGCCGATCGTCGATATGGTCACCGGGCTGAATGCCCTGGCGGGGATTCTCCTGGCCCTCAACGAGCGCCAGCGCAGCGGCCTCGGGCAGTCCCTGGACATCTCCTTGTATGACTGCGGCGTGTCCCTGCTGCACCCCCACCTGGCGAACTACTTCGCCTCTGGCAAGACCCCGAAGCGCACGGGAAATGCCCACCCCAACATTGCCCCCTACGACAGCTATTGCACTGCCGGCGAACCGATCTTCCTTGCGGTGGGCAATGATCGGCAGTTCGCCAGGCTGTGCCAGGAGCTGGGGGCCGACGAGTTGCTGCAAGACCCGCTGTTTGCCAACAACGGCCAGCGTTCGGTTAATCGCCACGCCTTGAAGCAGGAGCTGGAGCGGCATCTGGCCGCTCACGATGGGGCCGAGCTGGCGCCGCGCTTGATTGGCTTGGGGGTGCCGTGCGGCTCGATCGCCACGGTGGATCAGGTGGTGGCTCATCCTCATACCCGACATCGCGGCCTGCTGGTGGAACTCGATGATTACCGCGGCATAGGTTCACCGGTGAAGCTCTCGCGAACGCCGGCCAGCTATCGCACTGCGCCACCCAGGTTGGGCCAGGACACCCGCGCGGTGCTGCAGGGATTGGGACTGGATGAGCCGACGATTGCCAAACTGCTGGCCAGTGGCGTGGTGCGCGGCTGAGGCCCCTGATCAGCGACGGTGGGCGCGCAGCAGGGTGAAGGTGATGCTCGAGCTCTGTTGCAGCACCCGCGTGCCCTCAAGGATCTGCACCGCCAGGCGATGTTGGCCACGGTCGATGTTCACCAGCGCCATCTCGTGGCCCCGGCTGGTGGCGCCATAGGCCTGATCGTCCAGCAGCAGGCGCAGACGATGCTGGGGTTGCAGGTCCGGGGCCAATAGCACCCGTACATTGAAGCTACCGTTGTTGGCCCGCAGCGCGCCGTGTTCGGGCACGCCGAGCACCTGCAATTGCGCATAGGGCTCTGCGCGGGCGGGCAGGGCTGTTATCCACAGCAGGCAAAAGGCAGCAATGCGCATCATGCTGGGTCCGCTCGTTGAAGGGCTGCGGTTGAAAGGCTCCAGCATAGGGCGCGACCGGGCATGGCGCGGGCGTGGTTAACCTTTGAACACACATAACTCGGCGGTGGCGCGGACCATCGCCAGCTGCCGCAACGGCTCGTTGCTGGCGGCCTGATTGGCCCGGGCCAGCCATTGCGGGCATTGCGGGTCGGTCTGGTACGGGGCGAAGTCGGCCAGTTGTTGCAGCAGGCGTTTTTGTAACTGATCGAGTCGTGGGCGGATCTGTCCGGCCAGATCCTGGCGCGGGGTGTCCGGTGCCTGGCCTTGCAGGTGCCAGCTGGACAGCCTGGCGTACTGCAGCAGTTTGTTGGCCTCGATCTGGGCGGCGAAGAACTGCCCGACCGTTTCTTCACTCAGGTGATAGGTGGCGGCCTGGGCCGTGGCACCGGCAATCACCTGCTGTTCCCGAGGGCGGTCCTCCACCGCCTTGTGGCTGTCCCATTTGCTCAGGGCCACCTGATCGGCAATCGTCAGGCGCTCGCTGATGCTTTGCAGCAGAGGGGCAAGGGTGGGCGGGGCATCATTGGCGCAGGCTGCGCCGGTGAACAGGCTGCAAGTCAGGGCGAAGCACAGAGTGAGGCGCGAAGTCATGGGCGGGCTCGGCTTATAGATGAAGGACGGCGCCCATGATGCACGCAACTAACTCGGACGGGGTAAAGGCGCGGGCATAAAAAAGGCCTCCCGAAGGAGGCCTCTTGTTCACGCGGCTTGCGCCGACGCTAGCGGATCAGCAGCTGTAGTACAGCTCGTACTCCAGTGGGTGCACGAAGGTACGGACCTTGATCTCTTCTTCGCTTTTCAGGGCGATGTAGGCGTCGATGAAGTCGTCGCTGAAAACGCCGCCTTTGGTCAGGAACGCACGACCTTTGTCCAGCTCTTCCAGGGCTTCCTTCAGGCTGCCGCAAACCTGTGGGATCTCTTTGGCCTCTTCAGGCGGCAGGTCATACAGGTTTTTGTCAGCAGCGTCGCCAGGGTGGATCTTGTTCTGGATACCGTCCAGGCCGGCCATCAGCAGGGCGGCGAAGGCCAGGTACGGGTTGGCAGCCGGGTCCGGGAAACGCGCTTCGATACGGCGGGCTTTAGGGCTCGACACGTAAGGAATGCGGATCGAAGCGGAACGGTTGCGCGCCGAGTAGGCCAGCATCACCGGAGCTTCGAAGCCTGGCACCAGACGCTTGTAGGAGTTGGTGGCCGGGTTGGTGAAGCCGTTCAGGGCCTTACCGTGCTTGATGATGCCGCCGATGAAGTACAGGGCGGTATCGGACAGGCCGGCATAGCCTTCGCCAGCGAAGGTGTTCTTGCCGTCTTTCCAGATCGACATGTGGACGTGCATGCCCGAACCGTTGTCGCCGTACAGTGGCTTGGGCATGAAGGTGGCGGTACGACCGTAGGCGTCGGCCACGTTGTGCACCACGTATTTCAGGGTCTGGGTTTCGTCGGCCTTCTTCACCAGGGTGTTGAACTTGACGCCGATTTCGTTCTGGCCGGCAGTCGCCACTTCGTGGTGGTGAACTTCAACGGTCAGGCCCATTTCTTCCAGTGCGTTGCACATGGAGGTACGGATTTCGTGGTCGTGGTCGAACGGTGGAACCGGGAAGTAGCCGCCCTTGACGCCTGGACGGTGGCCCTTGTTGCCGCCTTCGATGTCCTGGTCGGACATCCACGAACCTTGCTCGGAGTAGATCTTGAACATCGAGCCGGAGATGTCGGACTTGAATTTCACCTGGTCGAAGATGAAGAACTCAGGTTCTGGACCGGCGAATACGGTGTCGCCGATACCGGTGGCCTTCAGGTGCTCTTCAGCGCGCTTGGCGATGGCCCGTGGGTCGCGATCGTAACCTTGCATGCTCGAAGGTTCGATGATGTCGCACACCAGGATCAGGGTCGGCTCTTCTGTGAACGGATCCAGCACGGCGGTTTCGTCGTCCGGCATCAGGATCATGTCGGAGGCTTCGATGCCTTTCCAGCCAGCGATGGAGGAACCGTCGAACATCTTGCCGGATTCGAAGAAGTCTTCATCCAGCGCATCACGGGCCGGCATGGTCACGTGATGTTGAGTGCCCTTGGTGTCAGTGAAGCGCAGATCAATCCATTTGACGTCATGATCTTTGATGAGTTGAACCGACTTCGACATAGTGTCCTCCGGGTGGCTTCGGGCTTGGTGTTGGAGTGCCCTTAGAATGTGGGTGATGCCGGCGCGAATACTCTGCCATGGCAACCTGCCTCACAAGGGAGCAAATTGCATGCCAGTGCCCTGCGATGGGTTTTCTGCCCCAAAATCAGGCTTTGTGCGGCGTATTTGGCTAAATCTCGGCGTGTGGCGCACTGCAATGTAGCGCCTCGCTTGATAAATGACCTGTTTTGGTGCGCTGAAAACCTTCTGCACATTAATTGGTTAAACCTTGAGCAATTTCCGCTATAATCCGCGCCCCCCTTTTTCGGCTGGCCCAGCGCGCACAGTTTTCATGAAACTAATCGTTAAAGTTTTCCCGGAAATCACCATCAAGAGCCGCCCGGTACGGATGCGTTTCATCCGTCAGCTGGCCAAGAACATCCGTGCCGTGCTCCGCGATCTGGATCCGGCGGTGGTGGTCAATGGTGTGTGGGACAACCTTGAGCTGGAAACCACTCTCAGCGAGCCCAAGGCCCTGAAGGAGTTGACCGAGCGCCTCTGCTGCATGCCCGGTATCGCGCACTTCCTGCAGGTCGACGAATACCCGCTGGGCGACTTCGACGACATGGTCGCCAAGTGCAAGCAGCACTTCGGCGAGGCCTTGCCCGGGAAGATTTTCTCCGTGCGCTGCAAGCGTGCCGGCAAGCATGAATTCAGCTCCATGGACGTGGAAAAGTACGTCGGCAGCCAGCTGCGTCGGCAGTGCGGCGCCGCCGGAATTTCCCTGAAAGAGCCGGAAATTGAAGTGCGGATGGAAATTCGCGACCAACGGTTGTTCGTGATCCACAGCCAGCACAACGGCATCGGCGGCTACCCGCTGGGCGCCCTGGAACAGACCCTGGTGCTGATGTCCGGCGGTTTCGATTCCACGGTGGCGGCCTACCAGATCATGCGCCGCGGCCTGATGGGGCATTTCTGCTTCTTCAACCTGGGCGGGCGTGCCCACGAATTGGGCGTGATGGAAGTCGCGCACTATATATGGAAGAAGTACGGCAGCTCCCAGCGCGTGCTGTTCGTCAGCGTGCCGTTCGAGGAAGTGCTCGGGGAAATTCTCGGCAAAGTCGACAACAGTCATATGGGCGTCATTTTGAAGCGTATGATGTTGCGTGCCGCCTCGAGCATCGCCGACCGCCTGCACATCGATGCACTGGTGACCGGCGAGGCGATTTCCCAGGTGTCCAGCCAGACCCTGCCGAACCTGTCGGTGATCGACTGCGTGACCGAGAAGCTGGTGCTGCGTCCGCTGATCGCCAGCCACAAGCAGGACATCATCGACCTGGCCGAAGAGATCGGCACCGCCGACTTCGCCAAGCACATGCCGGAGTACTGCGGGGTCATCTCGGTGAACCCCAAGACCCATGCCAAGCGCCATCGCGTCGAGCATGAAGAGAAAGAATTCGATATGGCGGTGCTCGAGCGTGCGATCGAGCGGGCCAAACTGGTGCCGATCGATCGGGTGATCGACGAGTTGGGCCAGGATTTGCAGATTGAAGAAGTCAGCGAGGCGCTGGCCGGTCAGATCGTCATCGACATCCGTCACCCGGATGCCCAGGAAGACGACCCGCTGGAGCTCCCTGGCATCGAAGTACAAGCGCTGCCGTTCTATGCATTGAATGCCCGCTTCAAGGAACTGGACCCTACGCGCCAGTACCTGCTGTATTGCGACAAAGGCGTCATGAGTCGCCTGCATGCTCACCATCTGCTCAGTGAGGGACATGCCAATGTGCGCGTTTATAGACCGAGCTAAGTGCCCGGGGATGTTCGCCTGTGGCTTGCGTCACCGGCCCCCCGACGCCGCCGTCCAGCTGTAACGGCCAGGCCTGACTCTATTGTTAATCGCTGCCAGCATTTGTCAGCACACCGAATCCTCTGATCGAGATACACAAGTGATCGAAAATCTACGCAACATCGCCATCATTGCCCACGTTGACCATGGTAAGACCACCCTGGTAGACAAACTCCTGCGTCAATCCGGCACCCTGGAGCGCAACGAGCTCAACGACGAGCGCGTGATGGACTCCAACGACCAGGAAAAAGAACGCGGCATTACCATTCTGGCGAAAAACACCGCCATCAACTGGAACGGCTACCACATCAACATCGTGGACACCCCGGGCCACGCCGACTTCGGCGGCGAAGTTGAGCGCGTCATGTCCATGGTCGACTCCGTGCTGCTGCTGGTCGACGCCCAAGACGGCCCTATGCCGCAAACCCGTTTCGTGACCAAGAAGGCTTTCGAAGCCGGCCTGCGTCCAATCGTGGTGATCAACAAGGTCGACCGTCCGGGCGCGCGTCCTGACTGGGTTCTGGACCAGATCTTCGACCTGTTCGACAACCTGGGTGCCACCGAAGAACAGCTGGACTTCAAAGTCGTCTACGCCTCGGCCCTGAACGGCATCGCCGGTCTGGACCACACCGACATGGCCGAAGACATGACCCCGCTGTACCAGTCGATCGTCGACAACGTACCCGCGCCAGCCGTTGACCGTGACGGTCCGTTCCAGATGCAGATCTCCGCTCTGGACTACAACAGCTTCCTGGGTGTGATCGGCGTTGGCCGTATCGCCCGTGGTCGCGTCAAGCCGAACACCCCGGTTGTGGCCATCGACGTCGACGGCAAGCGCCGCAACGGTCGTATCCTCAAGCTGATGGGTCACCACGGCCTGCACCGCGTGGACGTTGAAGAAGCTGCTGCCGGCGACATCGTCTGCATCAGCGGTTTCGACGAGCTGTTCATCTCCGACACCCTGTGCGACCCGACCGCTGTTGAAGCGATGAAGCCGCTGACCGTCGACGAGCCGACCGTTTCCATGACCTTCCAGGTCAACGACTCGCCATTCTGCGGTAAGGAAGGCAAGTTCGTGACCAGCCGTAACATCAAGGAGCGTCTGGACAAGGAGCTGCTGTACAACGTTGCCCTGCGCGTTGAAGAAGGCGACTCGGCCGATAAGTTCAAGGTATCCGGCCGTGGTGAGCTGCACCTGTCGGTACTGATCGAAACCATGCGTCGCGAAGGCTTCGAGATGGGCGTTGGCCGTCCTGAAGTGATCATCCGTGAAGTGGATGGCGTGAAGCAGGAACCGTTCGAAAACGTCACCATCGACATCCCTGAAGAATCCCAGGGCAAGGTCATGGAAGAAATGGGCCTGCGTAAGGGCGACCTGAGCAACATGGTTCCGGATGGCAAGGGCCGTGTACGCCTGGAATACAACATTCCAGCCCGTGGTCTGATCGGTTTCCGTAACCAGTTCCTGACCCTGACCAACGGTGCAGGCATCCTGACCTCGATCTTCGACCGTTACGCTCCGATGAAGTCCGGCCACATGTCCGGTCGTCAGAACGGCGTACTGGTATCGGTAGAAACCGGCAAGGCCCTGACCTACTCCCTGGAAACCCTGCAGGCGCGCGGCAAGCTGTTCGTCGAGCACGGCCAGGAGATCTACAACGGTCAGATCGTTGGTCTGAACAGCCGTGACAACGACCTGGGTGTGAACCCAACCAAAGGCAAGAAGCTCGACAACATGCGTGCTTCGGGCAAAGACGAAACCATCGCCCTGGTTCCACCTGTTCGCTTCACCCTGGAACAGGCTCTGGAATTCATCCAGGACGATGAATTGTGCGAAGTGACTCCTAAGTCCATCCGTCTTCGCAAGAAGATCCTGGACGAAGGCGAGCGTACCCGCGCTGCCAAGAAAGCCAAGAACTGAGTCTTTAGTTCCGGCTGAATGAAAACGCCCCCGGTCTTGCGACCGGGGGCGTTTTTTTTCGCCTCAAGAAACCCCGTGTCTGGATTGCCGCTGCCGTGTCCGCAAGGCTGCGACCGATAGCGTGGTGCTCGTCAATCCAGGCGCTGTCCTGGCTGCTGGCAGCCGATCGCAGCGCCGCTGTCGCAGGGCTTAGAAGCGTTCCAGGGTCCGACTGCTGGTGTTGGTCGGGCGCTCCAGGGGCTTGGGCTTGTAGGCGCAGTAGCCCGGACGCGGGCCGATCTTCGGATGGTTGCGGCAGGTGTCCGGACGCTTGTCATAAATGGTGCACAGGCGGCTTTTACGATCCAGATACAGGCAGTCGTTGTTGCTCATGCGCTGCAACGTGAAGATTTCCGACTTCTGGTTGTAGCGCTCGACGATGCCTTCTTTCTGCAGGCGCTTGGCGATGTTCTTCGCCGGCTCACCGCGCTCGAATTCATCGACGATGCCGATGCGGATCAGGTCCTTGATCTTCACTTCCACCGGCAGGGTGCAGCAGCTGGACATGCAGGAGCCGCACATGGGCGCGGAGTATTTGGCCCAGGTATCGAGACGATCGATTTCCGCGGCGGCGATCAGGTTGGACTTCATCAAGGTGGTGGTTCCGGCATGTTCCAGGGCGCGCGATCATACCGGGACTGGTGGATTTTTGAACGACTTTGGGTCGGATTTTTCTTAATGGTCGTCGGATTTATACCTGGCGGCACGGCATCTGCATCTTTTTTCCTGCAGGCGCCGAAGACTCCCCCCCTTGAGCCGAGCCATTTGCAGCAGCGCCGAACCGGAGCCTTTGCCTCGTGTCAGACCGACTAGGCTCAGACCATTCCATGCTCACTGTGTATCTCGTCAGAGGTCGTATCGATGACTCAGGAACCCCTAGCTCGTGACGCTGAGGTGGCGGCTTTTCGCGAAGCCGTCTTGACCAAACTCACCTACGCGGTCGGCAAAGATCCGGACCACGCCTTCGACCACGACTGGTTCGAGGCCATTGCCCTGGCTGCGCGGGACCACATGGTCGACCACTGGATGGATCACACGCGACAGATCTATCGCAAGGGCCAGAAGCGGGTGTACTACCTGTCCCTGGAGTTCCTCATCGGCCGGCTCTTGTTCGACAGCCTGAGCAATCTCGGCCTGCTGGACGTGGCCCGCGAAGCCCTCACCGACCTTGGCGTGGACCTGGAGCGGATCCGCCTGCTGGAGCCCGATGCGGCCCTGGGCAACGGCGGCCTGGGGCGCCTGGCGGCGTGCTTCATGGAAAGCATGTCGACCCTGGGTATAGCCGGTCACGGCTATGGCATTCGTTACGAGCACGGCCTGTTTCGCCAGGCCATTGTCGACGGCTGGCAGCAGGAGCAGACCGAACACTGGCTGGATTTTGGCAACCCCTGGGAGTTCGAGCGCCCCGAGGTGATCTATTCCATCGGCTTTGGCGGCAGCGTCGACAGTGTGACCGACGCGGCGGGCAACACGCGCCAGGTCTGGTGGCCGGCGGAGACGGTGCGCGCGGTGGCCTATGACACCCCGGTGGTGGGCTGGCGCGGAGCCAGCGTCAATACCCTGCGCCTGTGGCGGGCCCGGGCCATGGAAGACCTGCACCTGGAGCGCTTCAACGCCGGCGATCACTTGGGGGCGGTGGCGGAAGTGGCTCGCGCCGAGAGCATCTCCCGGGTGCTGTACCCGGCCGACAGCACCGAGGCTGGCCAGGAATTGCGCCTGCGCCAGGAATACTTCTTCGTCTCGGCGTCGCTGCAGGACCTGCTGCGGCGCCACAAGAACATGCACGATTCGGTGCTCAGCCTTGGCGAGCACGCGGCGATCCAGCTCAATGACACCCATCCGTCGATCGCCGTGGCCGAGTTGATGCGCCAATTGGTCGACCTGCATGGCATCGCCTGGGACGCGGCGTGGCAGATCACCGTGGACACCCTGGCCTACACCAACCACACCCTGCTGCCCGAGGCCCTGGAAACCTGGCCGGTGGGGCTGATGGAGCGCATGCTGCCGCGGCACATGCAGATCATCTACCTGATCAACGCCCAGCACATCGATGCCCTGCGGGCCAAGGGCCTGCACGATTTCGACGTCCTGCGGGCGGTGTCGCTGATCGAGGAGGACAACGGCCGCCGGGTGCGCATGGGCAACCTGGCGTTCCTCGGCTCCCACAGCGTCAACGGCGTGTCCGGCCTGCATACCCAATTGATGCGCAGCACGGTGTTCTCCGAGTTGCACAAGCTGTACCCCGAGCGGATCAACAACAAGACCAACGGCATCACCTTTCGCCGCTGGCTGTACCAGGCCAACCCGCCCCTTACCGAAATGCTGGTGGACGCCCTGGGCCCCGAGTTGCTGGACAACCCCGAGCAGTTGCTGCTCGGGCTGGAGCCCTTTGCCGAGAAGCCGGCCTTTCGCAAGCAGTTCGCCGAGCAGCGCCTGCACAGCAAGCGCGCCCTGGCCGCGCTCATCCACGAGCGCCTTGGGATCGCGATCAACCCGGCGGCGCTGTTCGATGTGCAGGTCAAGCGCATCCATGAGTACAAGCGCCAGTTGCTCAACCTACTGCACACCGTGGCGCTGTATCAGGCGATCCGCGCCGAGCCGGAAACCGACTGGGTGCCGCGGGTGAAGATCTTCGCCGGCAAGGCGGCGGCCAGCTATCACCAGGCCAAACTGATCATCAAGCTGACCAACGACATCGCCCGCACGGTGAACAGCGATCCGACCGTGCGCGGTCTGCTCAAGGTGGTGTTCCTGCCCAACTACAACGTCAGCCTGGCGGAAAGCATCATTCCCGCCGCCGACCTGTCGGAGCAGATTTCCACTGCAGGCTTCGAGGCTTCGGGCACCAGCAACATGAAGTTCGGCCTCAACGGCGCCCTGACCATCGGCACCCTGGACGGCGCCAACGTCGAGATGTGCGAGCAGGTCGGTGCCGAACACATGTTCATCTTCGGCCTCAGCGCCCAGCAGGTGGAGGCGCGCAAGCGCAATGGCGAATTCAGCGCGGTGCCGGACATCGCCGCCTCGCATCGGCTCAACGATGTGCTGCAGGCGATTCGCGGCGGGGTGTTCTCTCCGGACGATCCGTCGCGCTACAGCGGGCTGATCGATTCGCTGATCGACTATGACCGGTTCCTGGTCTGCGCCGATTTCGACGCCTACTGGGACGCCCAGGCCCGGGTCGAAGCGCGCTGGCACGATTCCGGCGAATGGTGGCGCTCGGCGGTGCTCAATACCGCGCGCATGGGCTGGTTTTCTTCGGACCGGACCATCCGCGAATACGCCACGCAGATCTGGAAGGCCCTGGACTGAGGGGGGCGGGAAAATCCGCGAACTGTGCACAAGGCCCAACGTTTGTTGGGCCGGGTCGATATACTGAGCGGCGTTTTTATCTCCCGGATGGTGTCTTTTGGGTCGCGTTCGGCTTCCAATCGGGGAGAAATCTTCGCCGGTAGCCTCAACACCGCCGTACCCGTCCGTCAGTGGACCGCTTAGGGATATCGACACATGCAATGGATGTTCATGCTGCTGGGTGCCGTGCTGGGCTGGATCGTCGACCAGTCCATCAGCGATGCCCTGATTGGCGCGTTACTGGGTCTGGTGCTTGGCCTGGCCATTCGTTTCGGTGCCCTGCAGCGACAGGTGCTCGACCAGCACCGTGAGCTGGAGCAGGCGAAAAACACTCTGGCCACCCTGGGCCAGCGCCTGGCCCTGCTGGAAACCCCCGGTGGCGCTGCCCAGGCGTTTGCCGAAACCCAGGTCAGCAGCCCGCCTGCCGAGGCAAGCAGCGGCTTGAGCGCCGCGCCGGAGCTGCAGGACCTGCCCGAATTCATTCTTGACGAAGTCCGGCCCGTGGACCCGGCACCGGCGGCTGCCGAGCTGGTCTGGGAGTTGCCTGCCGCGGCGCGTGCCGAGGCGGCAGTCGAAGCCAGCCCGCCGCTGCCGGAGTCGGTCTGGCAACCCCAGGCGCCGGCCCGAGAGCCGGCCGTGGCGCAGCCTCGGGAGCCGAACCTGATCGAGCGCGCCATCAGCGGGGCGCGCAACTGGCTGTTCGGCGGCAACACCGTGCTGCGGGTCGGCGTGGTGCTGTTGTTCCTCGGCCTGGCCTTCCTGCTGCGCTACGCCACCGAAGGCATGGTGGTGCCCATCGAGCTGCGCTATGCCGGTGTCGCGGCCAGCTCCCTGGGCCTGCTGGGGTTGGGCTGGTGGTTGCGGCGGCGCAACAGCAACTACGCCCTGATGCTGCAGGGCACCGGCATCGCCGTGCTCTACCTGACGGTGTTCGCCGCCATGCGCCTGCACCCGTTGCTCGACCCTTCCGCGGCCCTGGGCCTGCTGGTGGCGGTCACGCTGTTTTCGGCGGTTCTGGCCATCACCCAGGATGCCCTGGGGCTGGCGGCCGCTGCGGCCCTTGGCGGTTTCGCCGCGCCGATCCTGACCTCCACCGGTGCCGGCAGCCATGTGGCGCTGTTCAGCTACTTCGCGCTGCTCAATGCCGGCATTCTGGGCATTGCCTGGTTCAAGGCCTGGCGCCTGCTCAACCTGATCGGCTTTGTCGGCACCTTCGGCATCGGCTTTGCCTGGGGCCTGCGCTCCTATACGCCAGAGCTGCTGTGGAGCACCGAACCCTTCCTGATCCTGTTCTTTGTCATGTACCTGGCCATCGGCCTGCTGTTCACCCGGCGCAAGCTGCTGGATATGCGCGATGCGCCGACGGACGACAGCCGCCAGGCGCTGCTGCACTGGTCCGCGCGCAAGGGCGATTACGTCGATGGCAGCCTGCTGTTCGGCCCGCCGCTGGTGGGCTTTGGCCTGCAACTGGCGTTGGTCCAGCACTTGGAGTTCGCCGCCTCCTTCAGTGCCCTGGCCCTGGGTCTGATCTACATGGTCCTGGCACGGCTGCTGATGGGCGGTCGCGCTCTGTTGCTCGGTGAAACCTGCCTGGCCCTGGGGGTGATTTTCGCCACCCTGGCCATTCCTTTGGGCCTGGATGCGCGTTGGACGTCCGCGGCCTGGGCCGTGGAGGGCGCGGGAGTCTTCTGGCTCGGCCTGCGTCAGCAACGGCCTCTGGCCCGGGCTTTTGCCCTGTTGCTGCAAGTGGGTTCGGCCCTGGCCTTCCTCAGTGAGCTGCAGCCTGGCGACAGCAGCTTGCTGGCCGGCGCGCCTTTGGGGGCATTGCTGCTGGGAGGCGCATTGCTGTTCAGCTTCGACCAGTTGCGACGGGCAGAGCAGGCTCGGGTCGCCAGTTGGGAGCAGGGCACTGCGCCGATCCTGGCAGTCGCCGGACTGGGTTTTCTGTATCTGCTGGCACCGCTGTTCTTCTTCACTCAGGGCACGGCCATCAGTTGGGCACTGGCCGGGCTGGCGACGCTGTTCGTCGGCCTGCGCCTGCAATTGCGGACCTTCCTGTTCACGGCCTTTGCCGTGCAGCTGTTGGGTGGTGGGCTGTTCCTGATGCGCCTGCAAGGCGCGGACGGCGATGCCGGCGCGGTATTGAGCGCCGGCTGGAGCGGCCTGATGAGTGCCTCGCTGATTGGCCTGACCCTGATCGGTGGCATGCTCCTGGCCGCGCGCAACGACATGGTGCGCCATGACCCGCGCCTGCTGCGGGGCTTGTCGGTGGTGCTGCTGGCCGGGCTGATGATGATCAACCTGGCGGTGCTGTTCGTGTTGCCCTGGCGTACCGCCAGCGGCGTCTGGGCCGCCAGTGGCCTGTTGATCATCTGGCTCAGCCTGTATCTGCAGCAGCGCGCCAGTTTTGCCTTTGGCCTGCTGTTGCAGGTGATCGGCGGCAGCACGTTCCTGCTGGCCGGCACGGACGGGTTCTTCAGTGGCGTGGTCGAGGGCGTGCGGCCGTTGGCCAATGGCGACTTCTGGACGCCGATGGTCCTGGCCCTGGCGGCATTGCTCGGGGCGTGGCGCTTGCAGCGGGGCAATCACGGCTCGGCCTTCGACGCCTTGAGCCTGGGGCATCTGTCCGATCTGCTGCTGGCCTGGGGCGTGTGCTGGTGGGCATTTACCTGGTTCAAGGAAGTGCTGCGTTTCGCCCCGGCACATTGGCAGGCCAGCCTGTTGTTGCTGATCACCGCCCTCAGCGTGCTGCTCTGTGCGCTGTTGGCTCCGCGCCTGCGGTGGAAGTCCCTGGGATTGGTGTGCAGCCTGTTGATACCAGCGGGGGCCCTGGTGCTGCTGGCTTCCTGGACGTCGCGCTATCACCCGGCGGCGGATCTGGGCTGGCTGGCCTGGAGCCTGTTGTTCGTCGTGCACTTCCTCAGTGTGCGGCGCCTGGAGGCCTGGCTGCCGGCGCGGGTCTTGAGCATTGCCCATGTGCTGGGTTGCTGGTTGCTGATCGGCGTGCTGGCGCTGGAGCTGCGCTTTGGCTTGCTGCTGTTGTCCGAGCAGTACAACGCCTGGCGCTGGCTGGGCTGGGCGATCCTGCCGAGCCTGTACCTGGTGGCGATGGCCGCGCCGCGAACCTGGCCGTGGCCGGTCAGGGCGCATGCCCGTGAATATCGCCTGTATGCCGCGCTGCCCCTGGCGCTGCTGATGCTGGGCTGGTTCTGGCTGGCCAATACCTTCAGCGATGGCCGCGCCGAACCGCTGCCGTACCTGCCGCTGCTCAACCCCCTGGAGCTGGGGCTGCTGTTTGCCCTGTTCGGCGTCTACGTCTGGTCGCGCAGTGCGCTGCAGGACCTGGCGATCCGCGCCGATTACGCCGAGCGTGGCACGCAGCTGCTGGCGGGGATTTCCCTGTTCGCCTTCTTTACCGTGCTGGTGATGCGCGCCGCCCATCACTGGAGCGGCGTGCCGTTCCAGGCGGATGCCTTGCTTGAGTCGATGATGGTCCAGGCCGGGCTGTCCATCGTCTGGACCCTGATTGCCCTGGGCCTGATGATCGGCGGGCACCTGCGCCATCGTCGCGAAGTCTGGCTGATCGGCGCGGTGCTGATCGCCGTGGTGGTGGCCAAGCTGTTCCTGGTGGAGTTGAGCAACCGAGGCGGGCTGGCGCGGATCGTCTCGTTCATCGGGGTGGGGGGACTGCTGCTGGTGGTGGGCTATTTCGCGCCGTTGCCGCCCAAGCGCGCCGAGGCCGAATCCGCGCCCGGAAAACCGTTGGATGAAGGAGTGTCATCGTGAGTTCGAAGCTGAGCCTGGGCTGGTTGGGCGTTGTGAGCCTGTGTGTGGCGCTGTCCGCCGTGGCCCAGGACAAGCCGGGGGACTTCAAGTCCCAGGCTCCCTTGACCCTGAGTGGCGAGGGCCCCTGGTATCGCCTGGAACTGCCGCTGGACGTGCTGTTGCATGCCAGCCAGGCCGATCTGCGGGATGTTCGGGTGTTCAATGCTGCCGGCGAGCCGCAGGCTTATGCCCTGGCTCGTCAACAGGCACAGACCCGCGAGCAGCAGAACCTCACCGAGGTGAAGTGGTTCCCGCTCTATAGTTCGGCGCAAGCCGGCGACAGCAGCCCCAGTGTGCGGGTGCAATCCGGCGCCAACGGCACTCTGGTGGAGGTGCAACCGGCCACGCAGTTGGAGGCGGGCGAGGAAGTGCTGCGCGGCTGGCTGCTGGATGCCAGTGGCATCAAGGCCCCGCTGCAGCAACTGCTGCTGGACTGGACCAGCGAGCGCGATGGTTTCCAGCGTTTCAGCATCGAGGCCAGCGACGACCTGCAGCACTGGCAATCCTGGGGCGACGGCCAGGTGGCGCGCCTGTCATTTGCCGACGAGCGGATCGAGCAGCATGAAGTGGCCCTGCCCGGGCAGTCGGCGCGCTACCTGCGCCTGCTGTGGAATACCCCGCAATCGGCGCCGGTGCTGACCTCGGCGCAACTGCAGAGCAGCAGCACCAGCAGCCTGCCGTCGCCGCTGGTGTGGTCCCAGCCCCTGCGCGGGACCTCCGCCAAGGCGGGTGAATACACCTGGCAACTGCCCATGGGGCTGAATGTCGAGCGGGTGCGGATCGATCTCAAGGAGGCCAACACGCTGGCACCGGCGACCCTGTATGGCCGCCGTGACAGCAGCCTGCCCTGGCAGACCCTGAACAACGGCCTGCTGTACCGCCTGACTCAGAATGGCCAGGACGTGCAGCAGAACGAACTGCAAGTGCCGGGGCAGACCGTGCAACAGTTGAAACTGACGGTGGACGAGCGTGGCGGCGGCCTGGGGGGCGAGGCGCCGACCCTGGCGTTTGCCGTGCGCGGTACGCAACTGGTGTTCCTGGCCCGTGGCGCCGGGCCTTACACGCTGGCGCTGGGCAACCCGAGCGCGGTGGCGGCCAACCTGCCGCTGACCACGCTGATTCCCGATTACAGTCCGCAGCGCCTCAAGGAGCTGGGCCAGGCCAAGGTCGAGGGCGCGGCGCCATTGACGCCAGCCACCGCCACGGCAGCCGCCGGCGCCGTGGCCGCCGGGCCGGACTGGAAGAAGATCGGCCTGTGGGCCGTGCTGCTGCTGGGCGTGCTGGCCCTGGCCGGGATGGCCGTGAGCCTGCTGCGCAAACCGGCAGCCAAATCCTGATCACTGTGGCGGGGGCCAGTGCCCTCGCGACAAATCCGCCTACGCTGAAAAGCAGTGCCTGAACTCTATCTGCCAGTTCCCTGTCTGAGAGGAGGAAATGCGCCCCGACTCGCGTTAAACTGCGCGGGTTTTCAACCTCCCCCATTCCTCCGGAGCCGTCCATGTCCCGCGTTACCCTGAGTCGCTATTTGATTGAGCAGACCCGCAGCAACAATACTCCTGCCGATCTGCGCTTCCTGATCGAAGTGGTGGCGCGTGCTTGCAAGGAGATCAGCCACGCCGTGTCCAAAGGCGCCCTGGGCGGTGTCCTGGGCAGCATGGGCACGGAAAACGTGCAGGGCGAAGTGCAGAAGAAGCTCGATGTGATCTCCAACGAGATTCTTCTTGAAGCCAACGAATGGGGCGGTCACCTGGCCGGCATGGCGTCCGAGGAAATGGACAATGCCTACCAGATTCCCGGCAAGTACCCGAAGGGCGCCTACCTGCTGGTATTCGACCCGCTGGACGGTTCGTCGAACATCGACATCAACGCCCCGGTCGGCACCATCTTCTCCGTGCTGCGCTGCCCGAACGAGTACCTGAGCCAGAACGAAGCCTTGAACGAAAAGGCCTTCCTGCAGCCGGGCACCCAGCAGGTCGCTGCCGGTTACGCCATCTACGGTCCGCAGACCATGCTGATCCTGACCCTGGGCCACGGCGTCAAGGGCTTCACCCTGGATCGTGAGATGGGCAGCTTCGTGCTGACCCACGAAGACATCAAGATTCCGGAATCCACCCAGGAATTCGCCATCAACATGTCCAACGAGCGCCACTGGGAAGCTCCGGTCAAGCGCTACGTGGAAGAGCTGCTGGCCGGTGATACCGGTCCGCTGAAAAAGAACTACAACATGCGCTGGGTCGCGGCCATGGTCGCCGACGTGCACCGTATCCTGACCCGTGGCGGCCTGTTCATGTACCCACGGGACAGCCGCGAGCCGGAGAAACCGGGCAAGCTGCGCCTGATGTACGAGGCCAATCCGATGTCCTTCCTCATCGAGCAGGCCGGTGGTGCTTCCACCGACGGTCACCAGCGCATCCTCGACATCAAGCCCGAAGGCCTGCACCAGCGTGTGGCGGTATTCCTCGGTTCGAAAGAAGAAGTGGCTCGCGTGACCGGCTACCACAAGGAGTAAGACATGGCCGCGCCCTGGCAGCCTCTGCTTGATTGGTGGTTCGGCTCAGCCGAAAAGCCGGCAGAGATTGTCGCTGCCAAGGGCCGGCTGTGGTTTGGCAAACGCGACAGCCAGGACCTCGAAGCGCGCCAGCGCTTTGCTGGCCTGGTGGAGCAGGCACTGGCCGGCGAATTGGCCGAGTGGACGCAAAGTCCGCAAGGTTGGCTGGCTCTGGTGCTGCTGCTCGATCAGTTGCCGCGCATGATCTACCGCGACACCCCCAAGGCTTTCTCTGGCGACGCCCGTGCCCAGGCACTGGTGGCGCAAGGCATTGCCGCGGATTTTGACCGGCGCCTGCCGCCCATGCAGCGTTGCTTCATCTACCTGGTGTTCGAGCATTGCGAGCACCTGGCGGTGCAGAACGAAGGGGTTTCGCGCTTTGCCGCCCTTCACGACGAACAGCCCGAGGACGATCGTCCGGTATTCGCCGATCACCTGGACTATGCCGAGCGGCACCAGAAAGTCATTGCCCGCTTCGGGCGCTTTCCCCATCGCAATGCCATCCTGGGCCGTGAATCCACTGCCGAAGAGCTGGCTTTCCTGCGCGAGCCTGGTTCGCGTTTCTGACGGACGGCAAGCATTACTTGTCCGCTCGCAACAGGCGCCTCATCAGCAATGACTGCAGGTCTTTGCGCGTATCGGCAATGATGTGGATAAAGACGGTGTTCTCCCGCACTTCGTCGATCACCCGGTTCATGCCGCAAAGTACCTGGCGATAGTGGCGCAGATTGAGCTGCTGAATTTCGTCAGGTACCACGCCAGCGTAGGGCGAGGTCGCCAGTTGAGCCGCGGTGGATTTCAGGTGCTGGAGGGTGCTGTGCCAGGCTTGGGGAGAGAATCGACTGATCAGGTAGTGTCTGAGCTCTTTCAGGTCATGTTCTGCCGAATGCAGAATGACCACCTTGAATCTCATTGCGGGTCGTCCCGCTCCAGGTCGGCAAACACCTGCTCTGCATCACGGAACTGGCCGGCTTCAATCTCCCGGTTGCCCAAGGCCAGAAGTTTCAACATGGCCAGGGTCGCTTCCTGTTCCTCAAAGCTCTGTACATCCATAACCACCAGCTTGGCTTCGCCATTCTGGGTAATAACCAGAGGCTCGCGGCTTTCCGTCAGTTGCTTGACGATCTCGGCGGTGTGGCTTTTCAGGTAACTGATGGGCTTGACCTGGGATGAAAGCTTCAAGGGGCGGGCTCGACTGGAAAGGCAGGCCTGAGTTTAGTCTTAATCCAGTTCTGTTGGGGGCGTGCAGACCAGCGACTGTATTGCCGAATGTCCGCAATCGAATGATTTCGCCGGCAAGCTGGCTCCTACGCAATAGTGGTAGGAGCCGGCTTGCCGGCGAAGCTGCTGCTCAGATACGGAAGCTGCCCACCAGATGCTGCAGGCGCTTGGCCTGTTGTTCCAGGTCGGCGCAGGCGCGCAGGGTGGCTTGCAGGTTTTCCACCCCTTCCTGATTCAGGGTGTTGATCTCGGTGATGTCGACATTGATCGACTCCACTACCGCAGTCTGTTCCTCGGTGGCGGTGGCTACCGACTGGTTCATGCCGTCGATCTCGCCGATGCGCTGGGTCACGCTGCCCAGGCGCTCGCCGGCCTGGTTGGCGATGCCGACGCTGCTTTCGCTTTCGCGCTGGCTCTCGGTCATGGTGCCCACCGCTTCACGGGCACCGACCTGCAGTTCCTCGATCATTTTCTGCACTTGCTGCGCCGAATCCTGGGTGCGGTGCGCCAGGTTGCGCACTTCGTCCGCCACCACCGCGAAGCCGCGCCCGGCCTCACCGGCGCGAGCCGCTTCAATGGCGGCGTTGAGCGCCAGCAGATTGGTCTGCTGAGAGATGCTGGTGATCACTTCAAGGATCTGCCCGATGTTCACCGTATTGCTGTTGAGCGTCTCGATGTTGTCGCAGGAGCTGCTGATCTTCGCCGACAGCTGATGCATGGCGGCGATGGTCTGGTCCACCACTTGCTGGCCGTCTTGCGCCAGGCTGCGGGCCTCGCTGGAGTGCTGCGAGGCGAGGGCAGCGTTCTGGGCGATTTCCTGGGCGGCGGCGCCCAGCTGGTTGATGGCCGCGGCCACGCTGCTGGTGCGCGAAGCCTGTTGGTCGGAGTTGAACATCGACGAGTTGGAGGCGGCGACCACGCGCAGGGCCACTTCGTTGACCTGACCGGTGGCCGAGGACACCTCGCGGATCGAACTGTGGATGCGTTCGACGAAACGGTTGAACGACAGCCCCAGGGTGCCGAATTCATCGTGGCCATGGATCACCAGGCGTTTGGTCAGGTCGCCTTCGCCTTCGGCGATGTCGTGCATGGCCCGGCCCATCACGTGCAGCGGCTGCATCAGCATGCGGATCAGCATGCCCAGCAGGCTGATGATGATTACCACCGCAATCAGCATGGCGATGATCGCCGAGGTGCGAAACTCACTGAGCACGGCGAAGGCGGTGTCCTTGTCCAGCACCAGGGCCACGTACCAGTCGGCCGAGGGCACGCCGTTGACGTGGGTGAAGGAGATCAGCTGGGTCTTGCCATTGAGCTGCACTTCCTTGAGGCCGGGGCTGATGGTCGGGGCACCCGCGGGATAGGCCTCGGCGAGACTCTTGAGTACCAGCTTGCTGTCGGGGTGGATGAGGATCTTGCCGTCGGCGCTGACGATGAAGGCCTGGCCATGACCGCCGAAGTTCAGCGAGTTGATGATGGCGCTGATGCTCGACAGATCGATGTCGGCGCCGGCCACGCCGATCATCTGGTTCTGGTGCTGTACCGGGGTGGCCACGGTGATCACCAGCTTGCCGGACGAAGCGGCGATGTAGGGCTCGGTGACGATGGTCCGTTGCGCGCCCGTGGCCGCCTTGTACCAGCCACGGGCGCGGGGATCGTAGTCGGCGGCGCGATTGCCGGCCGGCACCGAAAACATCACGCCGTCCTGACCGCCGAAGTAGCTGAGCTGGAAGTTGCCGGTGTAGGCGGGCAGGCCGACGCTGCGTTTCAGGCTCTCGGCGCCACTGCCGTCCACGGCGATCTGCTGGGCCAGTGACTGCAGGAGCTGGATGCGGCTTTCCAGCCAGGTCTGGATATTGCTGGTGGTCAGGCTGCCCAGTTCCTGCATGGTTGATTCGGTGCTATTGCGCAGGGCTTCGCGCTGTCGGTAGTCGTTGAACAGAATAAAACAGGCGAACGCGACGGCCACCACCAGGGCGGCGGCGAGCAGGATCTTGTGGCTGAACTTCATGTTTCTGGTCATTAAGTGAACTACCGCGATGGGCTGGTCAACGAGGGGGCGTCAATTTGCCACAGTGGAGGGCTTTACGCTGCAGTTATGTCGACTGGCCATCAAGGAAGATGAGGAGCAGGCGGGGAAAACCGACGAACTGCAGGGCTGGGTGAAAAGGTGCTTGATTTGCCGGGAAAATGCCCCGCCCGCCGGGCAAGAAATACCCGGCCGCGCGGGGAACCAGAAGGGGGTTTTCTCTTCTAAGCTTCTGGTTGGCTGACAGGCCTTCCTCCCTTCGTCCAGGAGTTCACCATGTCCCTGCGTTCTCTCGCTCTGTTGTCCTTCTGCGTGCTGCTGGCCGCGTGCAGCAAGGTCAATCAGGAAAACTATTCCAAACTCTCGGCGGGCATGCCCAAGGCCGAGGTCGAACAACTTCTGGGTAAGCCGACCGACTGTTCGGGCGCGCTGGGTATGTCCAGTTGCACCTGGGGCGACAAGAACAGCTTTATCAGCGTGCAGTATGCCGGTGACAAGGTTCTGATGTTTTCCGGGCAAGGCCTGAAGTAAGAACCGGGGCTTTGGGCCCACGGGAGAAAAATAATGATGCGTTTTGTTTTCACTCTTCTGGTCGGCCTGCTCTTGGCCGGCTGCGCCACGTCCCGGGACGATTCGCTGGCGCCCAAGACCGTCAACCACGTCGATCTCAAGCGTTACCAGGGGACCTGGTACGAGCTGGCGCGGTTGCCGATGTATTTCCAGCGTAACTGTGCGCAATCCGAGGCGCGTTACACCCTGTTGCCCGAGGGCAACGTGGCCGTGCTCAATCGTTGCCTGACCCCGGAGTGGAAGTGGGAAGAGGCCCGTGGCACCGCCACGCCTCAAGTGACGGGCAAGACCGACAAGCTGTGGGTGCAGTTCGATAACTGGTTCTCGCGGCTGCTGCCGGGAGCGACCAAGGGCGACTACTGGGTGCTGTATGTCAGCGATGACTACAAGACCGCGATTGTCGGCAACCCGAACCGGCGCTACCTGTGGTTGCTGTCGCGCACGCCCGAGGTCAACGAAACGGTGCGAGAAGAGTTGCTGAGCAAGGCGCGTCAGCAGGGCTATGACACTACGCGACTGATCTGGCGAGTGTCGGACTCGGCCATGGCCAAGACCTCGAAATAGATTCATCCCCTGTAGCAGCCGACTTGCCGGCGAAGGCGCTCGCATGGGCGCTTTCGCCGGCAAGCCGGCTCCTGGGCGTATGGGTCAGTTGAGCAGGTCGCGCAGTACCTGGGTGAAGGCCCGGCTACTGTCTTCTTCGGCGGCGTGATGCCCGTCGCGCACCACCCATTGTCCACCCACCATCACATCCCGCACCTGACGGTCGCCACCGGCGAACAGCCAACGGTTGAGAATGCCGTCGCCCTCGGCCGTGGCCAGGTAGGGGTCATTGCCATCCAGCACCAGCCAGTCGGCGCGCTTGCCCACGGCCAGGGCGCCAATGCCTTGCCCCAGGGCCTGGGCGCCGCCATCCAGCGCGGCGTCGTACAAGGTCCGGCCAACCATGGGCTGGTCGGCGCGGTACAGGCGGTTGCGCCGTTGATCCCGCAGGCGCTGGCCGTATTCCAGCCAGCGCAGTTCTTCCACCACGCTCAGCGATACATGGCTGTCGGAACCGATGCCCAGGCGACCGCCCTGGGCGAGGAAATCCACGGCCGGGAAGATGCCGTCCCCCAGGTTGGCTTCGGTGGTCAGGCACAGGCCGGCAATCGCCCGGCTTTTGGCCATGAGGCTGACTTCTTCCGGGTTGGCGTGAGTGGCGTGGACCAGGCACCAGCGCTGATCCACCGCGACGTTTTCGTACAGCCATTGCAGGGGGCGGCGTCCGCTCCAGGCCAGGCAGTCGTCAACTTCCTTCTGCTGCTCGGCAATGTGGATGTGTACCGGGCACTGGGGATCGCTGGCGGCCAGCACTTCGCTGATCTGCTGGGGCGTGACCGCGCGCAATGAGTGAAAGCACAGGCCCAGTTGCTGGTTGGCCTGCTGCGCCAGCATGGGTTGCAGTTGCTGTTGCAGCTTGAGGTAGTTTTCCGTGCTGTTGATGAAGCGGCGCTTGCCGTCATTCGGCGCCTGGCCGCCAAAGCCCGAGTGGCTGTACAGCACCGGCAGCAGAGTCAGGCCGATGCCGCTGCCGGCAGCCGCCTGGCTGATGCGTCGGGACAGCTCGGCGGGGTCGGCATAGGGCCGGCCATCGCTGTCGTGGTGCACGTAATGGAATTCGGCCACCGAGGTGTAGCCGGCCTTGAGCATTTCGATGTACAGCTGGCGGGCGATGACCTGCAGTTGGTCTGGGGTGATCTTGCCCACCAGGCGGTACATCAGGTCGCGCCAGGTCCAGAAGCTGTCATTGGGGTTGCCGGCCACTTCCGCCAGCCCGGCCATGGCCCGCTGGAAGGCGTGGGAGTGCAGGTTGGGCATGCCGGGCAGCAGCGGGCCCTTGAGCCGTTGTGCACCTTCAGCGCTGGCGTTGGCCTGGATCTGTGTCAACAGGCCATCGGGGCTGACTTCAAGACGTACATGATTGGCCCATCCATCAGGCAGCAGCGCGCGTTCGGCAAAGAAGGCGGACATGGTTCAAGCACCCCATCGTGTGTTATTTGTATATACATATACAGACGTTTGCCTGCCCGGTAAACTCCGGCAAGCTAGTCACCTTTTTTGCTCAACAAGGATTTCCTGTGCCGACTCCGCCTGCCAAATCGCCGCTGGCTGCCCATCTGGGCGATAGTCCGGCGCCCTTGTATGCCCGCGTCAAACAGATGATCACCCAGCAGATCGAGAGCGGAAACTGGCCGCCGCATTATCGGGTTCCCTCGGAGAGCGAGCTGGTCAACCAGCTGGGTTTCAGCCGCATGACCATCAACCGCGCGCTGCGCGAGATGACTGCCGAAGGCCTTCTGGTGCGCATGCAGGGCGTGGGGACGTTCGTCGCCGAGCCCAAGAGTCAGTCGGCCTTGTTCGAAGTGCACAACATTGCCGACGAGATCGCTTCCCGCGGCCATCGGCATACCTGCCAGGTCATTACCCTGGGCGAAGAGGCCGCCGGTTCCGAGCGCGCCCTGGCCCTGGACATGCGTGAAGGGCAGAAGGTCTTCCACTCGCTGATCGTGCATTTCGAAAACGACATCCCGGTGCAGATCGAAGACCGCTTCGTCAACGCCCTGGTGGCGCCGGAGTACCTCAAGCAGGACTTCACCCTGCAAACCCCCTACGCCTATCTGTCCCAGGTGGCGCCGCTGACCGAGGGCGAACATGTGGTCGAGGCGATCCTCGCCGAGCCCGAGGAGTGCCGGCTGCTGCAGATCGAACGTGGCGAGCCGTGCCTGCTGATTCGCCGTCGTACCTGGTCCGGACGTCAGCCGGTAACCGCTGCCCGGTTGATCCACCCCGGTTCCCGTCATCGCCTGGAAGGACGCTTTCATAAATGATCCGGCCCACCCTGTTACGCGCCGCCGACTACCCGCGCATGCCCTGGAAGAACGGCGGTGGCAGCACCGAAGAAATCACCCGTGATGCCGGCACTGGCCTGGAAGGTTTTGGCTGGCGCCTGTCGATTGCCGACATTGGCGAGTCCGGCGGCTTTTCAAGCTTTACCGGTTATCAGCGGATCATTACCGTGCTGCAAGGCGCGGGCATGCAGTTGACGGTGGATGGCGAAGAGGTACGGCCGTTGCTGCCGCTGGATCCCTTCGCCTTCAGTGGCGCCAGCCAGGTGAGCTGTGCGCTGCTGGACGGGGCGATCCGCGACTTCAACCTGATCTACTGCCCTGAGCGTTATGTCGCTCGTTTGCAGTGGTTCGATGGTCAGCAGCGCTTCTTTACCCAGGCCCACACCGTGCTGGTGTTCAGTGCTGCCGAGCAAGCCTGGGTCGACACGGGCGGTACTCCGTTGCAGGCCCTGGGTCGTTACGATTGTCTGCGCCTGGATCGCAATGCCGGCGTAGTGGAGATCGCCACCGACGGACGCTGCTGCGTCATCGAACTCACCGCCCGCTGATTCCCAAGGGCCGTCGCAGACCGGGATACGGGCTGCGACGGCCGCAGATTTTCCCTCCTGATACCTTCCCTTCGAGTGCCTCCCGCTGCGGGTCCGCGGCGCCGGTTTGTGCAGCGCATCTTTCCCCACCGGGGCGGTGTCCCCCGCGCACCCATTTGTTACCGAACGCCCCAGAACAGCGCAAAACTGCTGTCTGGTAACAGTCTCGCGGCTGAGCAAAATTCCCTTCTTGAAAAATCTCGCTCTGTTGAAAGCCTTATTCCACAAGGCCTGCAGTTTTATCCCAGGGTTTTTCAGTTACGTCTCAAGCAAGTTGGCCGCTTGATTGCATATGCTTGTATGTACAAGTAAATATGTGTGCGTAAGAGTCGATGGAATCCTCTTCGCACCTTGGACTCATCGCCGAGGAGTTTTTCCGTGACTGACAGCAAACCCACCAAGTTCCGCAACGTCGAAATTCGCGCCGCACGTGGCAACAAGCTGACCGCCAAGAGCTGGCTGACCGAAGCGCCGCTGCGCATGCTGATGAACAACCTCGATCCGGAAGTCGCCGAGAACCCCAAGGAGCTGGTGGTCTATGGCGGCATTGGTCGCGCCGCGCGCAACTGGGAGTGCTACGACAAGATCGTCGAGGCCCTGACCCAGCTCAATGACGACGAAACCCTGCTGGTGCAGTCCGGCAAGCCGGTCGGTGTGTTCAAGACCCACAGCAATGCGCCACGGGTACTGATCGCCAACTCCAACCTGGTGCCGCACTGGGCCAGTTGGGAGCACTTCAACGAACTGGACGCCAAGGGCCTGGCCATGTACGGCCAGATGACCGCTGGCAGCTGGATCTACATCGGCAGCCAGGGCATCGTCCAGGGCACTTATGAAACCTTCGTCGAGGCCGGTCGCCAGCATTACGACTCCAACCTCAAGGGCCGCTGGGTCCTGACCGCAGGCCTGGGTGGCATGGGTGGTGCGCAACCTCTGGCCGCGACCCTGGCCGGGGCCTGCTCGCTGAACATCGAGTGCCAGCAGACCAGCATCGACTTCCGCCTCAAGACCCGTTACGTCGACGAACAGGCCACCGACCTGGACGACGCCTTGGCGCGGATCAAGAAATACACCGCCGAAGGCCGCGCGATCTCCATCGCCCTGTGTGGCAACGCCGCTGAAATCCTGCCGGAACTGGTACGCCGCGGCGTGCGTCCGGACATGGTCACCGACCAGACCAGCGCCCACGACCCGCTCAACGGCTACCTGCCCAAGGGCTGGACCTGGGAGCAGTACCGCGATCGCGCCAAGACCGAGCCGGCCGCCGTGATCAAGGCCGCCAAGCAGTCGATGGCCGAACACGTCAAAGCCATGCTGGCCTTCCAGAAGATGGGCGTGCCGACCTTCGACTACGGCAACAACATCCGTCAGATGGCCCAGGAAGAAGGCGTCGAGAATGCCTTTGACTTCCCGGGTTTCGTCCCGGCCTACATCCGCCCGCTGTTCTGCCGCGGCATCGGCCCGTTCCGCTGGGCGGCGCTGTCCGGCGACCCGCAGGACATCTACAAGACCGACGCCAAGGTCAAGGAACTGATCCCCGACGACGCCCACCTGCACAACTGGCTGGACATGGCCCGCGAGCGCATCAGCTTCCAGGGCCTGCCAGCGCGGATCTGCTGGGTCGGCCTGGGCCAGCGCGCCAAGCTCGGCCTGGCGTTCAACGAAATGGTGCGCAGCGGCGAGCTGTCGGCGCCGATCGTCATCGGTCGCGACCATCTGGACTCCGGTTCCGTGGCCAGCCCGAACCGTGAAACCGAATCCATGCAGGACGGCTCCGACGCCGTGTCCGACTGGCCGCTGCTCAACGCCCTGTTGAACACCGCCAGCGGTGCGACCTGGGTTTCCCTGCACCACGGCGGCGGTGTCGGCATGGGCTTCTCCCAGCATTCGGGGATGGTCATTGTCTGCGACGGCACCGATGAAGCAGCCGAGCGGATTGCCCGGGTGCTGCACAACGATCCGGCTACCGGGGTCATGCGTCACGCCGACGCCGGCTACCCGATCGCGATCGATTGCGCCAAGGAACAGGGCCTGAACCTGCCGATGATCACCGGCAAGTAACCGGAGTATCGGTTCTCCCAACCCTCCCTGTAGGAGCCAGCTTGCTGGCGAAGCAAGCACCGCGGTGCATCAACTGCACCGCCTCGCGAGCAAGCTCGCTCCTGCAGTGGAAGTCGTCTGTAGTGCCCATAGAGGTTTGACGTCCATGGCCTTAGGAAATGATCGTGCAAGCAGCAAGCCGTTGATCGAAAGGCGCTCGATCGACTACATCCCGGAAGCGGAAAGACACGGTCGTCTACTGAGCCAGTTCACTCTGTGGCTGGGTGCCAACCTGCAGATTACGGCGATTGTCACCGGCGCTCTGGCGGTGGTGCTGGGCGGTGATGTGTTCTGGTCGTTGATCGGTCTGCTGATCGGGCAATTGCTGGGCGGCGGGGTGATGGCCCTGCATGCGGCGCAAGGACCGAGGCTCGGGCTGCCGCAGATGATTTCCAGTCGGGTGCAGTTCGGGGTCTATGGCGCGGCCATCCCGATGGTGCTGGTGTGCCTGATGTACCTGGGTTTCACCGCGACCGGTACGGTGCTGTCCGGGCAGGCGCTGGGGCAGATGTTCGGTGTCAGCGACAGTCTCGGCATCCTGATGTTCGCCAGCGTCATTGTGCTGGTCACCGTGCTCGGCTATCGGGTGATCCACTACATCGGCCGGGTCGCCAGCGTGATCGGCGTGGTCGCCTTCTTCTATCTGTTCAGCCGGCTGCTGAGCCAGACCGATATCAGTGCCTTGCTGGCCATTCGTCACTTCAGCTGGAGCAGTTTCCTCCTGGCGGTGTCGCTGGCCGCGTCCTGGCAGATCGCGTTCGGCCCTTATGTGGCCGACTACTCGCGCTATTTGCCGAGCAAGACGTCGCCGTTGAAGACGTTCTTCGCCGCGGGCGCGGGTTCGGTGATCGGTGCCCAGGTGGCGATGGTGCTCGGCGTGTTCGCCGCAGCCCTGTCCAAGGGCCAGTTCGCCGGTCGTGAAGTGGCCTACATCGTCGGCCTGGGAGGCAGTGGCGCGATTGCCGCGATGCTCTACTTCAGCATCGCCTTCGGCAAGGTGACCATCTCGACGCTGAACTCCTACGGCAGCTTCATGTGCATCGCCACCATCATCAGCGGCTTTCGCGGCGAGTTGAAAGTGACGCGCCTGCAGCGGTTGGTCTTCGTGTTGCTGATCGTCGGTGCCGCGACCCTGATCGCACTGCTGGGCCAGCACTCGTTCCTTGGCGCATTCAAGTCTTTCATCCTGTTCCTGCTGGCGTTCTTCACGCCCTGGAGCGCGATCAACCTGGTGGATTTCTACTGCATCACCAAAGAACGCTATGACATCCCGGCCCTGTCCAACCCGGACGGTCGCTACGGTCGCTGGAATGTCATGGGCATCGGCATCTATGTATTCGGCGTGCTGGTTCAGATGCCATTCATCTCTACCCACTTCTATACCGGCCCGCTGGTGGCGAGTCTGGGCGATACCGACATCTCCTGGATCATCGGCCTGGTGGTGCCCGCGGCGTTGTATTACGCCTGCGCGAAGAAGTGGCATGGCGCGGTGCCCGAGCAGTTGATCCTGCCGGTAGAGCAGGGCGCGGCCAACGAACAAAAGCTGAGTGAGGCCGGCCGCGCTGCTGCGGTGTGAGTCTTGACGGGACGTGGACTGGGCTGGATGCCTCTTGACTGCCGTAAGCCAACTCATGATTAGGAGCGTCACACAATGAAAATGCACAAGACCCTGCTGACCACGTTACTGTCCATGGGCTTGCTGGCTGCCTCCGGTGCCCAGGCGGCCGGTTGGTGCGAGTCGGGCAAACCGGTGAAGTTCGCCGGCCTGAACTGGGAAAGCGGCATGTTGCTCACCGACGTTCTGCAGTTCGTCCTGGAGAAGGGCTACGACTGCAAGACCGACAGCCTGCCGGGCAACTCCATCACTATGGAAAACGCCCTGGGCAGCAATGACATCCAGGTCTTCGCCGAAGAATGGGTGGGCCGCAGCGAGGTGTGGAACAAGGCCGAGAAGGCCGGCAAGGTGGTGGGCGTCGGCGCGCCGGTGGTGGGTGCCATCGAAGGCTGGTACGTGCCGCGCTATGTGATCGAGGGCGATGCCAAGCGCAAGCTCGAAGCCAAGGCGCCGAACCTGAAAAACATCGCCGACCTGGGCCAGTACGCCAGCGTGTTCAAGGACCCGGAAGAACCGAGCAAGGGCCGTTTCTACAATTGCCCGGCCGGCTGGACCTGCGAGCTGGACAACAGCGAGATGCTCAAGAGCTACGGCCTGGAAAGCAGCTACACCAACTTCCGTCCGGGCACCGGCCCGGCCCTGGATGCGGCGGTGCTGTCGAGCTACAAGCGTGGCGAGCCGATCCTCTTCTATTACTGGTCGCCGACGCCGCTGATGGGCCAGGTGGACCTGGTCAAGCTGGACGAGAAGCCCGGTGTCGACAAGAGCGTGAGCATCAAGGTCGGCCTGTCCAAGACCTTCCACGACGAGGCCCCGGAACTGGTGGCGGTGCTGGAAAAGGCCAACCTGCCCATCGACCTGCTCAATCAGAATCTGGCGCGGATGACCAAGGAACGCATCGAGTCGCCGAAACTGGCGAAACTCTTTCTCAAGGAACATCCTGAAGTCTGGCACCCATGGGTCAGTGAAGACGCAGCCAGGAAAATCGACGCGGCCTTGTAGGTCGAGCCTTTCCGGCGGTTCGCAAGCACCGCCGGAAGCCGGACCACAACCTCCTTAGATCGAGAGTTTCTTATGTTTCCAGACCGCTTCACTTTTTCCATCGCCGACTGGGTCAACGGCTGGGTCGACGCCCTGGTGACCCAATACGGCGACGTGTTCCGGCACATCTCCGACACCCTGCTGTGGGCTATCGTCAATCTTGAGGGGTTGCTGCGCCTGGCGCCCTGGTGGCTGATGCTGGCGATTGTCGGCGGCATCGCCTGGCATGCGACCCGCAAGCTGCTGACCACGGCGGTGATCGTCGGCCTGCTGTTCCTGGTGGGCGCTGTCGGCCTGTGGGACAAGCTGATGCAGACCCTGGCCCTGATGCTGGTGGCGACGCTGATCTCAGTGCTGATCGGCATCCCCCTGGGGATCCTTTCAGCCCGCAGCAACCGCTTGCGTTCGGTGCTGATGCCGCTGCTGGACATCATGCAGACCATGCCCAGCTTCGTGTACCTGATCCCGGTGCTGATGCTGTTCGGCCTGGGCAAGGTGCCGGCGATCTTCGCCACGGTGATCTACGCAGCTCCGCCGCTGATCCGTCTCACCGACCTGGGCATCCGCCAGGTGGATGGTGAAGTCATGGAGGCGATCAACGCCTTTGGCGCCAACCGCTGGCAGCAGTTGTTCGGCGTGCAACTGCCCCTGGCCCTGCCGAGCATCATGGCCGGGATCAACCAGACCACCATGATGGCTCTGTCGATGGTGGTGATCGCCTCGATGATCGGTGCCCGTGGCCTGGGCGAGGATGTGCTGGTGGGCATCCAGACCCTCAACGTCGGGCGTGGCCTGGAAGCGGGGCTGGCGATCGTGATTCTGGCGGTGGTGATCGACCGCATTACCCAGGCCTACGGTCGTCCACGTCATGAGGTGAGCAAATGAGCAGTGCTGCCGTGAGCAAGATCGAAGTCAGGAACGTCTTCAAGATATTCGGCAACCGCCCCGCTGACGCGCTGGCGATGATCCGCCAGGGCCAGAGCAAGGATCAGGTACTGGCCCAGACGGGCTGCGTGGTGGGGGTCAATGACCTGTCGCTGAGCATCGGCACGGGTGAGATCTTCGTCATCATGGGCCTGTCCGGTTCCGGCAAGTCGACCCTGGTGCGCCACTTCAACCGTCTGATCGACCCCACCAGTGGCGCGATCCTGGTGGACGGCGAAGACATCCTGCAATACGACATGGAGGCCCTGCGCCAATTCCGCCGGCACAAGATCAGCATGGTGTTCCAGAGCTTCGGCCTGCTGCCCCACCGCAACGTGCAGGACAACGTCGCCTATGGCCTCAAGGTGCGCGGCGAAAGCAAGGCGCTGTGCGCCGAGCGGGCCCTGCACTGGATCAACACCGTGGGTCTCAAGGGCTACGAGAAGAAGTACCCGCACCAGCTGTCCGGTGGCATGCGCCAGCGGGTCGGCCTAGCCCGGGCCCTGGCCGCGGACACCGACATCATCCTAATGGACGAAGCCTTCAGCGCCCTGGACCCGCTGATCCGCGCCGAGATGCAGGACCAGTTGCTGGAGCTGCAGAAGACCCTGCACAAGACCATCGTCTTCATCACCCACGATCTGGACGAGGCGGTGCGCATCGGCAACCGCATCGCGATCCTCAAGGACGGCCGCCTGATCCAGGTCGGTACGCCGAAAGAGATCCTGCATTCGCCGGCGGACGAGTATGTCGATCGTTTCGTCCAGCGTCGCGCCGCGACGGTGTAGGAGCCGGCTTGCCGGCGAAAGGTCCGGCAAAGCGGCAGACAACCCAAGGTTTGCAAGAAGAGGTCCCCGATGTCCCAGGCTGAAAAAATCGTTATCGCCGACGCCCCCCTGGGTTGGCAGGATGTAGTCGCCGTCGCCCGTCATGGCGCGCAGCTTGAACTGTCGGCCCAGGCCTGGGCGCGTATCGACAATGCCCAGGCCATCGTCCGCCAGGTGGTGGACAGCGGCGAGCGCGCCTATGGCATCAGCACCGGCCTGGGCGCCTTGTGCAACGTGCTGCTGGCCGGTGAGCAACTCAGCCAGCTGTCGCGCAACACCTTGCTCAGCCACGCTTGCGGGGTCGGGCCGGCGCTGGCCGACGAACAGACCCGGGCGATTCTCTGCGCCGCCATCATCAACTACAGCCACGGCAAGTCCGGTATCCACCGCCAGGTGGTCCAGGCGCTGCTGAACCTGCTCAATCGCGGCATCACCCCGCAAGTGCCGTCCCAGGGCTCGGTGGGTTACCTGACCCACATGGCCCATATCGGTATCGCCTTGCTGGGTGTCGGCCAGGTCAGCTATCGCGGACGTCTTGTCAGCGCCGAACAGGCCCTGGCCGAGGAGGGGCTGCAGCCGGTGCAACTGGGAGCCAAGGATGGCCTGTGCCTGGTCAACGGCACGCCGTGCATGACCGGCCTCAGTTGCCTGGCCCTGGCCGAAGCCAGCCGCCTGTTGCAGTGGGCCGATGTGATCGGCGCCATGAGTTTCGAGGCCCAGCGCGGCCAGATCGACGCCTTCGATGCCCAGATCATTGCCCTCAAGGCGCACCCCGGCATGCAGGTAGTGGGCAGCAATCTGCGGGCCTTGCTCGACCGTAGCGAAGTGATCGCCGCCAGCCGTGGCATCCGCACCCAGGACGCCTTGAGCATCCGTTCCATTCCCCAGGTGCATGGCGCTGCCCGGGATCAACTGGCCCACGCTGTCAGGCAGGTGGAAATCGAACTCAATGGCGCCACCGACAACCCGTTGCTGCTGGGCACTCCGGACCGCTATCGGGTGGTGTCCCAGGCCAACCCTCACGGGCAGTCGGTGGCCCTGGCGGCGGATCTGCTGGCAATCGCCATGGCCGAGATCGGCTCGATTGCCGAGCGCCGCCTGGACCGCCTGATCAACCCTCATGTCAGTGGCTTGCCGGCGTTTCTGGTGAGCGAGCCTGGGGTCAACTCCGGGATGATGATCGTGCAGTACGTGGCCGCCTCGCTGTGTGCCCAGAACCGTCAACTGGCCCAGCCGGCGGTGCTGGACAACTACGTGACCTCGGGTCTGCAGGAAGACCACCTGAGCCTGGGCACCAATGCCGCCCTGAAGTTGCATCAGGTACTGGAGAACTGCACCCAGATCCTTGCCATCGAGTACCTGCTGGCAGCCCAGGCTTTCGAATTTCTCAAGGCGCAGCGCTTCGGCACCGGCACCGGTATCGCCTGGTGCCTGTTGCGCGAGCGGGTCCCGGCCTATGACCAGGACCGCTGGCTGGCGCCGGACATTGCCAGCGCGGCGGCGCTGCTCAAGGACCCGGAGCTGCTGCACAAACGTTTTTCCAAGGTGCAATAAACGGTTTTTCCATCACCAGCGTGCCAAGGCGTCACTCGCGCAGAACCGCAAATGACGACGGATAACGGAAACTTCCGGAGCGACTGGTAGTTATTACAAAACTCTCAAAAGGAGCATGAATGTGACTGCGCTTAATCTGATTCCCGGCCAACTGACCCTGGCCCAACTGCGGGCCATCTATCAGCAGCCGCTGACCCTGACCCTGGACCACAGCGCCTCGGCGCAGATCGACGCCAGCGTGGCCTGTGTCGAGCAGATCCTTGCCGAGAACCGCACCGCTTACGGGATCAACACCGGTTTCGGCCTGCTGGCCTCGACCCGCATCGCCAGCGCCGACCTGGAAAACCTCCAGCGCTCCCTGGTGCTGTCCCATGCCGCCGGCGTGGGCGAGCCGATCAGCGACGATCTGGTGCGTCTGATCATGGTGCTCAAGGTCAACAGCCTGAGCCGCGGCTTCTCCGGCATCCGCCGCCAGGTGATCGACGCCCTGATCGCCCTGATCAATGCCGAGGTCTATCCGCATATTCCACTCAAGGGTTCGGTGGGCGCTTCCGGCGACCTGGCGCCTTTGGCGCACATGTCCCTGGTGCTGCTGGGCGAGGGCAAGGCGCGCTACAAGGGCCAGTGGCTGGACGCCACCGCAGCCCTGGAAATCGCTGGTCTGAAGCCCTTGACCCTGGCCGCCAAGGAGGGTCTGGCGCTGCTTAACGGTACCCAGGTGTCCACCGCGTTCGCCCTGCGTGGCCTGTTCGAAGGCGAAGACCTGTTCGCCGGTGCCCTGGTCTGCGGTGGCCTGACCGTGGAAGCGGTACTGGGTTCGCGCTCGCCGTTCGACCCACGGATTCATGCCGCTCGCGGTCAGCGCGGGCAGATCGATACCGCCGCGGCCTACCGGGCGTTGCTGGGCGAGAGCACCGAGGTTTCCGCTTCGCACCAGAACTGCGACAAGGTTCAGGATCCGTACTCCCTGCGTTGCCAGCCTCAGGTGATGGGCGCCTGCCTGACCCAGTTCCGCCAGGCCGCTGAAGTGCTGGTGGTCGAAGCCAACGCCGTGTCCGACAACCCGCTGGTGTTCGCTGCCGAAGGCGACGTGATTTCCGGCGGCAACTTCCACGCCGAGCCGGTGGCTATGGCGGCCGACAACATGGCCCTGGCCATTGCCGAGATCGCGTCCCTGAGCGAGCGCCGTATCTCGCTGATGATGGACAAGCACATGTCCCAGCTGCCGCCGTTCCTGGTGGCCAATGGCGGGGTCAACTCCGGCTTCATGATCGCCCAGGTGACCGCTGCGGCCCTGGCCAGCGAGAACAAGGCCCTGGCCCACCCGCACTCGGTGGACAGCATTCCCACTTCCGCCAACCAGGAAGACCACGTTTCCATGGCGCCGGCCGCCGGCAAGCGTCTGTGGGAAATGGCCGAGAACACCCGCGGTGTGCTGGCCGTGGAATGGCTGGCGGCCTGCCAGGGCCTGGACCTGCGCGAAGGCCTGAAAACCTCGCCGACCCTGGAAAAAGCTCGCGCCACCCTGCGCGAGAAAGTGGCGTACTACGAGAAGGACCGTTTCTTCGCACCGGATATCAACGCGGCCAGCGAGTTGTTGGCTTCGCGGTGCCTGAATGGGCTGCTGCCAGCCCAGTTGTTGCCGAGCCTGTAATGCACGCCGGGCCGCCAGACAACGCCGTGTTCGGCCAATGGCGGCCCTCGTGGGTTTGCTGTACCTGCAAGACAGGCGCGGAGCGCCTGCTTCTTCTGCCTCGCGCACCTGCGCGGGGCGTATGTGTCCGATAACAATAAAAGGGACGATGACATGCAATCGCAAGAGACTGGATTACGCCGGGGGCTGACAGCTCGCCATATACGCTTCATGGCCCTGGGGTCGGCCATCGGCACCGGATTGTTCTACGGTTCGGCCTCCGCCATCCAGATGGCTGGCCCGGCCGTGTTGCTGGCCTACCTGATTGGTGGCGCGGCGGTGTTCATGGTGATGCGCGCCCTGGGGGAGATGGCGGTACACAACCCGGTGTCCGGCTCCTTCGGGCAGTACGCCAGCCAGTACCTGGGACCCTTGCCGGGCTTCATCCTGGGCTGGACCTATGCCTTCGAGATGCTCATCGTCTGCCTGGCGGACGTCACGGCCTTCGGTATCTACATGGGCTTCTGGTTTCCCGAGGTGGCACGCTGGATCTGGGTGCTGGGCATCGTCCTGCTCATCGGCGGGCTGAACCTTTGCAGCGTCAAGGTCTTCGGTGAGATGGAGTTCTGGCTGTCGCTGCTCAAGGTCGGGGCGATCATCGCGATGATCCTCGGCGGCTTCGGCATCATGCTGTTCGGCATGGGCAGCGCCTTCACCGAGCAGGCCACCGGCGCCAGCAACCTCTGGGCCCATGGCGGCTTCATGCCCAATGGCATCAGCGGGGTGATCGCCTCCTTTGCGGTGGTGATGTTCGCCTTCGGTGGCATCGAGATCATTGGCGTCACCGCTGGTGAGGCCAAGGATCCGCAGCGGGTCATTCCCAAGGCGATCAACGCGGTGCCTCTGCGCATCCTGCTGTTCTACGTGCTGACTCTGTTCGTGCTGATGTCGATTTTCCCCTGGCCACAGATTGGCACTCAGGGCAGTCCGTTCGTGCAGATCTTTGACAGCCTGGGCATCAGTTCGGCGGCCACCATCCTCAATATCGTGGTGATTTCGGCGGCAGTGTCGGCCATCAACAGCGACATCTTCGGGGCCGGGCGCATGATGTACGGCCTGGCCCAGCAAGGGCAGGCGCCCAAGGGCTTTGCCCAGGTGTCCAAGGCCGGGGTGCCGTGGATGACCGTGGTGGTGATGGCCGTGACCCTGTTGGGCGGCGTGGTGCTGAACTACCTGATCCCGGAAGACATCTTCCTGCTGATCGCTTCCCTGGCCACGTTCGCCACGGTCTGGGTGTGGCTGATGATTCTGCTGACCCATGTGGCCATGCGCCGCTCCATGACCGCCGAGCAGGTAGCCAGGTTGCAGTTCAAGGTGCCGTTCTGGCCTTGGGCGCCTGCGGCGGCGATCGCCTTCATGCTGTTCATCTTTGGCGTGCTGGGCTACTTCCCGAAAACTCAAGCGGCGCTGTTGGTGGGCGCGGTGTGGATCGTGCTGTTGGTGGTGGCCTATCTGTTGTGGGTCAAACCGGCGGCGGGACAGGCTCAGCAGATCCGCGTCGACTCTTCTTTACCCACTGATCATTAACGGAGGCCTTGGATGAAAACTCTTTGGCAACACTGCAACGTCGCCAGCATGGCCCAGGGCACTTACTCGATCATCGAGGACGCGGCCATCGTGACGTCAGGGGCGCACATCGAGTGGATCGGCCGGCGCCAGGCGGCGCCGGTCGCCGATTATTCCCAGGTCCAGGACCTGGGCGGTGCCTGGGTCACCCCTGGGCTGATCGATTGCCACACCCACATCGTGTTTGGCGGCAACCGCAGCGGTGAGTTCGAACAGCGCCTGCAGGGCGTGAGCTACGCCGAGATCGCCGCCGCCGGTGGCGGTATTGCCAGCACCGTGCGAGCCACTCGCGCCGCCTCGGAAGAGGAACTGTTCGTCAGCGCCCGCAAGCGACTGCTGAGCCTGCTGCGCGATGGCGTCACCAGCGTCGAGATCAAGTCCGGCTATGGCCTGGACCTGGCCAGCGAGCGCAAGCTCCTGCGGGTCATCCGCCGCCTGGGCGAAGAGTTGCCGGTCAGCGTGCGCAGCACCTGCCTGGCGGCTCATGCCCTGCCGCCGGAATACGCCGAGCGCAGCGACGACTACATCGAGCACATCTGCATGGAAATGCTCCCGGCCCTGGCGGCCGAAGGGCTGGTGGATGCAGTGGATGCCTTCTGTGAATACCTGGCGTTCTCCCCGGCCCAGGTGGAGCGGGTATTCATCGCTGCGCAGCAGCTCGGACTGCCGGTCAAGTTGCATGCCGAACAACTGTCGTCCCTGCATGGTTCGAGCCTGGCGGCACGCTACCGGGCGCTTTCCGCCGATCACCTGGAGTTCATGACCGAGGACGATGCGATCGCCATGGCGGCCTCGGGAACCGTCGCGGTGTTGCTGCCGGGAGCGTTCTATTTCCTCCGGGAAACCCAGCTGCCGCCGATGGCCGCCTTGCGCAAGCATGGGGTGAAGATGGCAGTGGCCAGCGACCTCAATCCCGGCACGTCGCCGGTGCTGTCGCTGCGCCTGATGCTGAACATGGCCTGCACCTGTCTGCGCATGACCCCCGAGGAGGCGCTGGCCGGGGTGACCCTGCACGCGGCCCAGGCCCTGGGCATGGACAAGACCCATGGTTCGCTGGAAGCGGGCAAGGTGGCGGACTTCGTCGCCTGGCAGATCGAGCGCCCCGCCGACCTGGCTTACTGGCTGGGCGGCGACCTGGAAAAGCGCGTCGTGCGACACGGCGTTGAAGTGACTGTTTAGGAGAAGGCTTGTGGATAAGGTTCTGACGTTCAAACAAGGCCGGGTGCCGCTGCTGATCAGCATGCCCCACGCCGGTACGCGCCTGACCCCGGAAGTGGCGGCCGGCTTGGTGCCCCAGGCGCAGAGCCTGCCGGATACCGACTGGCACATCCCGCGGTTGTATGAATTTGCCGAGGAGATGGGGGCCAGCACCCTGGCCGCCGAGTACTCGCGTTTCGTCATCGACTTGAACCGGCCCTCCGATGACAAGCCGCTGTACGCGGGCGCCACCACCGGGCTGTATCCGGCGACGCTGTTCGATGGCCAGCCCTTGTTCGTCGAGGGGCAGGCACCGTCCAAAGAAGATCGGCAGCACTACCTGGAACAGGTCTGGGTGCCTTATCACCGCACCCTGCAGGAGGAGCTGGCGCGGCTCAAGGCCGAGTTCGGCTATGCCCTGCTGTTCGATGCCCATTCCATCCGCTCGCTGATTCCGCATCTGTTCGAGGGCAAGCTGCCGGATTTCAATCTCGGCACCTTCAATGGCGCCAGCTGCGATCCGCAACTGGCCGGCCGCCTGGAGCGCATTTGCGCGGCCCATGGCGATTACACCCACGTGCTCAACGGCCGTTTCAAGGGCGGGCACATCACCCGGCATTACGGCAACCCGGCCGCGCACATTCATGCGGTGCAACTGGAGCTGGCGCAGAGTGCCTACATGGAGGAGTTCGAGCCGTTCCGCTATCGCGAGGACCTGGCGGCACCGACCCAGGTGGTGCTCAAGGCGCTGCTGCAAGGGCTACTGGACTGGGGGCAGGAGCGTTACCGCTGACATTGCTTGCGCCAGCAGGCTGGTTCCTACCGCTGATGCACGCCTTCATGTAGGAGCGAGCTTGCTCGCGAAGCACCCTGCGCTACGCGTCGCAATCCCCCGAACAACCCTGTTTTCTTCAAGGACATGCTGATTGCGTGATTCGGGTTTATGATGCCGAACGGCAGAATAAATGAAGTCCCACCAGGGATGAACCCGACCTCCACGGAGCGCGTAATGCAGACTTTGTACCCGCAGATCAAACCCTATGCCCGGCACGATCTGGCTGTCGACGAGCCCCATGTGCTGTATGTCGACGAAAGCGGTTCACCGGAAGGTTTGCCGGTGGTGTTCATTCATGGCGGGCCGGGGGCCGGCTGCGATGCCTCCAGCCGCTGCTACTTCGATCCGAACCTGTACCGTATCGTCACCTTCGACCAGCGCGGTTGCGGGCGCTCCACCCCTCACGCCAGCCTGGAAAACAACACCACCTGGGACCTGGTGGCCGACCTTGAGCGGATTCGCCAGCACCTGGGCATCGACAAATGGGTGCTGTTTGGCGGTTCCTGGGGTTCGACCCTGGCCCTGGCCTACGCGCAAGCCCATCCCGATCGGGTGCTGGGGCTGATCGTGCGGGGGATCTTCCTGGCCCGTCCCCAGGAAATCCAGTGGTACTACCAGTGTGGCGCCAGCCGCCTGTTCCCCGACTATTGGCAGGACTATGTGGCGCCGATTCCCCTGGAGGAGCGCCACGATCTGGTCAGTGCCTTCCACAAGCGCCTGACCGGCACCGATCAGATCGCCCAGATGCATGCGGCCAAGGCCTGGTCCGGCTGGGAAGGGCGCACCGCGACCCTGCGTCCCAATCCGTTGGTGGTGGACCGCTTCTCCGAGCCGCAGCGAGCGCTGTCGATCGCCCGGATCGAATGCCATTACTTCATTAATAATGCCTTCCTCGAACCCGACCAGTTGATCCGCGACATGGGCAAGATCGCCCATCTGCCCGGGGTCATCGTGCATGGTCGCTACGACGTGATCTGCCCGCTGGACAATGCCTGGGAACTGCATCAGGCCTGGCCCAACAGCGAACTGCAGGTGATACGCGACGCAGGTCACGCTGCGTCCGAGCCGGGCATCACCGATGCCCTGGTGCGTGCCACTGATCAGATGGCACGGCGCCTCCTCGACCTGCCGCCCGAAGAAGCATGAAGGGGCTGTTGCAACGCGTAACCGGCGCGCGGGTCGAGGTGGCCGGGGAAATCGTCGGCGCGGTGGACCAGGGGTTGCTGGTGCTGGTGGCGGTGGAGCCCGAGGACACTCGGGCCAGCGCCGACAAACTTCTGCATAAGCTGCTTAACTATCGGGTGTTCAGCGATGCTGAAGGCAAGATGAACATGTCCCTGACCGATGTGCAGGGCGGGTTGCTGCTGGTGTCGCAGTTCACCCTGGCAGCGGATACCAAGAGCGGGTTGCGTCCAAGCTTTTCCACGGCCGCGCCACCCGCCCTTGGCGAGGAGCTTTTTGACTACCTGGTAGTGAAGGCGCAACAGTTGCATGGCAAAGTGGCATCAGGGCGTTTCGGCGCGGACATGCAGGTGCATCTGGTCAATGACGGCCCGGTAACCTTCCTGTTACAGACCTGAAAACGCCTTAAACAGCTTTTTCCACTGAATTGCGGCGCAAACAGCTGTTTTTCGCGATAAATACTTTGTTACCCCTGATGCGTTGTAACGCGGGCTACTAGATAATCGCGCGCTACGGGGATCAGCGTTCGTTGGTCCATTTTGACTTAAGTAGAGACTTGTCCACGGCCGCTTGGGGAATCATTTAGCCCCATCGGAGTCGGAACAATGCTCGCCAACCTGGCATATAGATAGCTGGCCGTTGGTTTTTTGATCTGTTTTCGGCGAGGGTTGCTCGTGATTGTTAGTCCCTGTAATGCACCAAACTTGTTTGCCAAACGGTTACGAAACGCACTGGTGACGGGCTCTGCGCTGGTCTGCCTGTTCGGTGCCGGTCAACTCATGGCATTCAATCTGGATGATGTGTCGGCCAAGGCCAAGGACCTGGCCGGGCAGAAGTACGAGGCCCCGCGCAGTAACCTGCCGAATGAGTTCCGTGAGATGAAGTTCGCGGACTACCAGAAAATCCGCTTCCTCAGCGAAAAAGCCGAATGGGCCGATCAGAAGACCCCATTCAAGCTGTCGTTCTATCACCAGGGCATGCACTTCGACACGCCGGTGAAGATCAACGAGATCAGCGCCAACACCGTATCCGAGATCAAGTACGACCCGAACCGTTTCGATTTCGGCGACGTGAAGTTCGATCCCAAGGCCACCGAGAAGCTCGGCTACGCCGGTTTCCGTGTGCTGTACCCGATCAACAAGGCTGACAAGCAAGACGAAATCATGACCATGCTCGGCGCCAGCTACTTCCGCGTCGTCGGCAAGGGTCATACCTATGGCCTGTCCGCCCGGGGCCTGGCGATCGATACCGCCTTGCCGTCCGGCGAAGAATTCCCGCGTTTCAGCGAATTCTGGATCCAGCAGCCCAAACCGACCGACAAGCACCTGGTGATCTACGCCCTGCTGGACTCGCCACGGGCCACCGGCGCCTATCGCCTGACCCTGCGTCCCGGCGCCGACACCATCGTCGACGTCAAGGCCCGGGTGTTCCTGCGGGACAAGGTTGGCAAGCTGGGCCTGGCCCCGCTGACCAGCATGTACCTGTTCGGCGCCAACCAGCCGTCGAAAGTCCTCAACTACCGTCGCGAGCTGCATGACTCCAGCGGCCTGTCGATCCATGCCGGCAATGGTGAGTGGATCTGGCGTCCGCTGAACAACCCGAAACACCTGGCCGTGAGCAACTTCTCGGTGGAAAATCCGCGTGGTTTCGGCCTGCTGCAGCGTGGCCGCGACTTCAGCCACTATGAAGACCTCGACGATCGCTACGACAAGCGTCCAAGTGCCTGGATCGAGCCGAAGGGCGACTGGGGCAAAGGCACCGTCGACCTGGTAGAGATCCCGACAGCGGACGAAACCAACGACAACATCGTGGCGTTCTGGAACCCGGAAAAACAGCCGGAACCAGGCCAGCCGCTGGACTACGCCTACCGTCTGCACTGGACCATCGACGAAGCCGCCCTGCATTCCCCGGACAGCGCCTGGGTGCAACAGACCCTGCGTTCCACCGGCGACGTCAAGCAGTCCAACCTGATCCGTCAACCCGATGGCAGCGTGGCTTACCTGGTGGACTTCCAGGGCCCGTCCCTGGCGGCATTGCCGGAGAACGCCGAAGTTCGCAGCCAGGTCAGCGTCGGTGACAACGCCGAGCTGGTGGAAAACAGCGTGCGCTACAACCCGGAAACCAAGGGCTGGCGCCTGACCCTGCGCATGAAGATCAAGGACGCGAGCAAGTCCACCGAGATGCGCGCCGCCCTGGTCCGTGACATTGCCCAGCCCGAGCCGGCCAAGGCCTCGATGCCGAACTCCAACTCTTCTGTGGCCAAGGCCGACAAACTCGCCGCCAAGCAGCAGGAGAAGAAGGACAAGGAAGCCGCCGCAGCCGCCGCCAAGCTGGCTGAAGCCAAGCCGGCCAAGGATGCCAAGAGCGCCAAGGACAAGGACCACAAAGACGCCAAGCAGCCTGCTGCTGCCGAAGCGGCCCCTGCCACACCGGAACCGGTTAAAACTGAACAAGTCCTGACCGAGACCTGGAGCTATCAGTTGCCTGCCGATGAGTAACTCTCAACTACAGCCAGAGTCTCTTGCCGAGTACCTGGCGCACCTGCCGATGTCGGATGCGCAGCGCGCGGAACTCGCGGGCTGCCAGTCCTTCAGCGAATTGCACCAACGCCTGTCGTCAGGCACCTTCGACGCTCCCACCGATGCCGCCCAGGCCTCGGTGGGCCAGCGCCTGCACATGAGCACCGCCGCCGAACTTGAAGAAGCGGAGATGCTCGGTGTCGACGCCGAAGGCCGAGTCTGCCTCAAGGCCACGCCGCCTATCCGCCGCACCAAGGTGGTGCCGGAGCCGTGGCGCACCAATATCCTGGTGCGTGGCTGGCGGCGCCTGACCGGGCGCAGCAACCCGCCAGCGCCGAAGAAGGACGAGCGCGTACTGCCGGCTGCCCGCTGGCGCACCGTGGGGTCGATCCGGCGCTACATCCTGCTGCTGTTGATGCTTGGCCAGACCATCGTCGCCGGCTGGTACATGAAAGGCATCATGCCGTACCAGGGCTGGTCGTTCGTCGACCTAGAAGAGGTCATGCACCAGCCGCTGATGCAGACCGCCCAGCAAGTGCTGCCCTATGCGTTGCAGACCAGCATCCTGATTCTGTTCGGGATTCTGTTCTGCTGGGTCTCGGCAGGTTTCTGGACCGCCCTGATGGGCTTCCTGGAACTCTTGACCGGTCACGACAAGTACCGCATTTCCGGGGCCAGTGCCGGCAACGAGCCGATCCCCAAGGATGCGCGCACCGCCCTGGTCATGCCGATCTGCAACGAAGACGTGCCGCGGGTGTTTGCCGGCCTGCGGGCGACTTTCGAGTCGGTGGCGGCCACCGGTGACCTGGATCGCTTCGACTTCTTCGTCTTGAGCGACAGTAACGACAGCGATATCTGCGTCGCCGAGCAGCAGGCCTGGCTGGATGTCTGCCGCGAAGCCAAGGGCTTCGGCAAGATCTTCTATCGCCGGCGCCGGCGCCGGGTGAAGCGCAAGAGCGGCAACCTCGACGACTTCTGCCGTCGCTGGGGCGGCGACTACAAATACATGGTGGTGCTCGACGCCGACAGCGTGATGAGCGGCGAATGCCTGACCAGCCTGGTACGCCTGATGGAAGCCACGCCGGACGCCGGGATCATCCAGACCGCGCCACGGGCCTCGGGCATGGACACCCTGTATGCGCGCATGCAGCAGTTCGCCACCCGGGTCTACGGCCCGCTGTTCACCGCTGGCCTGCACTTCTGGCAGCTGGGTGAATCCCACTACTGGGGCCATAACGCGATCATTCGCATGCAGCCGTTCATCGAGCACTGCGCCCTGGCGCCGTTGCCCGGTAAAGGTGCCTTCGCCGGTGCGATCCTGTCCCACGACTTCGTCGAAGCTGCGCTGATGCGCCGTGCCGGTTGGGGCGTGTGGATTGCCTACGACCTGCCGGGCAGCTACGAAGAACTGCCGCCGAACCTGCTGGACGAGCTCAAGCGTGACCGTCGCTGGTGCCACGGTAACCTGATGAACTTCCGCCTGTTCCTGGTCAAGGGCATGCACCCGGTGCACCGCGCGGTGTTCCTCACCGGGGTGATGTCCTACCTGTCGGCGCCGTTGTGGTTCTTCTTCCTGGTGCTGTCCACGGCCCTGCTGGCGGTCAACACCCTGATGGAGCCGCAGTACTTCCTCGAACCGCGGCAGCTGTATCCGCTGTGGCCACAGTGGCACCCGGACAAGGCCATCGCGCTGTTCTCCACCACCATCGTGCTGCTGTTCCTGCCCAAGCTCTTGAGCATCATCCTGATCTGGGCCAAGGGCGCGAAAGAGTTCGGCGGCAAGTTCAAGGTGACCCTGTCGATGCTCCTGGAGATGCTGTTCTCCATGCTGCTGGCGCCGGTGCGGATGATTTTCCACACCCGTTTCGTTCTGGCCGCGTTCCTTGGCTGGGCCGCGACCTGGAACTCGCCGCAGCGTGACGACGACTCCACGCCATGGAGCGAAGCGGTGCGCCGCCATGGTCCGCAGACCCTGCTGGGCTTCTGCTGGGCACTGCTGGTGATCTGGCTGAACCCGAGCTTCCTCTGGTGGCTGGTGCCGATCGTCGGTTCGCTGATGCTGTCGATCCCGGTGTCGGTGATCTCCAGCCGAGTCGGCCTGGGCCTGAAGTCCCGTGACGAAAGCCTGTTCCTGATCCCCGAGGAATATGCTCCGCCCCAGGCGCTGCTGGCCACCGACCAGTACACCCATGAGAACCGCTGGCATGCGCTCAACGACGGCTTTATCCGGGCCGTGGTCGATCCGCAGCAGAACGCCCTGGCCTGTGCCCTGGCGACGTCCCGTCATACCCAGGCCGAGCCGATCGAATGGCTGCGTCAGGAACGGGTGCGCCACGCCCTCAAAGCCGGGCCGGCGGCCTTGAACAACAGCGAGCGCCTGGCGCTGTTGAGCGATCCGGTGGCCCTGGGACGCCTGCACGAGCAGGTCTGGAGCGAGGGGCACAGCGAATGGCTGAGCGCCTGGCGCCAGTCGGTGGATACCGATCCCCATGCCCCCCTGCTGCCGTTGCAGCCGCTGAACGCGGTGCCGCAACCGGCCTGAAGCCAACGCCCTTGAGCTCCTGCTCAAGGGCGTTTTGCTATGTGCGGCCGATAGTCTCCATGCCCTTGGCCAGCAACAAAAATCCTTGTGCAAATGGCCGAGTGCGTTAGCATCGCACCCGCAAATTTCTGTGCGTGATCGATAACGGCTTGATCGTCGGGGATTTTCCTTTCCAGGCCCGCCGCGTGCAGACACCACAATAAAATGGCTTCAGGGGACTTGAGATGAAGAAGTATCTTTCGCTGCTGCTGGCAGGCGCTGCCGCCATGCTGGCGGTCAATACCGCCCAGGCCGGCGCCATCGATGATGCGGTCAAGCGCGGCACGCTGAAAGTCGGCATGGACCCGACCTACATGCCGTTCGAAATGACCAACAAGCGTGGCGAAATCATCGGCTTCGAAGTCGATCTGCTCAAGGCCATGGCCAAATCCATGGGGGTCAAGCTGGAGATGGTTTCCACTGGCTATGACGGCATCATCCCGGCCCTGCTGACCGACAAGTTCGACATGATCGGCAGCGGCATGACCCTGACCCAGGAACGCAACCTGCGCCTGAACTTCAGCGAACCCTTCATCGTGGTCGGCCAAACCCTGCTGATCCGCAAGGAGCTGGAAGGCACCATCAAGTCCTACAAGGACCTGAACAGCGCCGATTACCGCATCACCTCCAAACTGGGCACCACCGGCGAAATGGTCGCCAAGAAGCTGATCGCCAAGGCCAAGTACCACGGCTACGACAACGAGCAGGAAGCAGTGCTGGACGTGGTCAACGGCAAGGCCGACGCCTTCATCTATGACGCCCCGTACAACGTGGTGGCCGTCAACAAGGTAGGCAATGGCAAGCTGGTATTCCTCGACAAGCCGTTCACCTACGAGCCGCTGGCCTTCGGTCTGAAGAAGGGCGACTACGACAGCATCAACTTCATCAACAACTTCCTGCACCAGATTCATGAAGACGGCACCTACGATCGCATCCATGACAAGTGGTTCAAGAGCACCGACTGGCTCAAGGACATGGAATAGGTATCAGGTAACTGATGTGCGGTTGATCGCGAGCAAGCTCGCTCCTACAGGGCGTACCACGTTTTTGTAGGAGCGAGCTTGCTCGCGATGAGGCCCGCCTGGGCTCTGCCGAACCTCCCCCCGCTGCAAACCGCTGGAACCTGCAAAGTGAACAAACAGAAAAAAGCCCAATGGCCCTGGCACGTGCTGACCGTGCTGGTGCTGATCGGTCTGGCTGGCGCGTTGTACTACGCCACTTCGTTGATGTCCTACGAATGGCGCTGGAACCGCGTCCCCCAGTACTTCGCCTATCAGGCTGAAGAGTCCCAGCGGGCGGCGGAGATCTCCACCGTCGCCGAAGTGGTGCGCCAGGGTGGCAAGGCACAGGTCACCCTGCGCGGTGAGTCGGGTGCCGAGCAGCATCTGAGCGTCGATGAAAGCAGCCTGCAGGTGGCCAACGGCGATGACGTGGGCGAGGGCGATGTCATCGGCGTGACCCGGCACTGGGCCGCGGGGCCTTTGTTGTGGGGCCTGTGGACCACCCTGTGGCTGTCGGTGGTGTCCGGGGTGCTGGGCTTGATCATCGGCCTGGGCACCGGCCTGTGTCGCCTGTCGAACAACCCGACCCTGCGCGACCTGTCGACGATCTATGTCGAGCTGGTGCGGGGCACGCCGCTGCTGGTGCAGATCTTCATCTTCTATTTCTTCATCGGCACGGTGCTCAACCTGTCCCGGGAGTTCGCCGGGATCGCCGCGTTGTCGCTGTTCACCGGGGCTTATGTGGCGGAGATCGTCCGTGCCGGGGTGCAGTCCATCGCCCGCGGCCAGAACGAAGCCGCCCGCTCCCTGGGGCTCAGCGCCGGCCAGTCGATGCGCCATGTGGTGCTGCCCCAGGCCTTCAAGCGGGTGCTGCCGCCCCTGGCCGGGCAGTTCATCAGCCTGGTCAAGGACACCTCGCTGGTGTCGGTGATCGCCATCACCGAGCTGCTCAAGAGCGGCCGGGAAGTCATCACCACCTCGTTCTCGCCGTTCGAAATCCTGTTCTGTGTGGCGGGCCTGTATTTGTTGATCAACCTGCCGCTGTCGAAGATGGCCAGCCGGCTTGAGCGGAGGCTCGCGCAAAGTGATTGAAGTCCGCGATCTGGTAAAAGTCTTCGACACCCGCGGCCAGGTGGTGCGCGCGGTGGATAACGTCACCACCCGAGTGGCCAAGGGCGAGGTGCTGGTGGTGATCGGTCCTTCCGGTTCCGGCAAGTCGACCTTCCTGCGCTGCCTCAATGGTCTGGAGGAGTTCGACTCGGGCTCGGTGAGCATCGACGGCCTGCAACTGGCCGATCCCAAGACCGACGTGAACGCCTATCGCCGGGAAGTCGGCATGGTGTTCCAGCATTTCAACCTGTTTCCCCACATGACCGTGCTGGAAAACCTCTGCCTGGCGCAGAAGGTGGTGCGCAAGCGCGGTAAGCAGGAGCGCGAGGCCAAGGCCCTGGCGCTGCTGGAGAAGGTCGGTATCGCGCAGAAGGCCCATGAGTTTCCTTCACGGCTTTCCGGCGGTCAGCAGCAGCGGGTGGCGATCGCCCGGGCCCTGGCGATGGAGCCCAAGGTGATGCTGTTCGACGAGCCGACCTCGGCCCTGGACCCGGAAATGGTCGGCGAGGTGCTGGACGTGATGAAGACCCTGGCCCAGGAAGGCATGACCATGGTTTGCGTCACCCACGAGATGGGCTTTGCCCGGGAAGTGGCGAATCGGGTGCTGTTCTTCGATCACGGCAAGCTGCTGGAAGATGCGGCGCCGGATGTCTTCTTCGAGGCGCCGAAAGACCCTCGGGCCCAGGCTTTCCTGCGTCAGGTGCTGTAGGCATTCGCCGGCAAGCCGGCTCCTACAGGGGATGTAGGAGCCGGCTTGCCGGCAAAGCGACTCAGACCCGGAAACGCCCCACCAGGCTCTGCAAGTGAATCCCCAAGCGTGCCAGCTCGGCGCTGGAGGCCGCGGTTTCCTCGCTGGCCGATGATGTCTGTTCGGACACATCCCGCACATTCAACACACTGCGATTGATCTCTTCGGCGACGGCACTCTGCTGCTCGGCGGCGGCGGCGATCTGCTGGTTCATCGCCTGGATCGCCGACACGGTGCGGGTGATGTTCTCCAGGGAACCGCCGGCCCGGCGGGTCAGCTCGACGCTGCTGTCGCTCAGGCTGCGGCTGGTGTCCAGGGTGCTGGCCACTTGCTGGGTGCCGCTTTGCAGGCCGACGATCAGCTCGGCGATTTCCTCGGTGGATTGCTGGGTGCGTTGGGCCAGGCTGCGCACCTCGTCCGCGACCACGGCGAAACCGCGTCCGGCTTCACCGGCTCGGGCGGCTTCGATGGCGGCGTTGAGGGCCAGCAGGTTAGTCTGCTGGGCCACGGACTTGATCACGTCCAGCACGCTGCCGATCTTGTCGCTTTCCTGCTTGAGGTGGCCCATGGCTTCGGTGGAGTTGCCCACCTCGCTGGCCAGGCGCTCGATCTGGGCGATGGCTTCGTTGACCACCCGGTCGCCTTCGCGTGCCTGCTGATCGGCGGCTACGGCCGCTTCCGAAGCCTCTTCGGCGTTGCGCGCCACTTCCTGCACCGTGGCGGCCATTTCGTTCATGGCCGTGGCCACCTGGTCGGTCTCGACTTTCTGGCTGTTGACCCCGGCGCTGGTCTGCTCGGTGACGGCGGACAGTTGTTCGGCGGCGCTAGCGATCTGGGTCACGCCGTCGCTGATGCCGCCGATCAGCTCCCGCAGGCCCAGGGTCATGCGTTGCATGGCGCGTTGCAGCTGGCCCAGCTCATCGCGCCGGTCGACTGTCAGGTCCTGGCTGAGGTCGCCGGATGCCACGCGCTCGGCGGCCTTGAGGGTCTGTTGCAAGGGCTGGGTGATCTGCCGGGTGATGGCCCAGGCAGCGACCATGCCGAATACCAGAGCCAGCAGCGTGGCGATCAACAGGGTGCTCTTGGCCTGGCCGGCCTCGCTGTCACGCTTGGCGGTCTGAGCGGTGGTCAGTTGCTTGCTCAGGTTCATCAGGCGCTCGCCCTGGGCGGCCATGTGCTTGAGGGCAGCGGCGCTGGCTTCCTCTGCGTCGCTGAAGGCGCTGACCGCCGTGCGATAGGCCTTGAGCGAATCGCTGGCCTGTTGCAGGTTGGCGACGTGCTGATCCGGCAGGCGCGAAGGCAGGCCGGTGAGGTTGTTCAGGGCGTTGTCGATGGCGTCCAGGGCCGGCTGCTTGGCTTCGGGCTTGCCGCTGTAGGTGTAGCCGCGAACCTGGAAGCGTGCCTGCTGGATCAGCCTGGAAAGCTCGATGACGTTGTTGAACTGGGCCAGGCTCTCGCCTTGCAGCAGCGACTTCTCGACTTCGGCGACCCGGGCCGCGGCGTTGTCCGCGCTGGCGCCGAGCTGGGAGCGGGCGGCCTCACGGGCGGCGGTGGCGCGTGTCATGTCGTTGAAGGCCCGGTGATACTCGGCAACGGCATCCAGTTGCTGCTCGACCATGGCGATGCTTTCGGGCTGCTGCAACTGTTGGCGGGCGGCGCGCAGGCCCTCGTCGAGCTGTTGGAGCATGCCGTTGACGGCATCGGGACCTTGTTCGCCATGGAGCATTTCGTAGTTGAGGCGGGCGATGCGCAGGTCCTTGGTCATGGCGTAGAGGGTGGAGATGTTGCCCAGCTTATCGCCACGATCGATGACTCCCGCCAAGCCCGTCCAGCCGGTGGCGGTGATCAACAGGGTCAGCAGCAGTACCAGGCCGAAGCCGATGCCGAGCTTGAGGCTGACGCTCAGGTTTCCCAGATTTTTGGCTAGCCAACCGTACATGCTGCGAACTCCCTTTTAGCAATATGGGCTTAACCATAGGCTATCGGCGGGAACCCTGGATTCTGTAACGATAATGGCGGTTTGATATTGCGCGCGACAGACCCGGCTGTGGCCGGGTCCATCCTCAGAACAGACGGGCGAGCAGGGCGGTGACGGCAGTTTCCACCCGCAGGATGCGTTCGCCCAGTTGCACCGGTTGCAATCCGGCCTTGCCCAGCAGGTCGATCTCGTAGGGAATCCAGCCGCCTTCCGGGCCGATGGCCAGGGTCACCGGCCGATCCACGTCGCGTGGGCAGGGCGGGTACTGGCCCGGGTGACCCACCAATCCCAGGGTGCCAGTACAAAGGGCCGGCAAGCGGTCCTCGACGAAGGGCTTGAAGCGTTTCTCGATCACCACGTCGGGCAGCACACTGTCGCGTGCCTGCTCCAGGCCAAGGATCAGTTGTTCGCGAATGGCTTCGGGTTCAAGGAACGGGGTCTGCCAGAAGCTCTTTTCGACCCGGTAGCTATTGACCAGCACCAGCCGGGGCACACCCATGGTGGCTACGGTCTGAAACACCCGGCGCAGCATTTTCGGCCGCGGCAGGGCCAGCACCAGGGTCAGGGGCAGCTTGGCCGGTGGCGCTTGCTCCAGGCTGATTTGCAGTTCGGCTTCGCCTGTTTCCAGGCGCAGGACCCTGGCGCTGCCCATCAAGCCGCCAATGCGCCCCACGCGCAGGCTGTCGCCCACGGCTACCCGATGCACTTCCTGCATGTGGGTCAGGCGTCGATCGCGCAGCACCACTCGGTCGGCCGCGATGAAGTCGGCCTCCTCCAGAAGCAGCAGGTTCACGCTTGGGTCGCTGGCGGCTGGTCGTTGTGATCGTCGGCCGGGGCGTCGTCCGGATGCTCGCCGCGCTTGCTGATCAGCCCGCCGAACAGCACGCCGATCTCGAACAGCAACCACATGGGTACGGCCAGCAGGGTCTGGGAGAAGATGTCCGGCGGCGTGAGGATCATGCCCACCACGAAGCAGCCGATGATCACGTAGGGGCGGATCTTGCGCAGGTACGCCACGTTGACCACGCCGATCCACACCAGCAGGACCACGGCCACCGGGATCTCGAAGGCCACGCCGAAGGCGAAGAACAGGGTCATGACGAAATCGAGGTAGCTGGTGATGTCGGTCATCATTTCCACGCCGGCCGGGGTGGCGGCAGCGAAGAACTTGAAGATCAGCGGGAACACCAGGAAGTAGGCGAAGGCCATGCCGACGTAGAACAGCAGGATGCTCGATACCAGCAAGGGCACGGCGATGCGTTTCTCATGCTTGTACAGGCCGGGTGCGATAAAGCCCCAGATCTGGTGCAGGATCACCGGAATGGCCAGGAACAGCGACACCATCATGGTCAGCTTCAGCGGCGTCAGGAACGGCGAGGCGACGTCGGTGGCGATCATCGTCGCGCCGACCGGCAGGTACTGGCGCAGCGGGGTGGAGACGATGGTGTAGATCTGCTGGGTGAAGGCGAACAACCCGGCGAAGATGATGAAGATCGCCGCTACGCAGCGCAGCAGGCGGGTACGCAGCTCGGTGAGGTGCGATACCAGCGGCATGTGTTGGTCGTTCTCTGGGATATCGCTCATGGTGCTCGCGGCGGCAAGGTGGGGTCGTGGGGGGACGTGGTGGCGGGTGTTGCCACCGGTGCTGCTGGCTCTGCGGTCGGTGCCGAGGTCGCTGTCGCGGGGGCGGGCACTTCGCTGACTGGCGCGGCTTCGGCCTGCGGTGTGGCGCCTGGCGCGTGGATCGTCTGCTCGGCCACGGGCTCCACTGGAGTGGGTTGCTGCTGGGTCGGGGCGAGGATCTTCCGCGCCTCCTGCTCCAGGGACAGAATGTGCTCGTTGTGCAGTTGCCGGCGGATCTCGTCGGCCCCGATTTCCCGTTCAACTTCCTGTTTTATCGCGTTGAAGCTGCGCTTGAGGCGCCCGACCCACAGGCCGGCGGTGCGCGCAGCGCCGGGCAGGCGCTCGGGGCCGAGCACCAGCAGGGCCACCAGGCCCACCAGCAGCAGTTCAGAGAAGCTGATACCAAACATTAGTCAGTGCTCACGAGTCTTTGCGGGTCGGCTCTTCGACTTTCTGGGCCTGCACGTCGATGGTGTGCGGCTGGTTCAGCGGAGCGCTTTGTTGTGGCTGAACCGGTGGCACCGGTTGGGCCGCTGGAGGAACCACGGGCTCGGCCGGTTTTTCGTCGTCGTTCATGGCCTTGCGAAAGCCCTTGATCGATTCGCCGACGTCGGTGCCCAGGTTCTTGAGCTTCTTGGTGCCGAATACCAGTACCACGACCACCAGGATGACGATCCAGTGTTTCCAGTCAAAAATGCCCATGCTGCGTTTCCTCTTAGAAAGTTGTTCAGGCGGACGGGCGCGAGGCTTTCTCGGCGTGTCCGGACAGACCGAAGCGGCGGTCCAGCTCATCGAGCACGGCCTGGGGATGCTGTCCCAGCTGCGCCAGCATGACCATGGTGTGGAACCACAGGTCTGCGGTTTCGTAGATCAGGTCGCTGCAGTCGCCGCTGATGGCGGCGTCCTTGGCGGCGATGATGGTTTCCACCGACTCTTCGCCGACCTTTTCCAGGATCTTGTTCAGGCCCTTGTGATACAGGCTGGCGACGTAGGAGCTGTCGGCTGCGGCGTCTTTGCGTTCTTCCAGCACCTGGGCCAGACGGGTGAGGGTATCGCTCATGTCAGTGTCCTGCAGAATAAATCGCGTGCGGGTCCTTGAGGACCGGTTCGACGGTTTTCCACTCGCCGTCTTCGTAGACGCGGTAGAAACAGCTGTGGCGGCCGGTGTGACAGGCGATGTCGCCGATCTGCTCGACCATCAGGATGATCACGTCGGCGTCGCAGTCCAGGCGCATTTCATGCAGCTTCTGCACGTGCCCGGACTCTTCGCCCTTGCGCCATAGCTTGCCACGGGAACGTGACCAGTAGATGGCGCGGTTCTCGGCAGCGGTCAGGCTCAGGGCCTCGCGGTTCATCCAGGCCATCATCAGTACGCGCCCGGTCTTGTGGTCCTGGGCGATGGCCGGCACCAGGCCGTCCGCGTCCCATTTGATCTGGTCCAGCCAATCTTTCATGTTCGACTCCGACAACCGGGCACAACCCGCTGGTGGCGCCTCGGCGATTGCGACAGTTTGCCAGCAGGTCGCGCCACTGGCTATCGGCGCACGATCAGATACAGGCCCACTGCGATCATCACGCCGGCAGGCCAGTGCCCCAGTTCCTGCAGTGGGCCGCCGGCGGCCAGAACGGCGCCGCCGCCCAGATGGGCAGTGCCCAGCAAGCGCAGGAACCAGTCGTCCTTGCGTCGCTGCCAGGGCGCCGGAGGGTCGGCGACGTGGGGCTGCGACATGCGCTCCAGCAGGTCACGGGTCATGTTGGCCAGGTGCGGCAGTTGCTCGATCTGGCTGTGGATATTGCCGATCACGGCCTTGGGGCTGACCCGCTCGCGCATCCAGCGTTCCAGGAAGGGTTGCGCGGTATTCCACAGGTCCAGGTCCGGGTACAGCTGGCGGCCCAGGCCTTCGATATTGAGCAGGGTCTTCTGCAGCAGCACCAGTTGTGGCTGCACTTCCATGTTGAAGCGCCGGGCCGTCTGGAACAGGCGCATCAACACCTGGCCGAAGGAAATATCCTTCAGCGGTTTTTCAAAGATCGGCTCGCACACGGTGCGGATCGCCGCCTCGAATTCGTTGAGCTTGGTTTGTGCCGGGACCCAGCCAGAGTCGATGTGCAGTTGGGCCACGCGGCGGTAGTCGCGCTTGAAGAAGGCGAACAGGTTGCGCGCCAGGTAGTCCTGGTCTTCCGGGGTCAGGCTGCCGACGATGCCGCAGTCGATCGCAATGTACTGCGGGCTCCAGGGTTGCACGGTGCTGACGAAGATGTTCCCCGGGTGCATGTCGGCGTGGAAGAAACTGTCGCGGAATACCTGGGTGAAGAAGATCTCCACGCCGCGCTCGGCGAGCATCTTCATATCGGTGCGCTGGTCGGCCAGGGTGGCCAGGTCGGTCACCTGAATGCCGTAGATGCGCTCCATCACCAGCACTTTCGGCCGGCACCAGTCCCAGTAGACCTGGGGCACATACAGCAGCGGCGAGCCTTCGAAGTTGCGCTTGAGCTGGCTGGCGTTGGCCGCCTCGCGCAGCAGGTCAAGCTCGTCGTAGATGGTTTTCTCGTAGTCGCTGACCACGTCCACCGGATGCAGCAGGCGCGCGTCGGCGGAGAGCTTTTCCGCGGCGCGGGCAAGGATGAACAGCCACGCCAGGTCCTGGGCGATGATCGGCTTGAGCCCGGGGCGGATCACCTTGACCACTACTTCTTCGCCGGTCTTGAGCTTGGCGGCGTGAACCTGGGCCACCGAGGCCGAGGCCAGGGGTTCGATGTCGAAGCGGCTGAACACGTCGCTGATCTTCTTGCCCAGTTGCTCCTCGATCAGGGCCACGGACTTTTGCGAGTCGAAGGGTGGCACCCGGTCCTGTAGCAGCATCAGCTCGTCGGCGATGTCTTCCGGCAGCAGGTCGCGGCGGGTGGAAAGGATCTGCCCGAACTTGATGAAGATCGGACCCAGGTCCTGCAGCGCCAGGCGCAGTCGGGCTCCGCGGCTCAGGTCCAGCGACTTGCGCGGGAACCAGCGCCAGGGCAGGGCGAAGCGCAGGGCCAGGAGAAACCAGGGCAGGGGCAGGGCGAACAGCAGGTCATCGAGGCGGTAGCGGATCACGACGCGCTGGATGCGCAACAGACGGCGGACGGCAAGCAGCTTCATGCGTTATCGCTTGGGTCAAGGGAGCGGGAAAGGCGCTCGAAGCGCGCCTCAAGGCGTTCCAGGTCGAGTTTGGCCTGATCCAGTTCGCGAAAGCGCGCTTCGGCTTCGCGCTGACCCACCAGGGTCCGCGATTCTTCGGCAAGGAATTCGGCAAGGTTCTGATTCAGGCTGGCAAAGCCCTGTTGATACCAGCGTGCGCGGCTGCGCACATGGCCACTGAACAGCTGGGTGGCCACCGGCCCCAGCCAGCGCGACAGTTCGTATTCCCAGTCCAGCTCCAGGTCCTGGAGGATGGCCGCCAGGTCCAGCAGCGCGCCGCTGTCGCCTTCCAGCTCCACCTCCGGTGCGTGCAGGACAGCGGTCTTGTCCTTGCTCAGTGCCAGGCGTACCAGGCTCGATGCCGGCGCGCGGAGGGTGCAGTCAGGGTCGGCGGCCCACTGGCTGGCCAGTATCAGGCCTTCATCACTGGGCAGGATAAACAGCTGCAACGCCGGGCTGCGGCAGTCGACGGCGATCACCTTGCCATTGAGGTGCTGCAGGCGCGGCAGGGCCGTGCTGTCCAGGCGCAGCACCCGGTTGATGCCGGTCTCGACGCTGGCGAGCAGGCCGCTGAGCAACATCAGGGCTTGATGCCGCGGTGCAGGGCGACGATGCCTGCGGTCATGTTGTGATAGGTCACGCGGTCGAAACCGGCCTCGACCATCATCGACTTCAGGGTTTCCTGATTGGGGTGCATGCGGATCGATTCGGCCAGGTAGCGGTAGCTTTCCGAGTCGTTGGTGATCAGCTTGCCGGCCAGGGGCATGAAGGCGAACGAATAGGCGTCGTAGACCTTGGACATCAGGGCGTTGGTCGGCTTGGAGAATTCCAGTACCAAGAGGCGGCCGCCGGGCTTGAGCACCCGCAGCATGGAGCGCAGGGCGTCTTCCTTGTGGGTGACGTTGCGCAGACCGAAGGCGATGGTCACGCAGTCGAAATGGTTGTCCGGGAACGGCAGTTTTTCCGCATCGGCCTGGACGAATTCGACGTTGCCGGCCACACCCAGGTCCAGCAGGCGGTCACGGCCGACCTTGAGCATGGATTCGTTGATATCGGCCAGCACCACTTGGCCGGTAGGGCCCACCAGGTGGGAAAAACGCTTGGTCAGATCGCCCGTGCCGCCGGCGATGTCCAGCACGCGATTGCCGGCGCGCACGCCGGAGAGCTCGATGGTGAAGCGTTTCCACAAACGGTGCATGCCGCCCGACAGTACGTCGTTCATCAGGTCGTACTTGGCCGCTACCGAGTGGAACACTTCTGCGACTTTTTCCGCTTTCTGGCTTTCAGGAACGTTCTTGAAGCCGAAGTGCGTGGTGGGTTCGGCATCGCTGCCTTTGCGCTGATCAGTCATATCGCTGTCACCAAAAGAGAATGCGCGACATTCTAATCCCGGTGGCGGCCTTTGTCTTGGCAAGGCTGAATGTAAGATAGCGAACCGCCGGGACGTTTTGACGCACGCAGGGTCAAGATGCTTCAGGCAAGTCCGGAAACAGCAGGAGTCCTTCGATGGCCCGTATTAGTGTTGAACGCGCCCATGGCCTGGGTAAGCAGGTAGCCCGTGAAAAGGCCGACAAACTGGCGCAGAAACTCGCCGATCAGTATGGCCTGGAGCCGAAATGGGCGGGGGATACGCTGAACCTCAAGCGCTCCGGGGTCAAAGGCGCGGTGCATGTGGGTGAGGCGTCGATCCGGATCGATGTGGAGCTGGGGCTGTTGATGTCGGCCATGAGCGGCACCATCAAGTCCGAAATTGAAAAAGCCCTGGACAAGGCCCTGGCCTGACCCCCGATCCCCAGGCGCCGGCTGCAGGCAAATTGCAGGTACTGCAACGGTGCCATGCTCAAGAGCCTCGCCGGCGAACCGGCTCCTACATCAATTGATGACATTCGTTAGGGTGCCGATTCTAATTTTTCTCTTTAGGTTGTGCCTCAGGTCCTCGTTCCGAGGACAGTTCCTCAAACCTTCCGCGCGTGAGGTGCACCATGGCCAAAGTGATTCTGAAGAAAAAAGTTGATGTTCAATCGACTGCTCTGAGCGAAGTCAAATCCTATGCCCGCAAGATCTGGCTGGCTGGCCTGGGTGCCTACGCCAAAGTCGGTCATGAGGGCAGCGAATACTTCCAGGAGTTGATCAAGGCCGGTCAATCCGTTGAAAAGAAAGGCAAAAAAGTTGTCACTGAACAACTTGAAGCGGCCAACAGTCAGATAGACAGCGTTAAAGGGGATGTCAGTACGCTTAAAGGCAAGGTCGAAGTGCAACTGGACAAGGTCGAAAAGGCCTTTGACACGCGCGTCGCCAGTGCCTTGAATCGCATCGGCATTCCGTCTAAACATGACGTTGAGACACTCTCTGCTAAGCTCGATGAGCTGACGGCGTTGCTCGAACGTGTCGCGCGTAAACATTAAGGAGAACGGGATGGCTGGTAAAAAGAATACTGAAAAAGAAGGCAGCTCGTGGATCGGGAAAGTCGAAGAGTACTCCCGTAAAATTTGGCTTGCTGGTTTAGGCGTGTACTCGAAAATCGACTCTGACGGCAGCAAGCTTTTCGAGACATTGGTCAAGGACGGTGAGAAAGCCGAGAAACTGACCAAGAGCGTAGTCGGCAAGAAAGTTGATGCCGCCAAAGACTCCGCAAGTTCGGCCAAGTCGCGCATCAGCGACGTCAAGGACCGCGCCTTGGGCAAGTGGGACGAACTGGAAGGCGCTTTCGACAAGCGTTTGAACAGTGCCATCTCGCGTCTGGGCGTGCCGAGCCGCAATGAGGTGAAAGCGCTGCATGACAAGGTCGATACCCTGACCAAGCAGATTGAAAAACTCACAGGTGCCAAGGTCGCGCCGGTTGCGGCCAAAACCGCCGCTGCCAAGCCTGCGGCTAAACCTGCCGCCAAGCCTCTGGCCAAACCAGCGGCCAAAGCTGCAGCGAAACCCGCCGCGAAAACCGCTGCCGCCAAGCCGGCTGCCAAACCCGCTGCCAAGCCGGTTGCAGCAAAACCTGCGGCCAAGCCCGCCGCCAAGCCAGCGGTGAAAGCCGCCGCCAAACCCGCGGCTAAGCCGGCGGTGGCGAAAAAGCCTGCCGCCAAGAAGCCTGCTGCCAAGCCCGCGGTAGCGGCCAAGCCTGCAGCGACAGCGCCGACGGCTTCGGCCAGTACGGCAAACTCCGCCGCAGCCCCGAGCCCGGCGGTCGCGCCGACTGCTGCGCCAGCTCCAGCGACGCCAAGCAGCCAGTCCTGATTGCATCGGGCACAAAGAACGCCCGGTCTGTAAAGGCCGGGCGTTTTTTATTGGGCCGCATTCGCTACTCGCCAGCTGCGCCTAGCCCTGTTCTTCCAGGTAGCGCAATGCCATTTGTTCGGTGGCCAGCTTCGCCGGCGGCAACAGGTGCGGTGCCACCAGCATCATGATCTGGTAGACCACCAGGCGCACTTCCCCTTCGCGATCAAGAATCCGCTGGTAGTCCAGGGAGAACAACAGGGTCAGGGTGATCTGTTCCACCAGTTGGCCCAGGGCCTGCGTCCCGCTGACCAGCTGTCCCCGAGTCTTGAGTCGGGCCAGCAGCGAGGCCAGGGTTCGCTTGAGGGCGTTGAGCAGGTTACGAATGCCCTTGGCCAGTTTCGGCAAGCGTCCCGCCAGGTTGGACAGATCCTGGAACAGGAAGCGGTAGTGGGCCAGGCGTTCGACAATCAGGTGCAGGAACAGCCAGTAGTCTTCCGGTGCCAGTTGGGCATCGGACGGCGGGTCCAGCAGCGGTGTCAGCTCGTTCTGGAAACGTTCGAACAGGCCGAGCACCAAAGGCTCCTTGCCATGGAAGTGGTAGTAGAGGTTGCCGGGGCTGATGCCCATCTCATTGGCCACCTCCATGGTGGAGACGTTGGGCTCGCCCTTCTGGTTGAACAGTTGCAGGGCACATTCGAGTATCCGGTCGCGGGTCTTCATCCTGACTTCTTGTCGGTCCATTGGGGGCACGACTCCAGCATGGAGTCGTGGAGCAAAGTGTTTTCAGCGCACGCGCACGTAGGTGCCCGGAGCATCCTCCATGGGCGGATAGTTCTGGTTGCCGAGGGTGGTCAGGGTTTCCCGCTGCGCTCCCGAGCGCTCCTGGACCCAGCTCAGCCACTGGCCCCACCAACTGCCGTCGACATGCTTGGCGTCGTAATACCAGGCTCGCGGATCGCTGCTGAGCTTGTGGTTTTCCACGTAGTTGGCCTTGGGGTTGCTCGGGGGATTGAGAATGCTCTGCACATGCCCGCTGTTGGACAGCACGAAGCGCCGTTCTCCGCCCAGCAGCAGGGTCGAGCGATACACCGCATCCCAGGGGGTGATGTGATCGTTGATGCCGGCCACGCTGAAGCTGTCCACCGTGACCTTCTGCAGATCGATCGGGGTGCCGCAGACTTCAAGTCCGCCTTCGTGGCTCAGCGGGTTGTGCTTGAAAAAGTCCAGCAGGTCGCCGTGCAAGGCGGCGGGCAGGCGGGTGCTGTCGTTGTTCCAGTAGAGAATGTCGAAGACCGGCGGCTCCTTGCCCAAGAGGTAGTTGTTGACCCAGTAGTTCCAGATCAGGTCGTTGGGGCGCATCCAGGCAAACACCTTGGCCATGTCGCGGCCATCGAGCACCCCTTGCTGGTAGGAGCGACGCTTGGCCGCTTCCAGGGTTTTTTCATCGGCAAACAGGGTGGCCGGGCTGTCCAGTTGGCTGTCCAGCAGACTCACCAGGTAAGTGGCGCTGGCGACCCGGCGCAGTTGACGCTTGGCCTGCAGGTGACCTTGCAGGGCGGCGATGGTCAGGCCGCCGGCGCAGGCACCTACCAGGTTGACTTCCCGACTGCCGGTGATGGCCCGGGTGACATTCAGTGCCTCTTCGGTAGCCTCTACGTAGCTCGACAGGCCCCACTCGCGATGGCGCACGTCCGGGTTGCGCCAGCTGATCATGAACACCTGCAGGCCGTTCTTCAGGGCGTACTGGACGAAGCTGTTGTGCGGGCTGAGGTCGAAGATGTAGTACTTGTTGATTTGCGGCGGCACGATCAGCAACGGCTTGGCGTACTGTTTCTCGCTCATGGGGCTGTACTGGATCAGTTCCAGCAGCTCATTGCGAAACACCACCGAGCCTGGGGTCACGGCCAGGTTCTTGCCGATCTCGAAGGCGTGCTTGGTCACCTGGCTGGGCAGTCCGTTGTTGTGCAACAGGTCGTCCAGCAGGTTGCCGATGCCGCGCACCACGCTATTGCCGCCGGTGTTGAAGATTTCCTTGAGGGCCAGGGGATTGAGCAGAGTGTTGGAGGGTGACACCGCGTCGTTGAGCAGGGAGAAGGCAAAGTGCGCTCGGGCCCGGTCGTCCTCGCTCATGCCGCTGTCATCGATCCAGTGCCGAACCTGCTTCTGCCAGCTCAGATAGGCCTGCAAGCCTCGCTTGTAAAAGGGGTTGAGGCTCCAGGCCGGGTCGGCGAAGCGGTTGTCCTTGGGGTTGGGTTTATGCAGGGTCTGCCCCAGCAGGACACGTCCCAGCTGACCACCCAGCGCCAGGGTATGGCGGGCACTGTGCAACGGGTTGCGCACACTGTGGGCCGCAATGCTGCGCAGTGTCGAGAGCAGATCCCGGCCGCGCAGACCGGTGATCGCGCTCTGTGCGTTGATGTAGGCCGCAGGGGCCGGAAGCGAACCCTGTGCAGGCTTGTCTTGCATGAGTCAACACTCCTTCGTCAAACCACTAACAAGCAGACCAATCCAAGACAGACAACATAGTCGCTCCTGGCCTTTCTTGCGCGCGACGACCCTGTCGGCAGCGTTGTTTTATTTCATTGGGTGCGATGGCAGTGGATGCGGGTGCATCACGGCGCGCTGTCGCTCTTCCTGGAGGAATTTCATGATGATCGGGGCGACGGCCTCGGCCCGGGTGATCAGGAACAGGTGGCCGTCGTCGATGATGTGCAACTGCGCGTTGGGAATCCGCCAGGCCAGCATGCGCATGTTGATCAGGGGAATCAGTGGGTCATCGTCGCCGGCCAGCACCAGGGTCGGCTGGTGGATCTTGTGCAGCCAGTGGATGCTGGTCCAGCCCAGTCCGGCGAACAGTTGCCAGTAGTAGCCCAGCTTGCCGGCCGAGCGGACCTTGGCGGCGTGTTCGGCGGCCAGGTTCGGATCGCGACGGAAGGCGCCGCCGTAGATCAGCGGCGCGATGCGCATCACATGGGAAGGCTGCACGTAGCGCCGTGGACTGGCCATCATCCACAGCACCTTGGGTTTGCCGGGGACCATGAAGGCGCCGGCGGCAGTGGCCGCCAGTACCAGTTTCTTGCAGCGCTCGGGGTAGTCGTAGGCGAACTGCTGGGCCAGGGCTCCACCCCAGGACACACCCACGGCATTGACCTGGCCGTAGTCCAGGTAATCGAGCATGCGGGCGGTCAGCTTGGCCAGGCCGGGAAAGCGATAGGGCCGGCTTGGGGTTGAGGAACCGCCCACGCCGGGGACATCGAAGGCAATGACTTCCAGGTCAGGGTCCAGGGCCTGGACAAAGGGAAAGACCAGCTCCAGGTTGGCGCCGATACCGTTGAAGATCAGCAGCGGCGTCAAGTGCGGCTTGCCGGGGCGTACCGCCGTGCGGATGGTCTGTCCATCCAGATCAACGGTGCGAAAGATGAAAGAGTGTGGCATGCCTTAGCCCTGTGAATTGAACCATGGGCGACGCCGTCCCGGGCGTCGTCCGGATTTTCCGAGGCCGGGCCTCGTACCAAGAATAGGGCTTGGCGACGCCTCCTGGCGTCGCGTCGTTGAATGCCTTGCCTTAGCGCTCGTGGACGTAGGTCCCCGGTGCGGCCTCGGCGGCGGGGTACTTTTTGTTGCCCAGCGTGCTGGGAGCCGCTTTCAGCTCACCGGAACGCTCCGCCTGCCAGGCTTGCCAGTGCAGCCACCAGGAGTCGGTGTGCTTGATCGAGTTTTCCTGCCATTGATCGGGGCAGGCCGGGATCTCGGTGCTGGTCATGTAGCGCGCCTTGGGATTGCCTGGCGGATTCAGGATGCTCTGGATATGCCCGCTGCTGGACAGCACGAACTCCACGTTGCCGCCAAACAGTTGCGCCGACTTGTAGCAGGACTTCCAAGGGGTGATGTGATCGTTGGTGCCGGCCAGGGAAAAGATATCGGCGGTCACCTGTTTCAGGTCGATGGGCGTGCCGCACACTTCCAGTGCATTGGGGCGTACCAGGGGGTTGTTTTTGAACATTTCGATCAGGTCGCCGTGGAACGCCGCGGGCAGGCGGGTGGTGTCGTTGTTCCAGAACAGGATGTCGAACACCGGTGGTTCGTTGCCCAGCAGGTAGTTGTTGACCCAGTAGTTCCAGATCAGGTCGTTGGGGCGCATCCAGGCAAACACCTTGGCCATGTCGCGACCTTCGAGCACGCCGGCCTGGTAGGAGTGGCGCTTGGCCGCTTCCAGGGTCTGCTCGTCGACGAACAGCGCCACCTGGGTATCCAGGGTGGTGTCGAGAACGCTGACCAGCAGGGTCAGGGCATTGACCTTTTTTTCTCCGAGCGCGGCGTAGTGGCCCAGCAGTGCGGTGCAGGTGATACCGCCGGAGCAGGCCCCGAGCATGTTCACATCCTTGCTGCCGGTGATGGCGGTGACCACGTCGACCGCCTCCTTCAGGGCCTCGATGTAGGTCGACAGGCCCCATTCCCGCTGTGCCTTGGTGGGGTTGCGCCAGCTGACGATGAAGGTCTGCACGTTGTTGCGCAGGCAGAAGCGCGCCAGGCTCTTGTCCGGGCTCAGGTCGAAGACATAGAACTTGTTGATCTGGGGCGGCACCACCAGCAGTGGGCGCTCATGCACCTGTTCGGTGATCGGCCGGTACTGGATCAGCTCCAGCACGTCGTTGCGGAACACCACCGCGCCTTCGCTGGTGCCGAGGTTCTTGCCCACCTCAAAGGCGTCCATGTTGACCTGGCTGGGCATGCCACCGTTCTGCACCAGGTCCTTGGCCAGATGGGACAGGCCGTCCAGCAGGCTCTTGCCGCCAGTTTCGAAGAAGCGCTTGACCGCGGCGGGGTTGGCCATGCTGTTGGTCGGGGCCATGGCCTCGGTCATCAGGTTGATCACGAAGTGGCCGCGGCTGATGTCCTGATCGGACAGGTTGCTGTCGCCGATCCAGTCGTGAAGTTCCTTGCGCCACGCCAGGTAGGTTTGCAGATAGCGTCGGTACAGCGGGTTCTGGCTCCAGGCCGGATCGTTGAAGCGACGGTCGTCGCTCTCCGGTTGCAGGGTCGACTTGCCGAACATCACGTTCTTCAGCTCAAGGCCGAAATGGGCGACATGCTTGACGCTGTGGATGGGTTGTTTGATGGCCTGGGCGAGCACCATTCGAGCAGAGGTAAGCAGATCCTTTCTACGCAAGCCGATGACCGGATTGAGCCCCAGTGTGTTTTCCGAGGCTTGGCGTTTCAGGTCATCGATATTCTTGTTACTCATCTACGACGCTCCATTGTCCTGAGACGAGTACCGGACCTGCTGTGCAGTCACACAGCACGATGCCAGGTACTACTGCTCGGGTGACCGTTGATTGCGTACCGCTGCTTTAAAAGTGCAGAGAACTCTGCAGGGAACTTGCCAGTTCCATTGGTTACCCGAGTTTAATTTTTTTCGCAAGCAGGCCATTCATTGGCCATACAGCCCAGCATTCAAACAGATGAAATTAGAAAATGCCCTCTAAACAGCAGGAGGCTCGGACTAGAGCATCAGCTTGATTATCGACTCATTCGGATCGCGGGATTTTCCGGCCGTTTTGAGCTCTGCCAGATAATCGCTCCACAGCTCGTCCTGACGCTGAGCCAACTGGTACAGGTAGTCCCAGGTGAACAGCCCGCTGTCATGGCCGTCGTCGAAGGTCAATTTCAGTGCGTACTGGCCCGCCGGTTCAACCTTGCTCAGGCCCACGCCAAGCTTGCCGAACTGCAGGATGGGGTTGCCGTGGCCCTGGACCTCGGCGGAGGGAGAGTGCACCCGCAGGAACTCTGCAGGCAGGTGATAGACCTCGTCCGGCCCGTAGGTCAGGGTCAGGGTTTTCGAGGCTTTGTGCAGGTTGATGCCGGTGGGGAGTTTAGTCATGACGGCAGCTTAAAGCTGGCAGCCGCAAGCTACAAGATGACCGCGGTCAACTTGCAGCTTGATGCTTTGAGCTTGTCGCTTAGAGGATGTAACGGGACAGGTCTTCGTTCTGCGCCAATTCGCCCAGGTGGCTGTTGACGTAGGCCGCGTCGATGCGGATCGGCTCTTCGCTGTGGGCGCTGGCCAGGTCGCCGGCGCTGAACGACACCTCTTCCAGCAGGCGCTCGAGCAGGGTGTGCAGGCGACGGGCACCAATGTTCTCGGTCTTCTCGTTGACCTGCCAGGCAATCTCCGCCAGGCGCTTGATGCCTTCGGGCAGGAACTCGATGTTCAGGCCCTCGGTCTTGAGCAGCTCACGGTATTGCTCGGTCAGCGAAGCGTGAGGCTCGCTGAGGATGCGCTCGAAGTCTTCCGGCGATAGCGCCTTGAGTTCGACGCGGATCGGCAGGCGCCCTTGCAGCTCCGGAACCAGGTCGCTGGGCTTGCTCAGGTGGAAGGCACCGGAAGCGATGAACAGGATGTGGTCGGTCTTGACCATGCCCAGCTTGGTGTTGACGGTGCAGCCCTCGATCAGCGGCAGCAGGTCGCGCTGCACGCCTTCGCGGGACACATCGACGCCGCCGGAGTTGCCGCGCTTGGCCACCTTGTCGATTTCGTCGATGAACACGATGCCGTGCTGCTCGACCGCTTCCAGGGCCTTGGCCTTGAGCTCTTCGTCATTGACCAGGCGGCTGGCCTCTTCGTCGCGCACCAGCTTCAACGCTTCCTTGACCTTGAGCTTGCGGCTCTTGCGCTTGCCCTTGCCCATGTTGGCGAACAGGTTTTGCAGCTGGTTGGTCATCTCTTCCATGCCCGGTGGCGCGGAGATGTCGACACCGGTGACTTCCGCCACTTCGATCTCGATTTCCTTGTCGTCCAGCTGGCCTTCGCGCAGGCGCTTGCGGAACAGCTGGCGGGTGTTGGAGTCCTGGGCCGGCGCTTCATCGCTGCTGAAGCCCATGCGCGCCGGCGGCAGCAGGGCGTCGAGGATGCGTTCTTCGGCGGCGTCTTCGGCGCGGTGGCGAACCCGGATCATTTCCTGTTCGCGGAACATCTTGATCGCCGCATCGGCCAGGTCACGAATGATCGATTCGACATCGCGACCCACATAACCGACTTCGGTGAACTTGGTGGCTTCGACCTTGATGAACGGTGCATTGGCCAGCTTGGCCAGGCGGCGAGCGATTTCGGTCTTGCCGACACCGGTGGGGCCGATCATCAGGATGTTCTTGGGCGTCACTTCAACGCGCAGTTCGGCTGGCAGTTGCATCCGGCGCCAGCGGTTGCGCAGGGCGATCGCGACGGCGCGCTTGGCATCGTCCTGGCCGATGATGTGGCGGTTGAGTTCGTGGACGATTTCGCGGGGTGTCATGGACATAGTAATTGGCGGTCCTCAAGCAAGAATGAATGCCGTGGCGCGAGCGCCGCAACAGGCTTATTCCGCGAGATCCTGCTCCTCGATGGTTTGAGTGTGGTTGGTGAATACGCAGATGTCGCCGGCAATGCCCAGGGCCGTCTCGACGATTTCGCGAGCCGACAGGTCGGTCTTTTTCAGCAGGGCGCTGGCCGCTGCCTGGGCGTAGGCGCCACCGGAGCCCATGGCGATCAGGCCATCTTCGGGCTCAACCACATCGCCGTTGCCGGTGATGATCAGGGAGGCGTCCTTGTTGGCGACGGCCAGCATGGCCTCCAGACGGCTGAGGGAGCGGTCGGTGCGCCATTCCTTGGCCAGTTCGACGGCTGCGCGCACCAGGTGACCCTGATGTTTCTCCAGCTGGCCTTCGAAACGTTCGAACAGGGTGAAGGCGTCAGCGGTGGCCCCGGCGAAACCGGCGATGACTTGGCCGTGGTACAGGCGACGGACTTTTTTCGCGTTGCCTTTCATCACGGTGTTGCCGAGAGAAACCTGGCCGTCGCCGCCCATGACGACTTTGCCGTGGCGGCGGACTGAAACGATGGTGGTCAAGGGGAAGTCTCCACACAGCGGGGCGAAAGTGCCCTGATGGAAACTCATATGGGGGTGGCTGGGCGTTTTTCAACCGGAGGTTGTAGCGGGGGACCGACGGTATTTGTTGCAAGCTGCGAGAGCTTCGCGGGCAAGCCCGCTCCTGCGGCGCGTTGTGCAGGAGCGGGCTTGTTCGCGATAGATCGTCTAGCCGTTGGCTTAGCGGCTCTGGCGCTGTTGTAACAGCAGGTTGCTGAAACCGGCGCCAGCCAGTTGCTTCTGGGCCACGGTCAGTTGTTCACGGTTGCTGAACGGCCCGACCAATACCCGGTACCAGGTTTCTTCCTTCACCGTGCCGGATTCCACCGCCACCGACTGGCCCAGCAGGATGATCTGCGCCCGTACCTTGTCGGCATCGGCTTGCTTGCGGAACGAACCGGCCTGGAGGAAGAACTTGGTGACCGGCGCCGCCTTGGCCACCGGTGGCGCCGGTGGTGGGGTGATGCCGGCAAGGGCGGCCTGGGCCCGCGCGGTGTCGATCTTCGCCGCTTCCGCCGGGGTTACCGGGGTGGTCGGCACCGGTGGCACTTGCGGCGTTGGCAGGGTTTTCTCCGGCACCGCTTCCGGCGGCACTATGACCTCCGATTCCGGCAGCAGGGTATAGAAGTCGTACTTCGGCTTCACCGGTTGCTGCGGGCTCGGCGGGGTCTTGTTGGCCTCGGCGATCTTGCTGGCTTTCTGCTGTTCGATCTTTTCGCGCTTGACGCTGTCGCCGCCCTTGCCCGGTTCGAGCTTCATCAGGAACACGATGAAGGCGCCGATGGTCAGGCCGATGGCCAGCCACAGCCAGCCCGGGATCGGCTTCTTGGCCGGGGCCTGGTAGCGGCTGGCGCCACGCTTGGGTGCAGGTTTTTTCTTGGCAGCCAACTTACATTTGCTCCAGGACTTTGAGGCCCAGCAGTTCCAGACCTTGCTTGAGGGTACGGCGAGTCAGCTCGGTGAGGCGCAGGCGGCTGTGCATCTGCGTCGGCGTCTCGGCCGCCAGGATCGGGCAGTTCTCGTAGAAGCTGGAGAACAGGCCGGCCACGTCGTACAGGTAGGTGCAGAGGATGTGCGGCGTGCCCTTGTCGGCGACGTTGTTGAGGATCTCGCCGAACTGCGCCAGCTTGGCCGCCAGCTCCAGTTCCTGGGGCGCGTGCAGTTCGATCTGGCCGCCGACTTCGCTGAAATCCTTGCCCAGCTTACGGAACACACCGGCGGCGCGGGTGTAGGCGTACAGCAGGTACGGCGCGGTGTTGCCTTCGAAGTTGAGCATCAGGTCGAAGTTGAAGCTGTAGTCGCTGGTGCGGTGCTTGGACAGGTCGGCGTATTTCACCGAATCGATGCCCACCACCTTGGCAATGCTGCGCAGATCGGCTTCCGGCAGTTGCGGGTTTTTCTCCTTGACCAGGGCGTAGGCGCGTTCTTCGGCTTCGGTCAGCAGGTCGATGAGCTTCACGGTGCCGCCGTCGCGGGTCTTGAACGGACGGCCGTCAGCGCCGTTCATGGTGCCGAAGCCCATGTGTTCCATCTCCATCGGATGGGTCACGAAGCCGGCCTTGCGAGCCACGGCGAACACTTGCTGGAAGTGCAGGGCCTGGCGCTGATCGACGAAGTACAGGGCGCGATCGGCCTTGAGCGTGCCGCTGCGGTAGCGCACGGCGGCCAGGTCGGTGGTGGCGTACAGGTAGCCGCCGTCGGCCTTGACGATGATCACCGGCAACGGCTCGCCTTCGGCATTCTTGAACTCGTCGAGGAACACGCACTGGGCGCCGTTGCTTTCGACCAGCATGCCCTGGGCCTTGAGGTCGTTGACCACGTTGATCAGGTCATCGTTATAGGCGCTCTCGCCCATGACGTCGGCCATGGTCAGCTTGACGTTGAGCAGCTCGTAGATCTTCTGGCAGTGGGACAGCGAGATGTCCTTGAACTTGGTCCACAGCTCCAGGCAGTCCGGGTCGCCGGCTTGCAGCTTGACCACCAGGCCACGGGCACGGTCGGCAAAGGCTTCGGATTCGTCGAAGCGCTGCTTGGCGGCGCGGTAGAAGTTCTCTAGGTCCGACAGCTCGTCGCTGGTGATCGGGTTCTCTTCCAGGTAGGCCATCAGCATGCCGAACTGGGTGCCCCAGTCGCCGACGTGGTTCTGGCGAATCACCGTGTCGCCGAGGAACTCCAGGACCCGTGCCACGCCGTCACCGATGATGGTGGAGCGCAGGTGGCCAACGTGCATTTCCTTGGCCAGGTTCGGTGCCGACATGTCGATCACGGTGCGCTGCACCGGGCCGGCCTTGCGCACGCCCAGGTGCTCGTCGCCGAGGGCAGCGTCCAGGCGCGCGGCCAGGGCCTGGGTGTTCTGGAAGAAGTTGATGAAGCCCGGGCCGGCGATTTCCGCCTTGCTCAGGTCCTCATGGGCCGGTAGCGCGGCGATGATCTTTTCCGCCAGGTCACGCGGCTTCATGCCGGCGGGCTTGGCCAGCATCATGGCGATATTGCTGGCGAAGTCGCCGTGGGTCTTGTCGCGGGTGTTTTCGACCTGGATCGCCGGCGTCAGGCCTTCTGGCAACACACCTTCGGTGACGAGTTGGGTGATGGCTTGCTGGATGAGCTGGCGAATGGTGTCTTTCATGGTCTTCTCGTTCGACCGCTGGCGCGGCGGCGCGTTGGTGCGCGGGTGGAAAAACTGGGCATTATCCGTTGCTGGAACGGCCTTGCCAACTATAGAGGGCTGCTGGTGGATCGGTGGTGGCTATTCGGTCCTGTTCGCGGGCGAGCCCGCTCCTACGGGTTTGATGCCGCCCCATTGTAGGAGCGGGCTAGCCCGCGAAAACGCGATATCGATCAATACAAATCCACCGGGTCCACGTCCAGCGACCAGCGCACCTGGCGTCCGCTGGGCATCTGCTCCAGCACCAGCAGCCAACTGCTCAGCAGCCGATGCAGCGGTGCCCGGGCATTGGCTTGCAGCAGCAACTGCGCACGATAACGCCCGGCGCGCCGTTCCATCGGTGCCGGAACCGGCCCCAGCAGCTCGATGCCCCCCAGGTTCTGTTCCGCCAGTAGGCGCTCGGCCTCGCTGCAGGCTTCATCGAGAAAACCTTCGGCCTGCCCCGGCTTGTGCGCCTCGGCTCGCAGCAGCGCCAGATGGGCGAAGGGTGGCAGGCCGGCGGCGCGACGCTCGCTCAGGGCCTGTTCGGCAAAGGCGAAGTAGCCCTGTTCGGTCAGTTGCACCAGCAGCGGGTGGTCGGCGAGGTGGGTCTGGATGATCACCTTGCCGGGCTCTTCGGCACGCCCGGCGCGCCCGGCGACCTGGACGATCAGTTGCGCCATGCGCTCGCTGGCGCGGAAGTCTCCGGAAAACAGGCCGCCGTCGGCATCGAGGATCGACACCAGGGTGACCCGGGGGAAGTGGTGCCCCTTGGCCAGCATCTGGGTGCCCACCAGGATGCACGGATGACCTTTCTGAATGGTGGCGAACAGCTGGTTCATCGCGTCCTTGCGCGAGGTGCTGTCGCGGTCCACCCGCAATACCGGGTAGTCGGGAAACAGAATGCCCAGGCGTTCTTCCGCGCGCTCGGTGCCGGCGCCCACGGGACGCAGGTCGACCTTGCCGCATTGCGGGCAGTGCCGGGGCACCCGCTCCACATGGCCGCAATGGTGGCAGCGCAGTTCGCCGGAGCGCTGGTGCACCGTCATGCGAGCGTCGCAGCGCTGGCATTCGGACATCCAGCCGCAGTCGTGGCAGAGCAGGGTCGGGGCGAAGCCGCGGCGGTTGAGGAATACCAGGACTTGCTGGTCGGCGGCCAGGGTCTGGCCGATGGCTTGCTGCATGGGGCCGGAAATGCCGCTGTCCAGAGGGCGGCTCTTCACATCCAGGCGCAGGAAGCGCGGTTGCTTGGCGCCGCCGGCCCGCTCGTTCAGGCGCAGCAGGCCATAGCGGCCGGTGTAGGCGTTGTGCAGGCTTTCCAGGGATGGCGTGGCCGAGCCCAGGACGATGGGGATGTTTTCCTGGCGGGCGCGCACCAGGGCCAGGTCCCGGGCGTGGTAGCGCAGGCCTTCCTGTTGCTTGTACGAGCCGTCGTGCTCCTCATCGATAATGATCAGTCCGGGATTCTTCATCGGTGTGAACAGCGCCGAGCGGGTGCCGATGATGATATCGGCCTCGCCATCCCGGGCGGCGAGCCAGGCATCCAGGCGTTCGCGGTCGTTGACCGCCGAGTGCAGCAGGGCGATGCGGGCGTTGAAGCGTTGTTCGAAGCGCGCCAGGGTTTGCGGCCCCAGGTTGATCTCCGGGATCAGCACCAGGGCCTGTTTGCCGGCTTCGAGGGTTTCGCGGATCAACTGCAGGTAGACCTCGGTCTTGCCGCTGCCGGTGACCCCGGCCAGAAGAAAGGCGTGGTAGCTGTCGAACCCGGCGCGGATCGCTTCATAGGCGGCGCGTTGCTCGCTGTTGAGCGGCAGTTCGGGCTGTGCCAGCCAATGTTCATGGCGCACGCCTGGAGCGTGCTTGCGCACTTCTACCTGCACCAGATCCTTGGCCAGCAACAGGTCCAGGCTGTCCTTGCTCAGCATCAGCTTGCTCAGCAGGGCGTGGGGCACGCCATGGGGGTGTTGGGCCAGGGTGGCCAGCGCTTCGCGCTGACGCGGGGCGCGGGCGATGCGCGGGTCATCAAGGCGGGCGCCTGGGGCTATCGACCAGAAGCGTTCCTGACGGGCCTCGGCCAGCTCGCCCTGGCGCAGCAGCACCGGCAAGGCCCAGCTCAGGGTGTCGCCGAGGCTGTGCTGGTAGTACTGGGCGGTCCACAGGCACAGCTTGAACAGGGCCGGGGGCAGTGGTGGCGTGGGGTCCAGCAGGGCCAGGGCCGGCTTGAGCTTGTCGGCCGGAACTTCACTGTGATCCGCCACTTCCACTAGGATGCCGATCATTTCCCGGCGGCCGAAGGGCACTCGCAAGCGCATCCCCGGATGCAGCTGGGCGCGCAGCACACCGGCTGGGGCACGGTAGTCGAAGAGGCGGCGCAGAGGCGAAGGCAGGGCGAGGCGCAAGATGGCGTCGGGCACGCGGGACAATCTCGATGAGCAGACGGTAAATAGGCTCCGGAGCCTAACAGACGAGCCGTGGGGTGTCCTGTATAAGCGTGCACGCGTCCTGGTCTGTGGAGGTTTTCCCGCGGCCGAGGTGGCGCCGCAGTTGGGTGCGTGGCAAAGCCGGGGCTGTCAAGGTTTCGCCGGCTTTTTCTGATGGGGGGTACTCAGGATCTCTTGCGCGTTTGACGCGGTCTGGTAGAATCCGCGCCCTAATTCGTGCGGTATTCAACAATAGTGTTGGGTGGCGGCACGCTAGCCTGAGGAATACACCATGAAAGCCGATATCCATCCAGTATACGAAGCCGTTACCGCTACCTGCAGCTGCGGTAACGTCATCGAAACTCGCTCCACCCTGGCCAAGCCTCTGAGCCTGGACGTGTGCAACGAGTGCCACCCGTTCTACACCGGTAAGCAAAAGACTCTGGACGTTGGCGGTCGTGTCGACAAGTTCAAGTCGCGCTTCGGTGCTTTCGGCGCAACGAAAAAGGCCTGAGGCTGATCGTTCTGGAAAGCCGATACCGACTTTCCTCGCTGATGAAAAAGGCGTCCCATGTGGGCGCCTTTTTTGTGTCTGCGATTTGGCTGACCGCCGCCCAGGCGTTTTGCCCGGCCCCCGAGGGGCTGATTCCTGCAACGGTCCAGCGGGTGGTGGATGGCGATACCTTGCGTCTCAAGGATGGTCGCAGCGTGCGGATGATCGGCCTCAATGCGCCGGAGCTGGCCAGTCGGGGGCGCCCGGCCGAGCCTTTCGCGGTGGCGGCGCGGCAACGTTTGCAGCGCCTGGTGGCGCAGAGCGGTGGTCGGGTCGGCTTGCTGCCCGGGCGTGAGCGGCACGATCGCCACGGTCGGACGCTGGCCCATGTCTATGACGGCAGCGGGGCCAATCTCGAAGCCCGGTTGATTGCCGAAGGGCTTGCCTATCAGATCGCCATCGTGCCGAACGTCGCCCTGGTCGCGTGTCAGCAAGCTGCGGAAAACCACGCGCGTCGAGCGGGGCTGGGGCTCTGGCGACGCTCAGCTGTACTGAAAGCGGAGCAGATCCGCCGTTCGGGCTTTGTCGTGCTCGAGGGGCGTGTGAGCAAGGTAGAACGCAATCGTGGCGGGGTTTGGATCACATTGCGCGGTGCAGTTGTATTGCGTATTGCACCCAATGTTCTGGGGCGTTTCGATCGTCAGTGGCTCAAGGGGCTTGTCGGGCGGCGGATCGAGGCTCGGGGCTGGGTACGGGTACGTTCGCGTTCCGGCGGTTTCAGGTCGAGCGGGGCAGGCTGGATGTTGTCGCTGACCGACGTTTCCATGGTCAGACTTCTCTGATAAAGAAAAATTGTAGACATTTTTTAATTGGATTGTGAACAGTTGAAAGCCTTGTACCCCGTGGCTCTTGGCCCAAAGTCGTACGCTACGGGCCTTGACAGGGGTGACTGGGCAGTCTTGTAGGGACTATGCGACACGCGTATCCTCGGCGGTCCGTCTGTCCAACAGTAAAAAGCGGAATGCCCACATGTCTGATTTGAAAACTGCCGCTCTCGAATATCATGCCAATCCTCGTCCAGGAAAGCTGAGTGTCGAGCTCACCAAGGCCACTGCTACCGCTCGTGATCTGGCGCTGGCCTACAGCCCCGGCGTAGCCGAGCCGGTACGCGAAATCGCTCGCGATCCGGAACTGGCCTACAAGTACACCGGCAAAGGCAACCTGGTTGCCGTCATTTCCGATGGCACCGCGATTCTCGGCCTGGGCAACCTCGGCCCACTGGCCTCCAAGCCGGTGATGGAAGGCAAGGGCGTGCTGTTCAAGCGTTTCGCCGGTATCGATGTATTCGATATCGAAGTCGACTCCGAGAGTCCGCAGGCTTTCATCGACACCGTCAAGCGCATCTCCATCACCTTCGGTGGCATCAACCTGGAAGACATCAAGGCGCCAGAGTGCTTTGAGATCGAACGCGCTCTGATCGAGCAGTGCGACATCCCGGTGTTCCACGATGACCAGCACGGCACCGCGATCGTGACCGCCGCCGGCATGATCAACGCCCTGGAAATCGCTGGCAAAACCCTGGCCGATGCCAAGATCGTCTGCCTGGGCGCCGGTGCGGCCGCCATCTCCTGCATGAAGCTGCTGGTGAGCATGGGCGCGCAGATCGAGAACATCTTCATGGTTGACCGTACCGGCGTTATCCACGCTGGCCGTGACGACCTGAACCAGTACAAGGCGGTCTTCGCCCACACCACCGACAAGCGCACCCTGGCCGACGCACTGCAAGGCGCCGACGTGTTCGTTGGCCTGTCCGGTCCGAACCTGCTGAGCGCTGAAGGCCTGAAGTCGATGGCGCCGAACCCGATCGTGTTCGCCTGCTCGAACCCGGATCCGGAAATCGCTCCAGAGCTGGCTCACGCCACCCGTGACGACGTGATCATGGCCACCGGTCGTTCGGACTACCCGAACCAGGTGAACAACGTGCTCGGCTTCCCGTTCATCTTCCGTGGCGCCCTGGACGTTCGCGCCAAGCGCATCAACGAAGAAATGAAGATCGCCGCGGCCAACGCCCTGCGCGAGCTGGCCAAGCTGCCAGTACCGCAGGAAGTGTGCGACGCCTACGGTGGCATCAAGCTGGAATTCGGTCGTGAGTACATCATTCCGAAGCCAATGGATGCCCGCCTGATCACCGTGATCTCCGATGCCGTGGCCAAGGCCGCTATCGAGACTGGCGTGGCGACCCTGCCGTATCCGAAGAACTACCCGCTCAAAAACGTGGATGATGTGTTCAACGGCTAACAGCCGCCCATAAAAAAACCCGGCCATCGAGCCGGGTTTTTTTATGGGCAAGCAATCAGCGGCTAGCTCCAAGTTTCCAGCTGCAAGAGCAGGGCGCGCTCTTGCTTGCCGCTGATCACTTGCAGCTTGCCGCTGCCCTTAGAAGAGGTCGATCGGCGCCGCTTCGTCCGCCGGCAGCGGGCTGCCCGGTGCGACGCCATTGCCCAGCTCGTTGACCGAGGGTGGGGTGTCTTCGCTCTTGAACAGCTCGAAGTAGGCATTCGGCGTGCCCGGAGTGGCGGCGCGGCCGCTGACCGGGTCGACCCGCAGGCTGAGGATGCCCTCCGGTTCGGCCTGTGTGTGCGCAGGCTTGCCCTTGAGCGCGGCGCCCATGAAGTTCATCCAGATCGGCAGGGCCACAGTGCCGCCGTATTCGCGACGTCCGAGGCTTTCCGGCTGGTCGAAACCGGTCCAGACCGTGGTCACGTAGTCGGCGTTGTAGCCGGAGAACCAGGCGTCCTTGGACTCGTTGGTGGTACCGGTCTTGCCGGCCAGGTCCGAGCGGCCCAGGGCCAGGGCTCGGCGGCCGGTGCCCAGCTTGATCACGTCCTCGAGCATGCTGTTGAGGATGTAGGTGGTGCGTCCGTCAATGATCCGTTCGGCGACGGCAGGCGTCTGTACCGGAGCCTGGACCGGGCTTTCGCCGGCCACGGTGTTGACCGTGAAGTTGTGCTCTGGCGCCGCGATGCCGCTGCTGGCCGTGTTCCCGCTGGGGACGCTGGGCGGGTTGGCGCTGAACAGCAGCTCGCCGTTGCGGCTTTCGATCTTGTCGATGATGTACGGGGTGATCTTGTAGCCGCCGTTGGCAAAGGTACTCCAGCCGGTGGCGATCTCCATGGGGGTCAGGGTCGCAGTGCCCAGGGCCAGGGACAGGTTGCGCGGCAGGTCCTGCTTGTTGAAGCCGAACTTGCTGATGTAGTCGATGGTGTGGTCCACGCCCATGCTTTGCAGCAGGCGGATCGATACCAGGTTGCGCGATTTGTACAGCGCTTCGCGCATGCGAATCGGGCCGAGGAAGGTATTGGTGTCGTTCTTCGGCCGCCAGACCTTGTCCAGGTATTCGTCGACGAACACGATCGGCGCGTCATTGACCAGGCTGGCCGCGGTGTAGCCATTGTCCAGGGCTGCGCTATAGACGAACGGCTTGAAGCTCGAGCCGGGCTGGCGTTTGGCTTGCATTGCGCGGTTGTAGTTGCTCTGTTCGAAGGCAAAACCACCGACCAGGGCGCGGATCGCACCGTTTTGCGGGTCCAGGGTCACCAGGGCGCCCTGGGCGACCGGAACCTGGCTGAACTTCAGGGAATTGTCCGCCTGGCGCTGCACGCGTATCAGGTCGCCGACCTGGGCCACGTCCGCCGGCTGGCGAGGAGCTGCGCCCATGCTATTGGTGTTGAGGAACGGCCGGGCCCACTTCATGCTCTCCCAGGCCACATGTTCCTCGCCGTTGCGGGTCAGCACCTGGATGCCGTTCTTCTCGACCTGAGTGACGATCGCCGGTTCCAGGCTGCTGATGGTCCGCTGCTTGGTCAGCTCTGTGGCCCAGGCGGCATGGGTCTTGCCGGGCAGGCGCGACTCGGGACCACGGTAGCCGTGGCGCTGGTCGTAGGTCATCAAGCCTTCCTGGACCGCGGTATTGGCCATTTCCTGCAGGTCACTGGGCACCGTGGTGGTGACGCGGAAACCTTCGGTGTAAGCGTCGCTGCCATAACGGCCGACCATCTCGGCGCGTGCCATCTCGGCGATGTAAGGCGCGTTCACCTCCGGCGTCGGCACGTGGTAGCTGGCGTTCAGCGGTTCGTTGATGGCTTCGGTGTAGGCCGCTTCGGTGATTTTGCCCAGCTTGTACATGCGGCCGAGGATCCAGTCGCGGCGCTCCTTGCTGCGCGCCGGATTGGCCAGCGGGTTGAAACGCGAAGGGGCTTTGGGCAGGCCGGCGATCATCGCCATCTGTGCCAGGCTCACGTCACGAATGGACTTGCCGTAGTACACCTGGGCTGCCGCCTCGATCCCGTAGGCGCGGTTGCCCAGGTAGATCTTGTTGACGTACAGCTCGAGGATCTCGTCTTTGGTCAACTGCCGCTCGATCTGCAGGGCCAGGAGAATCTCGGTGGTCTTGCGCGAAAAGCTGCGCTCGCTGCTGAGGAAGAAGTTCTTCGCCACCTGCATGGTGATGGTGCTGCCGCCGGACTGGATGTGTCCGCTCTTGACCAATTGGGTCGCGGCGCGCATCAGGCTGCTGGGGTCAACCCCGTAATGGTTAGCGAAGTTGTCGTCTTCAGCACTTAGTAACGCATTGATGAAGTTGGGGGGGATTTCGGCGAAACGTATGGGTGTGCGGCGCATTTCGCCAAATTCTGCGATCAACTTGCCGTCGCTGCTGTACACCCGCAGAGGAATCTGCAACTGGATGCTTCTCAGGGCCTCAACCGATGGAAGGCCGGGACTAAGATAGAGAAACGCACCGGAGAGGGCGAGAAGCAGCCCGCAGAACACAGCGACGATGGACCACCCGAAAAACTTCAGCAGACGAATCAAGGCTTTTGGATTTCCAGAGAAAGGAATGAATTAGGCGTCAGGGCATTCAAGGTAATCAGGGACCGACCCACGCAGCAGGCAAAGCGGGAAAAAACGCTGGGCATTATAAGCATTTTCCGCCGAGAGCGTCATTTGCCCGTCTGTCAAGGTGTGGCGATTCAATGCGCTGCTGCTCGTGGGGTTCGTAAGTCACGGATAGTCAAAGGGAATTGGTGTGCTTGGAGTCTTCAGCAGAAAGTCGAGTTCCCTCCTGGGGGTCGATATCGGCGCCACATCGGTCAGGCTCCTGTCCTTGAGCCGGGATGGCCGGGGCTATCGGGTCGAGGCTTATGCCAGGCAAGACCTTGCCCTCGACTCAGTTTTCGAATCGGGCGGTGTCGATCCCGAGGCGCAGGCCATGGCGCTGTCCCGGGCCTGGCGCACCAGCGGCAGTCGTCTCAAGGCAGTCGCGGTGGCGGTGCCCGGTGAAGCGGTGATCAGCAAGCTGATCGAGATGCCGGCGGGGCTGGATGAAGCGGAGCTGGAGTGCCAGCTCAGTCTGGAAGCGGGCCAGTACATTCCCTACCCCCTGGAAGAGGTGGCCATCGACTTTGAGGTGCAGGGCCGGGTGCCGGGCAATCCCCGGCGGGTTCAGGTGCTGCTGGTGGCCTGTCGCCACGAGACGGTCGAAGCCGCGGAGGCGCTGCTGGCCCAGGCGGGTCTGACGCCACAGGTGGTGGAGAGCGCGCCCCTGGCCCTGGAGCGTTGCCTGGCGCTGATGACGGCGCAGAATCCGCTGGCTGCGCAGTCTGCGTTGGCGTTGTTGGACTTGGGGTCGAGCGTGAGCAGTTTCAGTGTGATGCGCGACCAGCGAATCATTTATAGCCGCGAGCAACTGTTCGGTAGCCGACCGCTGAGCCAGGTCCTTGAGCAGCGTTTTTCGCTGACTCTGGATCAGGTGCTGCAAGCCGAGCGCCAGGGAGGTTGCTCGCCAGTCGGTATCGAGGAGGCGCTGCAGTCCTTTGAGCAGGACGTGCTGCAGAATGTCCAGCGCGCCCTGCAACTGTTCGCCGAGTCGCCACAGCGGCAACCGGTGCAGTGGTTACTGCTGGCTGGCGAGGGCAGTCGCCTTGCCGGGCTGGCGGTGCGGATCGAGCGGCAACTGGGGATAGCCACGGCCCTTGCCAATCCGTTCGTCGGCATGAGCGTCGGGCCTCGGGTCGATGCCCAGGCCCTCGCCAAGCAGGCACCGGAGCTGTTGCTAGCCTGCGGCCTGGCCCTGAGAGGGTTCGACTGATGGCCCGGATCAACTTTCTTCCCTGGCGGGAGACTGCGCGGGTGCAGCAGCATCGGCGCTTTCTGCAGGCACTGGCAGTCATCATGCTGCTGGGATTGGGGCTGGTGCTGTTGGCCGATGTCGGCATCGAGCGCTTGAGTGCTCGGCAGCAGGCCCGCAACCAGTACCTGGAACAAGCGAACGTGGGCCTGGATCAGCAGATTGCCGCTGTTCGCGAGCTCAAGGCCCGGCGCCAGCAACTGCTTGAGCGCATCAGGGTTATCGAGGACCTGCAAGGCAACCGTCCGACCCGTGTGCGGATTTTTCAGGAGCTGACCCGCAGCGTGCCCGATGGCCTGCACTTCACCGAAGCCGATCTGCAGGGGCAGAACTTGAGCATCAGTGGGGTTGCCCAGGCCAATGGCCGGATTGCCGACTTGCTGCGCAATCTGCAAGCTGCCGCCGGTTTTGCCGCTCCCAGCCTGGCCGAAGTGAAAAAGGCCAGCGAAGTGCAGCCGCAGCCGAGCAATCTGTTTCGGCTCAGCGTCGGCTTGATGCTGTTGCCTGAGGAGGCGAAGCGATGAAGCCGAGCGGGTGGCTGGCGCAGCTGCGAGGCGCCGATCTGCGAGAGCTGGAGCTGAGCAACCTCGGCTCCTGGCCGACGCCGTTGCGGGCGCTGACGGCGGCCTTGTTACTGCTGGTGATCCTGGCTGCAGGCTATGGCCTGTACCTGAGCCCTCATCTGCGGCAACTGCAGCAGGTGCGCCAAGAAGAAACCCGCCTCAAACAGCAGTTCGCCAGCAAGGCCCGGCAAGTGGCCAATCTCGAGCTTTATCGGGAGCAGCTTGCGGCCCTGCGCAACAGTTTCGAGCAATTGCTGCGTCAGTTGCCCAGCGATAGTGAAGTCCCGGGGTTGCTTGAAGACATCAGTCGCCTGGGCATGGGCGGCGGCCTGGCGTTCGAGGAGATCAAGCTGCAGCCGCAAGTGCCGCGGCCGTTTTATGTCGAGCTGCCGATCCAGATCACGGTTACGGGGGGCTATCACGATCTGGCGGCCTTCGTCAGTGGCGTCGCCGGCCTGCCGCGAATCGTCACCTTGCATGATTTTCAGCTCAGGCCCCTGGAGCCGGGTGATCCTGCACGATTGCGCTTGAGCATCGGGGCGCGAACCTACAGGTACGACAGCCCGGAACCGCAATCATGAAGGGCTGGCGCTGGCGCTGGCTGCTGGGCGCTTGCGTTGGTCTGGGCTTGTGCGGGTGCGAGGGAGTCGCAGACTTGGCTGAAACCCAGGCATACATGAACCAGATGCGTCGGCAAGCGCCGGAGCCGATTGAGCCGCTGCCGGTCATTCGGTCCTACCCCGCATTCATCTATGACGCCAGTGGGTTGCGCAGTCCGTTCCAGCCCCCGCAGAGCGTCGAGCGAGTCGAGCGTCGATGGGGAGCGCGCGCAGTCCGGCCCGATCCGCAGCGACCCCGGCAGCGTCTGGAGGGCTTTGATATCGAGCAGTTGCAGATGGTCGGAACCTTGTCCGGCGCCAGCGCAAGCTTCGCCCTGTTGCGCAGCGCCGATGGTGTCCACCCTTTGCAGATTGGCGACTACCTGGGGCGAAGCGAAGGTCGGATCGTGGCGATCGGCGAGTCTCGGGTAGAGGTAGTGGAAATTGTTGCCGATGGGGCGGGGGGCTGGCAGGAGCGACCACGGACGTTGCTGCTGAAAAAACACTCTTAGGTGGAATTCGCACAATGAACAGGACTGTTTCAGCCAGCGGTGTGGTGCTATGGATGGCGCTGCTGGCACCGCTGATCGGCGCCGCCGAGCTCACGACCACCTTGGCCGGTGAGGCTGCTCGGGTATCCGCGCCGCTTCAGGCTGGGGCTGCAACCCCGACGCACTCGACCGGCGGCGCTGTGACCCGGCCTGCTTATGGTGGCGCCAAGCTTTCGTTGAACTTTCAGGACATCGAAGTGCGTTCGGTGCTGCAACTGATCGCCGACTTCACGGGCCTCAACCTGGTGGCCAGCGATACGGTGCAAGGCAGCATTACCTTGCGTCTGCAGCACGTGCCCTGGGATCAGGCCCTGGATCTGGTGCTCAAGACCAAGGGCCTGGACAAGCGCCAGGTGGGGGATGTCTTGCTGGTGGCCCCAGCGGATGAAATGGCCGCCCGGGAACGCCAGGAACTGGAGTCGCAGAAGCAGTTGCAGGACCTGGCGCCGCTGCGCCGGGAGCTGCTACAGGTCAACTACGCCAAGGCCGCGGACATCGCCAAGCTGTTCCATTCGGTGACCGGCGTCGAGGACCGTGCCGGCGAGCGGGGTTCGATCACCGTGGACGAGCGCACCAACAACATCATTGCCTACCAGACCCAGGAACGCCTCGATGAGCTGCGGCGCATCGTTGGTCAACTGGACGTCGCGGTGCGCCAGGTAATGATCGAGGCACGGATCGTCGAGGCCAACCTTGATTACAACAAGAGCCTGGGAGTGCGCTGGGGCGGTTCGCTGAACAAAAGGGGCAACTGGCAGGCTTCCGGGGTGCCGGGCGGAGGCGGCTCATCGATCGTCGGGGCGCCGGACAGCAGCGCGCCGTTCGTCGACCTCGGGGCTGTGGCCAACACCTCGGGTATCGGCATCGCCTACATCACCGACAACGTGCTGCTGGATCTGGAGCTGAGCGCCATGGAGAAGACCGGCAATGGCGAGATCGTTTCCCGGCCCAGGGTAGTCACCTCCGACAAGGAGACCGCGAGGATCCTCAAGGGCACCGAGATTCCCTATCAGGAAGCCAGTTCCAGTGGCGCCACTTCCGTGTCGTTCCGCGAGGCCTCGCTGTCCCTTGAGGTGACGCCGCAGATTACCCCCGACAACCGCATCATCATGGAGGTCAAGGTCACCAAGGACGAGCCGGACTACCTGAACAAGGTCCAGGATGTGCCGCCGATCAAGAAGAACGAGGTCAATGCCAAGGTCCTGGTCCGTGATGGTGAAACCATTGTCATTGGCGGGGTTTTTTCCAATACCCAGAGCAAGGTTGTAGATAAAGTGCCATTTCTTGGCGATGTGCCGTATCTTGGCCGCCTTTTCCGGCGTGACGTGGTGTCGGAGAAAAAATCCGAGCTGCTGGTATTTCTCACTCCGCGTATCATGAACAACCAGGCGATTGCTGTGAGTCGTTGATTCTGTGCGAAATTTGATTCTTGTTGGGCCGATGGGGGCTGGAAAAAGCACCATAGGCCGCTTACTGGCCAAAGAGCTGCGCCTGCCATTCAAAGATTCCGATAAGGAAATTGAACTGCGTACCGGCGCGAACATCCCGTGGATCTTCGATAAGGAAGGCGAGCCGGGCTTTCGCGATCGCGAGCAGGCAATGATCGCCGAGCTCTGTGGCACCGACGGCGTGGTCTTGGCCACTGGTGGTGGTGCGGTCATGCGCGAAGCCAATCGTCGGGCGTTGCATGCCGGCGGACGAGTGGTCTATCTGCACGCCTCGGTGGAGCAACAGGTCGGTCGGACTGCCCGGGACCGCAATCGTCCCTTGCTGCGCACCGCCGATCCGGCCAAGACCCTGCGCGACCTGCTGGAAGTCCGCGATCCGCTTTATCGGGAAATCGCCGATCTGGTGGTGGAAACCGATGAGCGGCCGCCGCGAATGGTGGTGCTGGACATCCTGGAGCGCCTGCAGCAGCTGCCACCCCGTTAATGCGTCGAGCGAAATGCGCTATTCTCGGCGTCGCGCCATAACCGCCAGGGTGTGGCGCAGAGCTATCGGGCAGCGTCAGAAGACTTGACGAGGCCCATCGTCAATACAAGGCACAACGCCTGCTTCCATCTTCACTGTGGGGACACATGCAGACACTTAAGGTCGATCTAGGCGAGCGCAGCTACCCGATTCACATTGGTGAAGGACTGTTGGACCGGCCCGAGCTGCTGGTGCCACATATCGCCGGGCGGCAAGTGGCGATCATTTCCAATGAGACGGTCGCGCCGCTGTACCTTGAGCGCCTGACCCGCAGCCTGGAGCAATACTCGGTGATCTCGGTGGTCCTGCCCGATGGCGAGGCCCACAAGAACTGGGAAACCCTGCAGTTGATCTTCGATGGCCTGCTGACCGCGCGTCATGATCGGCGCACCACCCTCATCGCCCTCGGTGGCGGGGTAATCGGTGACATGGCCGGCTTTGCCGCTGCCTGCTATCAGCGCGGTGTGGACTTCATCCAGATCCCGACCACCCTGCTGTCCCAGGTGGACTCCTCGGTAGGTGGCAAGACCGGTATCAACCACCCGCTGGGCAAGAACATGGTCGGCGCCTTCTATCAGCCGAACGTGGTGCTGATCGACACCGCCAGCCTCAATACCCTGCCCAGCCGGGAGTTGTCGGCGGGTTTGGCGGAGGTGATCAAGTACGGCCTGATCTGCGACGAACCCTTCCTCACCTGGCTGGAAGAAAACGTCGACCGCCTGCGGGCCCTGGACCAGCAGGCCCTGACCTACGCCATCGAACGCTCCTGTGCGGCCAAGGCCGCCGTGGTGGGTGCCGACGAGCGTGAGTCTGGGGTGCGCGCCACCCTCAACCTGGGCCACACCTTTGGCCATGCCATCGAAACCCATATGGGCTACGGTGTCTGGCTACATGGCGAGGCGGTTGCCGCGGGCACCGTCATGGCCCTGGAAATGTCTGCGCGCCTGGGCTGGATCACCCACCAGGAGCGTGATCGCGGTATTCGCTTGTTCCAGCGCGCGGGCCTGCCGGTCATCCCGCCTGAAGAGATGACTGAAGCGGATTTTCTCGAACACATGGCAATTGACAAGAAAGTGATCGACGGTCGTTTGCGTCTGGTGCTGTTGCGCCGCATGGGCGAAGCCGTAGTGACCGACGATTATCCGAAAGAGGTTTTACAGGCCACGCTGGGAGCGGATTACCGCGCCCTGGCTCAGCTTAAAGGTTAATAAAATCCCGATGACTAGTTTGCACGCCGACGAGGCTTTCCTCGGCCATTACCAGTTGAGCCATGATCCTTTCGCTCCCCGGGTTCCTGGCTTCAAATTCTTTCCTGCCCAACGCAAGCCCGTGTTGGGGCAGTTGCATCACCTGGCTCGCTATAGCCAGTTGTTGCTGGTGGTTACCGGTCCCCAGGGCAGCGGCAAGACCCTGCTGCGCCAGGCGCTGGTCGCCAGCACCAACAAGCAGTCGGTACAGAGCGTGGTGGTTTCCGCCCGCGGTGCCGGCGATGCCGCCGGCGTGTTGCGCCAGGCGGCCCAGGCGCTGAATGTGGCCCAGGCCGAGATCGGCGCAATTCTGGCCCAGGTGGTGCAACTGGCCCTGACCGGCCAGGAGGTCTATCTGCTGGTGGATGATGCCGAGCAGCTCGACGAGTCCGCGCTCGAGGCGCTGCTGGCACTGGCGGCGGGTGCTCCGGAAGGCCGCCCGCATGTCTTCCTGTTCGGCGAGTCGTCGCTGATCGCCACCCTGGACCAGTTGAGCACCGAGGAAGAACGCTTCCACGTCATCGAACTGCAGCCCTACACCGAAGAGGAAACCCGTGAATATCTGGCCCAGCGCCTCGAAGGCGCGGGTCAGGGCATCGAACTTTTCTCCGCAGATCAGATCAGTGATATTCACGAAAGCTCCGATGGCTGGCCGGGCAACATCAACCAGGTCGCCAGGGATGCAATGATCGAAGCCATGATCGCCAGCCGCTCTGCGGTCAAGCGTCCAAGTATGGGGTTCAACATGCCGAAGAAACACGTATTGGCCATTTCCGCTGTAGTGGTGGTGGCCGTGGCTGCCGCCTGGCTGATGCCGGGGCGCAGCAAGGCACCGACCAGCGGTACGCCGACCAATGAACAGGCGCAGTTGCCTCTGGGGCAGACGCCGACGCCAAATGCCAATGGCAGTCCATCAGTGGAGTTCGCCGGCTCATCCCAGCCGATGCCTCTGCCGTTGGTCGGTCAGTCGCAGCCGGTGATGCGTGGCCCTCTGGCGGAAGCCGCGGGCGGTATTACCGAGGGTGATGACGGGGTTCCGGTGGAAGGCTCCAGCGCGGTTCCGCCCACTGTGACCACCACCGCGCCACCTGTCGGCGCCGTAGCTGGTCCAGCACCGACTCCGGCAGCGCGACCAACCCCGGCGCCGACCCAGGTTGCCACCGCCAAGCCGACGCCAGCGCCCAAGCCGGTGGAGAAACCGGTTGCCAAGCCTGCTCCAGCCGCCAAGCCGGCGGAGAAGCCGGTCACCGTGGCCAAGGCCGCCGGTGGCAGCTGGTACGCCGGTCAAGCGCCGGGCAACTACGTGGTGCAGATCCTTGGCACCAGTTCGGAAGCCACGGCCCAGAGCTTCGTCAAGGAGCAGGGCGGCGAGTACCGCTACTTCAAGAAAGTCCTCAACGGCAAGCCGCTGTATGTGATCACTTACGGCAACTTCTCCAGCCGCGATGCCGCGGTCAGCGCCATCAAATCCTTGCCAGCGAAGGTTCAGGCTGGTAAACCTTGGCCTCGCACTGTCGCTAGCGTTCAACAAGAACTGGCAACAACTCGCTGAAGATTCGGCGGCCTTACCCAGGCCGCCTCTCCCGGCAACCTCAAATTTCCGCATCGGCATGCTGCCTTACAGGCCGCGTGCCTTGTGGTGTCTGCGTCACAGTAGTTTTTGAGTCGCGGCGGTCAAAAATAAAACTTTTTGACTAGCACAGCATATCGCTTTAAAACGTTCATAAATGCGACATAAATTTGCGATAGATCGTCGCTAAATTTGTGGGCCTTTGTGTCGGTGTGTACAATGACCTCCCTTTTGCCCCCGCAAAGTCGGCGTACGTTCGGCGTGGATGGTAAGTGGTTGAATTGAAAAGAAATTTGTCTCGAAAAGAGGCAGCCTGGTGAGAAAGTGTCTATGAAAGCAGGTCTGTACCAACCAGATGAATTTAAGGATAACTGTGGTTTCGGCCTGATAGCCCATATGCAGGGCGAACCCAGTCATACCCTGTTGAAAACGGCCATTGAGGCCCTGACCTGCATGACCCACCGCGGTGGGATCAACGCGGACGGCAAGACCGGCGACGGTTGCGGTCTGCTGATGCAAAAGCCCGACCTGTTCCTGCGCGCTGTCGCCAAGGAGCACTTCGGCACCGACCTGCCCAAGCAATATGCCGTGGGCATGGTGTTCTTCAACCAGGATCCGGCCAAGGCCGAAGCCGCTCGCGAAAACATGAACCGCGAGATCCTGGCCGCCGGCCTGCAGCTGGTGGGCTGGCGCAAAGTGCCGATCGATACCAGTGTGCTCGGGCGTCTGGCCCTGGAGCGCCTGCCGCAGATCGAGCAGGTGTTCATCGGTGGCGAAGGCCTGAGCGATCAGGATTTCGCCGTCAAGCTGTTCAGCTCCCGTCGTCGCTCCTCGGTGGCCAACGCTGCCGACACCGATCACTACATCTGCAGCTTTTCCCACAAGACCATCATCTATAAAGGCCTGATGATGCCGGCGGACCTCGCCGCCTTCTATCCGGACCTGGGTGATCCGCGCCTGCAAACCGCGATCTGCGTGTTCCACCAGCGCTTCTCCACCAACACCCTGCCGAAATGGCCGCTGGCCCAGCCATTCCGCTTCCTCGCCCACAACGGCGAGATCAACACCATCACCGGTAACCGCAACTGGGCCCAGGCCCGGCGCACCAAGTTCAGCAACGATCTGATGGATCTGGAAGAACTCGGGCCGCTGGTCAACCGCGTGGGGTCCGACTCTTCCAGCATGGACAACATGCTCGAACTGATGGTTACCGGTGGCATCGACCTGTTCCGCGGCGTGCGCATGATCATTCCGCCGGCCTGGCAGAACGTCGAAACCATGGACCCGGATCTGCGGGCGTTCTACGAATACAACTCCATGCACATGGAGCCCTGGGACGGCCCGGCCGGCGTGGTCATGACCGATGGTCGCTACGCCGTCTGCCTGCTGGACCGCAACGGCCTGCGTCCGGCCCGCTGGGTCACCACCAAGAACGGCTTCATCACCCTGGCTTCGGAGATCGGCGTCTGGAACTACCAGCCCGAAGACGTGATCGCCAAGGGCCGGGTCGGCCCGGGGCAGATCTTTGCCGTGGACACCGAAACCGGGCAGATCCTCGACACCGACGCCATCGACAACCGCCTGAAGTCGCGCCATCCGTACAAGCAATGGCTGCGCAAGAACGCCCTGCGCATCCAGGCCACCATGGAAGACAACGACCACGGTTCGGCCTTCTACGACGTCGACCAGCTCAAGCAGTACATGAAGATGTACCAGGTCACTTTCGAAGAGCGTGACCAGGTCCTGCGTCCGCTGGGCGAGCAAGGCTACGAAGCGGTGGGTTCGATGGGCGACGACACGCCGATGGCGGTGCTGTCCCAGCGCGTGCGCACCCCTTACGACTACTTCCGCCAGCAGTTCGCCCAGGTCACCAACCCGCCGATCGACCCGCTGCGCGAAGCCATCGTCATGTCCCTGGAGATCTGCCTCGGTGCCGAGCGCAACATCTTCCAGGAGTCGCCCGAGCACGCCTCGCGGGTGATCCTCAGCTCGCCAGTGATCTCTCCGGCCAAGTGGCGCTCGCTGATGAACCTCGACCGCCCGGGCTTCGAGCGGCAGATCATCGACCTCAACTACGACGAGAGCGTCGGCCTGGAAGCGGCGATCCGCAACGTCGCCGATCAGGCGGAAGAGGCGGTGCGCGCCGGTCGTACCCAGATCGTCCTCAGCGACCGCCATATCGCGCCGGGCAAGCTGCCGATCCACGCTTCCCTGGCCACCGGCGCGGTGCACCACCGCCTGACCGAAAAAGGCCTGCGCTGCGACTCCAACATCCTGGTGGAAACCGCCACTGCCCGCGATCCGCATCACTTCGCGGTGCTGATCGGCTTCGGTGCCTCGGCGGTCTATCCGTTCCTGGCCTACGAAGTGCTGGGCGACCTGATCCGCACCGGTGAAGTGCTGGGCGACCTCTACGAGGTGTTCAAGAACTACCGCAAGGGCATCACCAAGGGCCTGCTGAAGATCCTGTCGAAGATGGGCATCTCCACCATCGCCTCCTACCGGGGCGCGCAGCTGTTCGAAGCCATCGGCCTGTCCGAGGAAGTCTGCAACCTGAGCTTCCGTGGCGTGCCGAGCCGGATCAAGGGTGCACGTTTCGTCGACATCGAAGCCGAGCAGAAAGCCCTGGCGACCGAAGCCTGGAGCCCGCGCAAGCCGATCCAGCAAGGCGGCCTGCTGAAGTTCGTCCACGGTGGCGAATACCACGCCTACAACCCGGACGTGGTCAACACCCTGCAAGCCGCCGTGCAGCAGGGCGACTACGCGAAGTTCAAGGAATACACCGCGCTGGTGGACAACCGCCCGGTATCGATGATTCGCGACCTGTTCCAGGTGAAGACCCTGGACACGCCGATGGACATCAGCGAAGTCGAGCCACTGGAGTCGATCCTCAAGCGCTTCGACTCCGCCGGCATCTCCCTGGGCGCCCTGTCGCCCGAGGCCCACGAAGCCCTGGCCGAAGCCATGAACCGCCTCGGCGCGCGTTCCAACTCCGGTGAAGGCGGCGAAGATCCGGCGCGCTACGGCACCATCAAGAGCTCCAAGATCAAGCAAGTGGCCACTGGCCGTTTCGGCGTGACCCCGGAATACCTGGTCAACGCCGAAGTGCTGCAGATCAAGGTGGCCCAGGGCGCCAAGCCCGGCGAAGGCGGCCAACTGCCCGGCGGCAAGGTCAACGGCCTGATCGCCAAGCTGCGCTACGCGGTGCCGGGCGTGACCCTGATCTCGCCTCCGCCGCACCACGACATCTACTCCATCGAAGACCTGTCGCAGCTGATCTTCGACCTCAAGCAGGTCAACCCTCAGGCCCTGGTTTCGGTGAAGCTGGTGGCGGAAGCCGGCGTCGGCACCATTGCTGCCGGTGTGGCCAAGGCCTATGCCGACCTGATCACCATCTCCGGCTACGACGGCGGCACCGGTGCTTCGCCGCTGACCTCGATCAAGTACGCCGGCGCGCCCTGGGAACTGGGCCTGGCGGAAACCCACCAGACCCTGCGCGGCAACGACCTGCGGGGCAAGGTTCGGGTGCAGACCGACGGTGGCCTGAAAACCGGCCTCGACGTGATCAAGGCGGCCATCCTCGGCGCCGAAAGCTTCGGCTTCGGCACCGCGCCGATGATCGCCCTGGGTTGCAAGTACCTGCGCATCTGCCACCTGAACAACTGCGCCACCGGCGTTGCCACCCAGAACGAGAAGCTGCGCAAGGATCACTACATCGGCACCGTCGACATGGTGGTGAACTTCTTCACCTACGTCGCCGAAGAAACCCGTGAGTGGCTGGCCAAGCTCGGCGTGCGTTCCCTGGAGGAGCTGATCGGTCGCACCGATCTGCTGCAGGTGCTGGAAGGCCAGACCGCCAAGCAGCATCACCTGGACCTGACCCCGTTGCTGGGCAGCGACCATATCCCGGCGGACAAGCCGCAGTTCTGCCAAGTGGACCGCAACCCGCCGTTCGACCAGGGCCTGCTGGCGGAAAAAATGGTCGACATGGCGCGCTCGGCGATCAACGACAAGAGCGGTGCCGAGTTCGACCTGGACATCTGCAACTGCGACCGCTCCATCGGCGCGCGGATCTCCGGTGAGATCGCCCGGCTCCATGGCAACCAGGGCATGGCCCAGGCGCCGATCACGTTCCGCTTCAAGGGCACGGCGGGCCAGAGCTTCGGCGTGTGGAACGCCGGCGGCCTGAACCTGTACCTGGAAGGCGATGCCAACGACTACGTGGGCAAGGGCATGACCGGCGGCAAGCTGGTCATCGTTCCGCCCAAGGGCAGCGTCTACAAGACCCAGGACAGCGCCATTATTGGCAACACCTGCCTGTACGGCGCCACCGGCGGCAAGCTGTTCGCCGCCGGCACCGCGGGCGAGCGTTTTGCCGTGCGTAACTCTGGTGCCCACACCGTGGTGGAAGGCACTGGCGATCACTGCTGCGAGTACATGACCGGTGGTTTCGTCTGCGTCCTGGGCAAGACCGGTTACAACTTCGGTTCAGGCATGACCGGCGGTTTCGCCTACGTGCTCGATCAGGACAACACCTTCGTTGACCGGGTCAACCACGAACTGGTGGAAATCCAGCGGATCAGCGGCGAAGCGATGGAAGCCTATCGCAGCCACCTGCAAAACGTGCTGAACGAGTACGTTGCGGAAACCGACAGCGAGTGGGGGCGTGAACTTGCCGAGAACCTCGACGACTACCTGCGTCGCTTCTGGCTGGTCAAGCCCAAGGCGGCGAGCTTGAAGTCCCTGCTCTCCAGTACTCGTGCCAACCCGCAATAAAGCAGCTGCAAGTGGCAAGCCTCAAACTGCAAGTGAAGCAGTGCGAGGTTTGCCGGGCATACGTGATCGACTTGCGGCTTGCAGCTTAGAGCTTGCAGCTGCTGTATAGAGGTTTTGAAAATGGCTGAACGTCTGAATAACGACTTCCAGTTCATCGAGGTCGGGCGCAAAGACCCGAAGAAGAAACTGCTGCGTCAGCGCAAGAAGGAGTTCGTGGAAATCTACGAGCCCTTCAAACCCCAGCAATCGGCCGACCAGGCCCACCGCTGCCTGGGTTGCGGCAACCCGTACTGTGAATGGAAGTGCCCGGTGCACAACTTCATTCCCAACTGGCTCAAGCTGGTGGCCGAGGGCAACATCCTCGCCGCCGCCGAGCTGTCGCACCAGACCAACACCCTGCCGGAAGTCTGCGGCCGGGTCTGCCCCCAGGATCGTCTGTGCGAAGGTGCCTGCACCCTCAACGACGGCTTTGGCGCGGTGACCATCGGTTCGGTGGAGAAGTACATCACTGACACCGCCTTCGCCATGGGCTGGCGCCCGGACATGTCCAAGGTCAAGCCGACCGGCAAGCGCGTGGCAATCATCGGCGCGGGCCCGGCGGGCCTGGGCTGTGCCGACGTGCTGGTGCGCGGCGGGGTGACCCCGGTGGTGTTCGACAAGAACCCGGAAATCGGCGGCCTGCTGACCTTCGGCATCCCCGAGTTCAAGCTGGAAAAGACCGTGCTGAGCAATCGTCGCGAAGTCTTCACTGGCATGGGCATCGAGTTCCGCCTCAACACCGAGGTGGGCAAGGACGTGACCATGGAGCAACTGCTCGCCGAATACGATGCGGTGTTCATGGGCATGGGCACCTACACCTACATGAAGGGCGGCTTCGCCGGCGAGGACCTGCCGGGGGTGTATGACGCCCTGGATTTCCTGATCGCCAACGTCAATCGCAACCTGGGCTTTGAAAAGTCGCCGGAAGATTTCGTCGACATGAAAGGCAAGAAAGTCGTGGTGCTGGGCGGTGGTGACACCGCGATGGACTGCAACCGCACCTCCATCCGCCAGGGCGCCAAGTCGGTGACCTGCGCCTACCGTCGTGACGAAGCCAACATGCCCGGCTCGCGCAAAGAGGTGAAGAACGCCAAGGAAGAAGGGGTGAAATTCCTCTACAACCGCCAGCCGATCGCCATTGTCGGTGAAGACAAGGTCGAAGGCGTGAAGGTGGTCGAGACTCGTCTCGGCGCACCGGACGCCCGTGGCCGCCGCAGCCCCGAGCCGATCCCCGGTTCCGAAGAGATCATCCCGGCCGATGCCGTGGTCATCGCCTTCGGTTTCCGCCCGAGCCCGGCGCCGTGGTTCGAGCAGTTCCAGATCCAGACCGACAGCCAGGGCCGGGTCGTTGCACCTGAGCAAGGTCAGTACAAGCACCAGACCAGCAACCCGAAGATTTTCGCTGGTGGCGACATGGTGCGTGGTTCTGATCTCGTGGTGACGGCGATCTTCGAAGGGCGCAACGCCGCCGAAGGCATCCTCGACTACCTGGGCGTCTGATGACGTCAGCGGCAAGCTTCAAGCTGCGAGCGACAAGTTGAAGGCATCAGCGCTTTCAGCTTGCGGCTTGTAGCTTGCCGCTGCTCCATTACTGCCTCTGTGCGACCAATTGACCCCATAGACATAAAGAAACGGCTCTTGCCGTGCCTTTTATGCCCGGCTCTGAGAAAATGCCCCCACTTTTTTTCCGGATGCCGACATGACTGCCCTGAAGAACGACCGTTTCCTTCGTGCCCTGCTCAAGCAACCCGTAGACGTCACCCCGGTGTGGATGATGCGTCAGGCTGGGCGCTACTTGCCTGAATACCGCGCCAGCCGTGCCAACGCCGGTGACTTCATGAGCCTGTGCATGAACCCGGCGTTCGCCTGCGAAGTCACTCTGCAGCCTCTGGACCGCTACCCACAGCTGGATGCGGCGATTCTGTTCTCCGACATCCTGACCATTCCCGATGCCATGGGCCAAGGCCTGTACTTCGAGACCGGCGAAGGCCCGCGCTTCAAGAAAGTGGTCAGCACCCTGGCCGACATCGAAGCCCTGCCGATCCCTGATCCACAAAAGGACCTGGGCTACGTGATGGATGCGGTCAGCACCATTCGTCGCGAACTCAATGGCCGCGTGCCGTTGATCGGTTTTGCCGGCAGCCCCTGGACCCTGGCCACTTACATGGTCGAAGGCGGTTCGTCGAAAGACTTCCGCAAATCCAAGGCCATGCTCTACGACAACCCGCAAGCCATGCACCTGCTGCTGGACAAGCTGGCGCAGTCGGTCACTTCCTACCTCAACGGGCAGATCCTCGCCGGTGCCCAGGCGGTGCAGATTTTCGACAGTTGGGGCGGCAGCCTTTCGTCGGCGGCTTACCAGGAGTTCTCCCTGGCCTACATGCGCAAGATCGTCAGCGGCCTGATCCGCGAGCACGAAGGGCGCAAGGTGCCGGTGATCCTGTTCACCAAGGGCGGCGGCCTGTGGCTGGAAAGCATTGCCGATGCCGGCGCCGATGCCCTGGGCCTGGACTGGACCTGCGATATCGGCGAAGCCCGCCGCCGCGTGGGCAGCAAGGTTTCCCTGCAAGGCAACATGGACCCCACCGTGCTCTACGCCAACCCCCAGGCGATCCGCGGCGAAGTCGCGCGTATCCTCGCCAGCTACGGCAAGGGCAGCGGCCACGTGTTCAACCTGGGCCACGGCATCACCCCGGAAGTGAAGCCGGAGCACGCCGGTGCCTTCCTGGAAGCGGTGCACGAGTTGTCGGCGCAATACCACGCATAAGCGCCACCCCATAAAAAACGCCCGGCACCTGCCGGGCGTTTTCATTGGCGAACCCTTTCTGTAGGAGCCAGCTTGCTGGCGAATAGGCCCTCGAGACTTGCGCCTGCCTGTCGGCCGCCTTCGCTGGCCAGGCGCTATAACGGCGGCAGTTTCGCCAGCTTCAGGGCAATCAGCAGTGCCCCGAGCAACAGGGCGCCGATAAACAGGCCGATGCCGTTCCACCCCGCCAGGTGCCAGAACACCCCGCCCGCGGTGCCGGCGATGCTCGACCCGGCGTAGTAGCTGAACAGGTACAACGAGGAGGCCTGGCCCTTGGCCTTGGTGGCGCGGCGGCCGATCCAGCTGCTGGCCACCGAGTGGGCGCCGAAGAAGCCGAAGGTGAACAGCAACATTCCGACCAGCACCAGGGCCAGTGGCGCGATCAGGGTCAGGGCAATGCCCGCGAGCATCAGCACGATGGTGCCCCACAGCACCCGGCGCCGACCCAGTTGGTCGGCCAGGGCACCGATCTTCGCCGAGCTGTAGATGCCCGACAGGTAGACCACCGACAGCAGGCCGACCAGGGCCTGGCTCAGGTGGTAGGGCTCGGCCAGCAGGCGATAGCCGATGTAGTTGAACAGGGTGACGAAGGCCCCCATCAGCAGGAAGGCTTCGAGAAACAGCCAGGGCAGGCCGGCGTCGCGAAAGTGCATGGCAAAGCCGTCCAGCAGGCTGCGCGGGTGCAGCGAGCGCGGGCGGAAGTTGCGCGACTCCGGCAGGATGCGCCAGAACACCGTGGCGGCGATCAATGCCAGGCCGCCGATCACCAGCATCGCCGTGTGCCAGCTGACAAAATCGATCAGCACGCCGGTGATCAGCCGCCCGCTCATGCCGCCAATGGCGTTGCCGCCGATGTACAGGCCCATGGCCAGGCCGATGTGCTGGGGATGGATTTCTTCGCTGAGGTAGGTCATGGCCACCGCCGCCAGTCCGCTCAGGGACAGGCCGACCAGCGCGCGCATCAGCAGCACCCCATGCCAGCTCGGCATCAGCGCGCTGGCAATGGTGCACAGGGCGGCGGCCAGCAGGGCCGTGACCATCACCGGCTTGCGGCCGATGCGGTCGGAAATCGGCCCGGTGATCAACAGTCCGATGGCCAGCATGCCGGTGGCGACCGACAGGATCAGGCTGCTCTGGGCCGCGTTGATGGCAAAGTCCCGGGACAGCAGCGGCATCATCGGCTGCACGCAGTACAGCAGGGCAAAGGTGGCAAAACCGCCGGAGAACAGCGCCAGCACCGTGCGCATGAACAGCGGCGTGCCTTTTTCGATATAGACCTCGTTGAGCTGGGCGACCACCTCGTCCAGGGGCGTGGAGGGGATTTCGTGGGCAAGGGGGGCGACAGCGGATTTCACGGGGAACCTCGGGGGAGCGCAGCCGGTCAGGCAATGGAAAAAAGCATATAGCTGGCTAATGTTCCTTTCCAATATATTGTTCGACCTGTTTGATAGCTTTAACGACTCAATGGAACCGCCCCATGGAATTGCGTCACTTGCGCTACTTCATCGCCGTGGCCGAAGAGCTGCACTTCGGCCGCGCGGCCCAGGTCCTGGGCATTTCCCAGCCACCGCTGAGCCAGCAGATCCAAGCCCTGGAACAGGAGGTGGGCGCCCGCCTGTTCGAGCGCACCAATCGTCGGGTCGAACTCAGCGAAGCCGGCCGCCTGTTCCTCGAAGAGGCGCGCCTAGTGCTGGCCCAGGTGGACAAGGCGGCGGACGTGGCGCGGCGCGCGCAGCTGGGCGAGCTGGGGGAACTGAAGATCGGCTTCACCTCCTCGGCGCCGTTCAACTCGACCATTCCCCAGGCGATCTTCGCCTTCCGCCAGCGCTTTCCCGCGGTGCACCTCAAGCTCAAGGAAATGAGCAGCACCCAGGTGGCCGAGGCGCTGGTGGACCAGTCGATCCAGGTCGGCATCATGCGGCCCCTGCCATTGCCGGACTCGCTGTCGGTGGTGGAACTGCTGCGCGAGCCGCTGGTGGCGGTGCTCAGTTCCAAGCACCCGCTGGCGGGCGGCAGCGAAGAGGGGCTGCACCTGGCGGCGCTGGCCCAGGAGCCCTTTGTGTTCTTCCCTCGCAGCTACGGCAGCGGGCTGTATGCCCAATTGCTCAACCTGTCCCGAGACGCCGGTTTCACCCCGCATTTTGCCCAGGAGGCGGCGGAGGCCATGACCATCATCGGCCTGGTGGCGGCGGGCCTCGGTGTTTCTGTGCTGCCGGCGTCCTACCAGCGCATGCGCATCGACGGCGTGGTCTACCGCCGCCTGCTGGACCCCGAGGCCATGACCGCGGTGTGGCTGGTGCAGCGCCAGGATCAGTGCTCACCCATGGCCAGGGCCTTTGTCGAACTCCTGACGCGCAAGACCGGGGGCGTGTCCTGAGGGGGACTTGCCGGCGGTGCAGCATCAGCCGATCGTCATCCAGGGGACGTTCGCAGCCGACAAAAAAGGGCGCCTCAAGGCGCCCTTCGTGGTCCGCAACAGCTCACTGCACCTTGGACAGATCCCCGCGCAGCGCCACGCCCGCCATGATCGCGCCGGCATGGCACTCATAGGTCGTGGCGTCCTTGCGCTCGCGGCTCTTGTAGAAGCTGGCGATGTCGGTCACGGCATTGGCGCCGACTTTCTTCGCCGCTTCATGCAGGGTGATCAGTGCCGACTGCAAGGCCCACTCGCAGGCCACCTGATCGGCCTTGCCGAAGGCGTTGGTCTTCTTGTTGGTCACGGCGCCGGGGCTCAGCACGCTGACCTTGCCGGCCGGCTTGTTGCCCGCCAGGTAGAACTTCACGCTGCCGTCGATCTTGCCGGTGCTGATGGCCTCGGCGACCACCTTGTCGAACGGCAGGAACAGGGCGGTGTCGCGGGCCTGGCTGACGCCGGGCAGGGTGCACAGCAGCAGGGTGGCGGTAGCCGCCAGGGTGTTCAAACGCATCGCAGTCTCCTTGACTGGAAAAGGGGGCAAAGCAGCCCGGTGACCGGCGTCACAGGGGGAGGATCACTGGCCGGCCGGGAAGCTCTTGGTCGCAGCGTCCGACAGTTGTTGCGCGGTCCGCTCGTTCTGGTTGTCCCGCAGCTCGCGCAGGATGCCCTTGTCCAGCAGGCGCACCCAGCGGATGTAGTTCTTGTGGATCTTGCCGTCCTTGTAGTCCAGGTCGCGGCTGTCGCGGTAGACGATCTTGTAGGCGCTGGCGCTGTAGGGGATATCGATCTCGGCGTGGAACTGCCCGCGCACGGTGATCTCGGCCTGGATCAGCTCCGGGCTGATGCGCTGCACGGTCCACTTGCGGGCCACCAGGTTCTTCAGGATCGCCTGTTTGACCTGCTCCTGGCTGGCCTGGATGGTGGTCGGGATCACCCGGTTCGGGGTGTACATCGGTTTGCTGGTGCAGGCGGCCGTGCTCAGCAGGGCCAGGACGATCAGCGTCGCGCGAAACAGGGAAGACATTCCATTTCTCCAGTGGGGTTGGGCATCAAGTCCAGCGGCGGAAGATCAACGAGGTGTTGACCCCGCCAAAGGCAAAGTTGTTGTTCATCACGAATTCGTGGCTCATGGCCCGGAAGCCGCCCTGCAGGTAATCCAGCTCGCCGCAGCGTGGGTCGACCTGATCCAGGTTGCAGGTGTGCACGTACAGGTCGCGGTTGAGCATCTCGATGCTGAACCAGGATTCCAGCGCGCCGCAGGCGCCCAGGGTGTGGCCGAGAAAGCTCTTCTGCGAACTGATGGGCATGCGGCTGCCGAACAGGCTGCTGGTGGCCAGGGTCTCGGCGATATCGCCCTGCTCGGTGGCGGTGCCGTGGCCGTTGACATAGCCGATGGCCGAGGGGGCCAGGGCCGCGTCTTCCAGCGCCAGCTCCATGGCCCGGCGCATGGTGCTCTGCTCGGGACGGGTGGTGTGCTGGCCGTCGGCGTTGCTGCCGAAACCGACGATTTCCGCGTGAATGCGCGCGCCACGGGCCAGGGCGTGCTCCAGCTCTTCGAGCACCAGCATGCCGCCGCCTTCACCGATCACCAGGCCGTCGCGGTCGGTGTCGTAGGGCCGGGGGCTGGTGTGTGGCGCATCGTTTTTCAGGCTGGTGGCGTAGAGCGCGTCGAACACCATGGCTTCGGTGGGGCACAGCTCCTCGGCGCCGCCGGCGAGCATCAGCGGCAGACGGCCGAACTTGATCGCTTCATAGGCATAGCCGATGCCCTGGCTGCCGCTGGTGCAGGCGCTGGAGGTGGGAATCAGGCGTCCGGTGAGGCCGAAGAAGATGCTGATATTGGCTGCGGTGGTGTGGGGCATCATGCGTACGTAGGAGTTGGCGTTGAGCCCCTCGGCCACCGAGTTCAGCAGCATGTTGCCGAAGGCCTTGATCTCGTCGGTGCTGCCGGTGGAAGAGCCGCAGGCCACGCCCATGCGCCCGTCCCTGATCGACGGCTCGCCCAAGAGCCCGGCATCGGCCAGGGCCTGCTCGGCGGCGCCGACCGCCAGCCGCGACACCCGGCCCATGCTGCGCAGTTGCTTGCGGGTCCAGTGGCTCGGCACCTGGAAGTCATCGATGGGGCCGGCCAGGCGGGTGTTGAGCTCGCTGAACCGATCCCATTCGTCCATGCGCCGGATGCCAGTGCGGTTGGCGGCAAAGCGCTCGGCGATGCTGGCCCAGTCGTTGCCCAGGGCGGTGATGCCGGCCATGCCGGTGACGACCACGCGTTTCATCAGCACAGGCCCCCGTTCACCGCCAGCACCTGGCGGGTGATGTAGGCGGCCTCGGCGGACATCAGGAAGTTCACCGCCCCGGCCACCTCTTCCGGGGTGCCCATGCGCTGCGCGGGAATCATCTTCATCAGCTCGTCCACCGGCACGTTCTCATCGAGCATGGCGGTGTCGATCAGCCCCGGTGCCACGCAATTGACGGTGATCTTGCGCTTGCCCAGCTCGATGGCCAGGGCCTTGGCCGCGCCGATCAGCCCGGCCTTGGAGGCGCTGTAGTTGACCTGGCCGCGGTTGCCGATCAGCCCCGACACCGAGGTGATGCAGACAATGCGCCCGGCGGCGCGGCGGCGGATCATCGGCATCATCACCGGGTGCAGGACGTTGTAGAAACCGTCGAGGTTGGTGCGCAGCACCTGGTCCCAGTCGTCTTCGCTCAGGGCCGGGAAGGCGCCGTCGCGGGTCAGCCCGGCGTTGAGCACTACGCCGTAATAGGCGCCATGGGCTTCGACGTCGGCCTCCAGGGCCGTCCGGCAGGCTTCCCGGTCCGCTACATCGAATTGCAGAATGCGGGCGCCGCGGCCCAGGGCTTCGATCTCGCCCTTGACGGCTTCGGCTTCGCTGCGGCCGCTGCGGCAGTGCAGCACCAGGTCATAACCGGCCCGGGCCAGACGCAGGGCGATGGCGCGGCCGATGCCACGGCTGGAGCCGGTGACCAGTACGGAGTCAGTCATGAGGGAGTTCCTGTAGAAGAGGCAGGTGTTTCATGCAGATAGTCGGCGGCCTGGGGTGGACGGTACACGTTCAGGCGCGCCGTGGCGGTAATGCCGGGGCCGCTGAGGTGGCATTCGAACACGCCCATGCCGTTGTCGTCTTCGAGGGAGCGCAGGGCGTGGATCTCCAGCAGGCTGTCGACCGGGAAGTGCTCGACATTGCATTCGAACTTGCGCGTGCCCAGCAAAAAGCCCAGCTCCACCGGCAGGCCCTGCTGGCGCGCGCGACAGCCGGCGTAGGCGGCCACGCTCTGGGCCATCAGCTCGACCCCGACCCAGGCCGGCAGGCTGCCGTCGGGGCGGTTGAACAGGCCGCCGGGGCGAACCTGGAGGCGGGTGCGGATCTGTTCTTCATCAAAGGCCAGGACCTGATCGATGAGGATCATGTCCCCGGCGTGGGGCAGCAGTTCGGCGAGCGGCCAGTCGATCATGGGGCGTCTCCGATTATCAGGCTGACGTTGTTGCCACCGAAGGCGAAGGAGTTGCTCATCAGGTGGCGTGGTGAATGCGCCGCCAGCCGGTCGGCCGGGGTCACCCAGTGCAGGGGCGGCAGGGCCGGGTCGGCCGCGCCGTCCCAGACATGGGGTGGCAGCGCCTGGTCGGGGTTGTCGGCGCTCAGGGCCAGCCAGCAGAACGCCGCTTCCAGGGCTCCGGCGGCGCCCAGGGTGTGGCCGCTCATGGGCTTGGTCGAGGAACAGGGCAGGCCCTCGGGGAACAGCTGGGCCACCGCCAGGCTTTCCATGGCGTCGTTGTGCTGGGTGGCGGTGCCGTGCAGGTTCAGGTAGTCGATCTGCTGCGGCTGCAGGCCGGCGCTGCGCAGCGCCAGGCGCATGGCCTGCAAGGCACCGCGGCCATCGGGGGCCGGGGCGGAAATATGGTAGGCATCGGAGCTGGCGCCACCGCCGAGCAGGGCCACAGGGGCGTCGCCGGCGGCCTCCCTGCTCATCAGGAACAGCACGGCCGCCTCGCCGATGTTGATCCCGTCACGGTTGCGCGAGAACGGATTGCAGCGCTGCCCGGATACCGCCTCCAGGGCACTGAAGCCGTTCAGGGTGAGCTTGCACAGGCTGTCGACCCCGCCGCACAGCACGGCGTCGCACAGGCCCAGGTCGAGCAGGCGTCGGGCGCTGATCAGGGCCCGGGCGCTGGAGGTGCAGGCGGTGGAAATCACGTAGGCCGGGCCACGGAGTTGCAGCCACTCGGCAAGAAAGTTCGCCGGCGCGCTGAGCTCCTGCTGGCGGTAGTCGTAGTCCGCCGGGAATTGCCGGTCCTGCAGGTAACGGGCAATGCCGCGGCTGGCCTCGTCGATGCCCGAGGTGCTGGTGCCCAGGACGATGCCGATGCGGCCATGGCCGTAGCGCTGGATCGCCTGGCGGATGTCGTCCTCGATCTGCAGCGTGGCCTCCAGCAACAGCTGGTTGTTGCGGCTGCTCTGCGCTTGCAGGCCGGCCGGCATGCTGGCCAGCGCGCCGCGCACCGCCGCCACCGGCAAAGTGCGTTCGGGCACCCAGTGGCTTTCGTCGCGCAGGCCCGAACAGTCGCCGGCAAACAGGCTGCGGGCGACTTCCCGGCGATTGCGGCCCAGGGCGCAGATCACCCCGAGGGCATTGAGGTAGGCCGTCATGGGGTGGCCTCGGTACTCAGTGCAGTGATGTGGTAGTGCGGGCCTTGAGGCAGGTTCAACTCGAAATCCAGAGGTTGTTGATAGTCAATCCGCCAGCGTGGGCCGAGGGTACGTTGGGCGCCTTGCTGAAGGGCGCCCGGGTAGTTGGCGGCCAGTTCCGCCTCGGGTGTGAGGGCGAACAGCAGCGCTGCGAACAGTTCCCGGGCCTCCGGGTTGGGGGGCAGCAGACCATCGGCCTGCCACTGGCCGGCCACCAGGCGCTGACGGGCCTGGGGAATGCCCAATGGGTCCATCAGCGACCAGCGCAGGTCCGGGCCTTCGGCCTGGATCACCAGCAGCCAGTCCTGGCGCTGATCCCCGGCCTGGCGCTGCACGTGCAGTTGCAATGGCAGGGCCAGCGAGGGCGTGTGCTCGGGCAGCGGCGCCTGACTGACGCAAGCGCTCAACAACAAGACACAACCGAGCAGCAGGGCGCGGATCATGCGGGCAGGCCTTCCTCGACAGCGGCGGGTTCCAGGGGCTTGCGGGCCACTACGTTGACCAGGGTTTCCTCGCGCTGGCCCACCGGCGGCGGCTGGCGCAGGCCAAGGCGCTCCAGCAGGCCGAAGTCCTTGGCGCGGCTCCACCACAGGTAGGGATAAGACACGTTCTGCGGGCCGAATTCAAAGCCCTGCCGACGAATCATCTGCAAATATTCGGCGGCGCTTTTCTGCACATGCATCGGATGGCGGAACAGCCAGCGGATCACCCAGGTATCGATGTAGGCCTCGGTGGATTCGGCGAACAGCAGGTAGCCCCCGGGCTTGAGCACCCGGTAGAACTCGGCCAGGGCCTTTTCCTGTTCCACCAGGTGATGGAAGGTCTGATGGCAGAACAGCAGGTCGACACTGGCGTCGGCCAGTTGCAGGGTCGCGCAGTCGCTGCCGATCAGTTCCACCGGCAACTGCTGGCGTTTGGCTTCCTCGGCGCTGAGCTTGAGGCTGTGAGGGTCGGCATCGATCCCGATCAGGCGCTGCGGGGCGAACACCTGGCGCAGGTGCTGGAACGACTTGCCCTGGCCGCAGCCGGCATCCAGCAGCACCGGATGGGCCGGCGGCTCGCCGTCGAACAACGAACGCAGGTCGTTGATCGCCACCCGCAGCACATGGTGCTGCCAGGTGTGGCTGCGCAGGAACCAGAAGCCGAAGCGGGTTTCCTCGACGTAGCTGGGGCTCAGGTACTGGCTGCTCTGCTCGCTCATGCCACGTCCCTCGCGCAGACTTCCGATAGGGCCTTGAGCCGGCGCTTGGGCTCGCTGACGAAGGGGTTGCGTTCATCCCAGGCGTAACCGGCGAGGATCGAACTGATCATGCGGCGGATCTCCGGCGAGCTGCCCGGGTGGTAGATCACGTCCTGGAAGGTGCCGGCGTACCAGCCCTCGACGTAGCAGCGGAAGGTGTCGACGCCGCGCTTGAGCGGCTCGGCGAACTCACTCGCCCAGTCGACGCGTTCGCCCTGCAATTGCCGGTGCAGCACGGCGGCGGCCATGCTCGATGAACGCATGGCGATGGTCACTCCGGAGGAGAACACCGGATCGAGGAATTCCGCGGCATTGCCCAGCAGCGCAAAGCCCGGGCCGTGCAGGGTAGTGACGTTGGCCGAGTAGCCGCCGATGGTCCGCGCCGGGGTGTCCCACTCGGCGTTTTCCAGGACCCTGGCCAGGCTCGGGGTTTGCTCGATGAAGCCGCGCAGGCAGGCGTCCAGGTCGCCATCGTGTCCGGCGAAGTGTTGATCGGCGGCCACCACGCCCACCGAGCAGCGGCCGTTGCTGAAGGGGATGGTCCAGAACCAGATGTCGCGGTGTTGCGGGTGGGTGGTGATGAGGATCTTGTCGCGGTCGAAATGCTCGCAATCGATGCGGTCTTCGACATGGGTGAACACCGCCCGGCGTACCGGGAAGTTCGACGGCGCTTCCAGCTCCAGCAGGCGCGGCAGCACCCGGCCGTAGCCGCTGGCGTCGAGGATGAAATCGGCCTCGATGCGGTACTGGCTGCCGTCCTCGCGACGGCAGTCGAGCTGGGGCAACGGCCGCTCCAGGTCCACCGCGATGATCTCCTCGCCGTAGCGGATCTCGACCCCTTGCAGCGCCGCCTGATCGGCCAGCAACTTGTCGAAGTCGGCGCGCTGCACCTGGAAGGTGGTGGGCTTGCCTTGGCTGAAGGTGTCGCCGAAATCGAAGGTGCTGTAGTGCTCGCCCCAGGCGAATGCCGCGCCGTTTTTCAGCTGGAATCCAGCAGCCTGCACCGCCTCCAGCATCCCGGCTTGCTCGACGAAATCCAGGCAGTGGGACAGCAGGCTTTCGCCGATGGAGAACCGCGGGAAATGTTGCCGCTCGACGATCAGCACGTCGTGGCCCTGGCGCTTGAGCAGCGCGGCCGCGATGGCCCCGGAGGGGCCGGCACCGATCACCACGACCTGGCGACGTTGCATTTCAACTGTTGGCACTGGGGCTCCTTGCCGGTTTGGCGATGTTCAGATTCAAGGGGGCGACGTGTGGCGTTGCCTGGGGCGTTCGATGCATCCCGGCCAGGGCCGGCAGCAGGGTGGCGATCAGGCCCATGAGCATCAGCGCGAAGTACAGCGCCGGGCTGATCAGCTGTTGTTGCAGCAGCAGGTTGAGAAAGACGATCTCGCTCAAACCGCGAATGTTCAGCAGCAGGCTTTCCCGCCAGCGGCTGGCGCCCGCGAAGGAGGCGCCGGCCCAGTGCAGGCCCAGCCAGTTGCCCAGCAGCTTGCTGGCAATCGGCAGCACCAGCAGCGCCGCCAGTTGCACCCAGCCGAGGCTGTCCATGGCGCTGTGCACGTTGATCTGCACGATGCCGAACGTGAGGATCAGCGGGATGGCGACAAAGGTCTGCAAACGGTTCATCCAGGCAGCCTTTAACGGCAGCACCAGCGGCAGCTTGAGGGCGGCCATGCACAGCAGGTAGCCGATGCCGAAGATCAGCGCATTGAGCTTGTAGTGCTCGGCCACCACCAGCAGGGCGAAGAACCCCAGGCTGTGCAGCAGTGGCTGGTGCAGGCCCAGGCCACGCAGCAGCAACGGCAGGCAGGCGCCGCCCAGGGGCAGCAGCAGGCTGGCAAGGTGCAGGCTGCCCTGGGCCAGGGCGAACAGGCTCCAGCAGGTCAGGTCGATGAGGATCGCCGTCTGCACCAGGCGCCGGGTGGCGGCGGGCGGGTACTGGATGTGCCGCAGGTACAGGTAGAGCACCGGGATTGCCGTGATGGCGAACAGCAGGCCCAGCGCCAGGGAGCTGATCCAGGGTTGCGCCGGCAGCAGCCAGAAGGCCGTGGCCAGGCCGCAGGCGAAGGGAATGCCGAAGCTCGGCACGGCGATCTTCAGGCTCTGGCGGTCCAGGCGCAGGTCGATCACATCGCTGAGGATATGCCCCAGCAACAGGGCGAAGCTCAGGCCGTACAGGTGCTTGAGCCATTGCGGCGCCACCAGCTGCGCGCCACTGAGCTGCCAGTGCGGCTCGATCCACAGCAGCATCAGCAGCGGCAGGCCGAAGGTCGCCAATAGCAGTTGGCTGACGATGGGAATCAGGCCCAGGTGCCGCCCGAGATGGGTGGCCAGGGCGAACAGCCCCAGGGCCAGCAGCCAGAACAGCAGGGTCAGCATGGGTTGCGCTCCGCCTCGGGCGTCGGGTGCGGCGTGTGCCCGGCCCAGGGCGCGAGGATAAAGCTGAAGGCCAGCCCCAGGCTTACCGCCAGCCCGAAGTTGCTCACCGCCGGGGTGCTGGATACCGCCAGCAGCCCGAACGACAGCCAGGTGGTCAGGGCCGCCAGCAGGGTGCCCAGCAGGCTAACGGCGGCACCGCCGATCTGCTCGCGCATGAGGATCGCGTAGTCGACGCTGATGGCGGTTACCAGCAACAGGCCGAACAGGCTGAACAGGGTCAGCGGCTGCCCCAGCCAGCCGAGGCTGGCCAGGCTGCACAAGGCTGCCAGCAATGGCAGCGCCACCAGACGCAAGGCACCGCCGACGCCGAAGGGCAGGATCAGCAGCAGCACGATCAGCACGCAGGAGGCCAGCTTGAGTTCGGCGGCGCTGACCTGGGTTGCGGCAAACACCCGGTTCAACTCACCTAGGCGGTCCACCAGTTGCACCCCGGGCAGGTCATGGGCCTGGACCTGCAGCAGGGCAGCGTCGTTCAGGCCTTGCAGACTGACCATGGCCGCCACGCCGTCGGCATTGGGCCCCAGCCACAATGGGCGATAAGGCTCGGCCAGGGGCCCGGCCAGGGCGCTGTCGATATCGGCTACGGGCAAGTCCTGCAGTTGCTGCAATTCGGCCTGCAGCGCCGCCAGTGGCACCCCCAGTTGCAGCAGCGGCTGCCAGACGTTCGGCAGTTGCTTGAGCGCTTCGCGTACCTGCTGTTGTTCGGCGGGTTGGCCAAGCAGTTGCTCCAGAGAAAGGTAGCCCTTGAGCTTGCCCAGGTTCACCAGCTGTTGCAGGCGTTCGTCCAGGCTTTTCAGGCGTTGCAACAGCTGTGGCTGGTCGGCGGCGCGCACCAGAAAGAACTGGCTGGTGGGTTGATAGCCGGTGATCCGGGCAATGGCCTGGGCCTCTTGCAGCAGTTGCGGCGGCGCGCCGACCCACTGGCGGATGTCGTTCTTGCTTTCCAGTTGCCACAGGCCGCCGGCGCAGAACAGCGCCAGCAGGGCCAGCAGCACCGGGCTCGGCACACGCTTGAGCAGCGCCTCGCGCACGCTGAGCAAGGTTTCGGCGACCCGCAGCGGCCATTGCGCCGGATGCAGCTCGACGCCCTTGAGCAGCGCCGGCAGCAGGCACACCGCCGACAGGTAGGCCCCCAGCAGGCCGGCGGCGGAGAACGCGGCGATCTGGGTCAGGGCCGGAAACGGGGTCCAGGCCAGGGCCAGGTAGCCGATGCAACTGGTGATCAGGCTCAGGCTCAGCCCCGGCAGGGTCAGGCGCAGGGCCGGCCAGCTGCGCCAGGGTTTCAGGCTCCAGCTCTTGGACAGGTAATGCAGCGGGTAGTCGACGGCCACGCCGATCAGGCTCGACCCCAGCACCAGGGTCATCACGTGCATGTGGCCGAACAGGGCGACACAGGCCACCGCGCCGAACAGCATGCCCACCAGCACCGGGACGAAGGCCAGCAAGGCGCGCCAGCGGCGAAAGGCCAGGAGCAGCAGCAACAGGATCCCCAACGTCGCGCCACCGCCAACCCAGGTGATTTCGCGGCTGGCCTGCTGCTGACCGTTGGCGGCGTACAGCAGGCCACTGGCGGCCAGCAGCTGGACATCGCCCTGGCTCGCCTGTTCCCGGCTGTGGCGCAGCAGCTCGGCCACTTGCAGGGGCAACTGCATGTCGAACGCGTTGCCGCGGGTATGGGCCCGCAGCAGCACCCAGTGCCGGCCCTCGGCTTCGGCCACCAGGGCGCCGCTGCCGATATCCAGTTGCACCGCGCCATGTTGCGGCTGGCTGTTCTGGATGCGTCCGGTCAGGCCTAGCCAGTCGTCCTGGCTCGGCACCAGGGAGAAGCCGGCAAAGGGGTCGAACAGGCTTTGCACCCGCTGCTCGATGAACGCCTGGGGCTGGTTGATCAACTGCTCCCGGTCCTTGGCCGCGAGCATCGCCAGTCGTCCCTGGAGCAATTGCTTGCGCAAGGCCGGCAGGTCGGCCTGGAGGTTCCACTGCACCTTGTCGAACAGCCCGCTGGCCTGCCACTGCTCGGCCAGCTGGCGGGCCATGTCCACCGCCTGCGGGCGCTCGGCGTGCCCTACCAGCACCAGGATTTCCCGGTTCAGCGGCTCTTGCATGCGTTGTTCGGCCAGCAGCTCCAGGGCGTCGGGAGCGGTGCCGGGCACCAGCTCCATGAGGTTGGCCGACAGCGGCGCGCCGTGGCGCCACTGCCAGGCACCCAGGGCCAGCACCGCCAGCAGCAGGATCAGGAAAACACGGGGCAGCCAGCGCTCACTCGGCAAAATCATGTTGCTCCGCTTCGCTCAAGGGCAGGGCGCTGCTGCTGTCCTGCATGATCAGCAGGGTGCGGTCGCCCTGGGCTTCCAGCAGCTCGATGCGTTGCACCAGTGCGCCGCCGTCGATGTTGATCTGGTTGAAGATCTGTTTCAGCAGCAGGGAGCGGGGGATCAACTGCAGGTGCCAGTCTTCGGCGCTGCCTTGCAGCTTGAGCTCGAAGTCCCGTTGCAGGCCGCTGCTGTCGCCTTGCAGCACGGCCAGGAACAGCCGGTTCTGCTCGGCCCCGGCGCTCTTGCCCGGGAGCATCTGCCAGCTGCTGGCATCGCGCCGGGCAATGCCGGCGGCGGTGATGCGGTAGTCCTGCTGCAGCGGGGTTTGCAGCAGCCACAGCAGGCCGTGGTTTTTCGCCAGGACGAAGTGGCCCTTGCTGGTCAGCGGCTGGGGCAGGGCGCGCAGGTGTTTTTCCTGGATGAAGCGGCCGTGGATCACCTCCGGCCGCGACAGCTGGTCGCTCAACTGTTGCAGATCGAAGGCCTGGGCCAACCCCGGCGCTGCCAACAACACCAATAGCGTAGGAGCGAGCTTGCTCGCGAACCGCCGCACCACGGTAATCAGCTTCATGCAGCGGACAGACCGACCGACGCTTTTCGCGAGCAAGCTCGCTCCTACGGTCACGGTAGGGCCCTCGCCACGGCGTCGGTGAAGACCTTGGGCGAGGCCAGCTGCATTTCCCGGCTGGCGATCTCCACCGCCACCTGCACCGAACTGGCGCGGGTCAGGCGCTCGCCACTGGCCAGGTCGGTGATCAGGTAGTTGATCTTCAGACGGTTCTCCCACTCCACCAGGCTGGCGCGCACGTTCAGGGTCTGGCCGAACACCGCGCCGCGCACGTAGCGCAGTTGCAGGTCGATCACCGGCCAGGCATAGCCGGATTCGAGCATCTGGTTGTAGTTGTGGCCGAGCTTGTCCAGCAGGGCGCAGCGGGCCACTTCCAGGTACTTGACGTAATGCCCGTGCCAGACGACATGCATGGTGTCGACGTCGAAGAACGGCACCAGGATCTGGGTGTCGGCGTGGATCACTCCCTTGCTACGCATGCAGCCTCCAGTGTTGTTCGCTGATGCGCTGCAGGCACAGGCGCAGTTCGCGCTCCAGGGCGCGGTCCTCGATCACCGGCGCGAAGTCCGCGGCCAGTTGCCGGTGCATGGCATCCAGGGCCGGCGGCAGTGGCCGGCCATCGGTTTCCTGGCTGCGCAGCCAGACCCCCTGGTTGGCCGCGAGCAAGGTGGCGGCGGCCACTTGTTCGGTCAGCTCCAGAACCCGGATGGCGTCGCGGGCGGCGATGGTGCCCATGCTCACCTTGTCCTGGTTGTGGCACTCGGTGGAGCGTGAGAACACGCTGGCCGGCAGGGTGTTCTTCAAGGCTTCGGCGGTCCAGGCGCTGGCGCCGATCTGCACCGCCTTGAAGCCGTGATTGAGCATGGCGCGTTCGGCGCTGGCGCCGGACAGGTTGCTCGGCAGGCCGTGGTTGTAGCGCACGTCCACCAGCAGCGCCAGTTGCCGGTCCAGCAGGTCGGCGACGTTGGCCACCAGGTTCTTCAGGCTGTCCATGGCAAAGGCGATATGTCCGCCATAGAAGTGCCCACCGTGCAGCACGCGCTCGGCTTCGGCGTCGATGATCGGGTTGTCGTTGGCGCTGTTGAGTTCGGTTTCGATGAAGCCCCGCAGCCAGTTCAGGCTGTCGGCCAGCACCCCCAGCACATGGGGCGCGCAGCGCAGCGAGTAGCGGTCCTGCAGGCGGTGCAGGGGCGCGGTCGGCGCGTCGATCGCCAGGTCCTGGCGCAGCCACGCGGCCACTTGCATCTGCCCCGGGTGCGGCTTGGCGGCGAACAGGCGCTCGTCGAAGTGCTCCGGGTTGCCTTGCAGCGCCACCACGTTGAGGGCGGTGATGCGGGTCGCCAGGTGCAGCAGGTAGTCGGCGCGGGCGAAGGCCAGGCAGGCCAGCCCGGTCATCACTGCGGTGCCGTTCATCAGCGCCAGGGCTTCCTTGGGCCGCAGCACCAAAGGCTCCCAGCCCAGCTCGCGGTGCACGTCGGCGGACTCACGACGCTCGCCACGGAACAGCACCTCGCGTTCGCCGGACAGGGTCGCCGCCACATAGGACAGCGGCGTCAGGTCGCCGCTGGCGCCCACCGAGCCCTCTTCGGGGATCAGCGGCAGGATGTCCTGGTCGAGGAAGGCTTGCAGGCGCTCCAGCAGTTCCACCCGCACCCCGGACACACCGTGGCACAGCGACTGCAAGCGTGCCGCCAGCACCGCGCGAGTGGCCTGGGCGTCCAGCAGCTTGCCCAGGCCGCAGCCGTGGAAGGTATACAGATGACGGGGCAGGGCCTCGACGTGTTGCAGCGGCACCGCCACCACGCAGGAGTCGCCGTAGCCGGTGGTCACGCCATAGATCACCCCTTCCTTGTCCAGCAGGGAATCGAGGAACTGCGCGCCCTTGGCGATCCGCTGGCGCCAGGCGGCGTCGTCTTGCAGGCGGGTCGGCGCCTGGCGGTTGGCCAGGGCCAGCACGTCTTCGATGCGCAAGGGGTGTTCGCCGAAGGTTACCGGCTCATGGGTCGAGGTCGTCATCGGTCTTCCAGAATGGGTAAAAGTTGAACCATTGTTGCGGTGCCTGCAGGCAGTACTGGCCCAGGCGCTCGGCGTAGCGGGCGGTCCACTGGGCGATCACCTGCTGGCGGTCGTTGCGCTTCCACTGCACGGCTTCGGCGAAGGGTTCGAGGGTCACCTGATAGCGGCCCTGCTGTTTCAGGCACAGCAGCAGGTTGACTGGGCACTTGAGCAGCCCCGCCAGCAGCCAGGGCCCCTGGGGGAAGGCCGCCGGATGGCCGAGGAAATCCACCCGCACATTGCGCCCGCCGTGCAGCGGCACACGGTCGCCGGCAATCGCCAGCCACTCGCCGTGATCCAGGCGCTGGCTCAGTTGCAGCATGATCGCCGGGTCCAGCTCGCTGACCTGGATCAGCCGCAGGTGGCTGGCCCCGGCTTCGCCCAGCAGGCGGTTGAAGCGTTCGGCGTGCTTGGTGTGCACCAGCACGTTCATGGTCACCTGCTCCCCCAGCTCGGCCAGGGCCCGGCACACTTCCAGGTTGCCCAGGTGCGCGCCCACCAGCATCTGCCCGCGCTCGCCGCGCAGTTGATGGCGCAGTTGCGCCGGGTCGATGATCTCGATCTGTTCGATGCGCAACTTGCCGTTCCACACGTCGAGCTTGTCCAGCAGGGCATCGGCAAAGGCCATGAACTGAGCGAACACCCGCCAGTGGCTGGGGTGCAATTCCGCGCGTCCGCTCCATTGCGCCAGACGCTGCTGGTACTGCCAGATGCTGCGCCGGGCGCGGCGGCCGAACAGGAAGAAATAGAACACGATGACGTACAGCACCGGGCTCAGGATGCGGCGTCCCAGGACCCGCACGCCGAAGGCGGTGAGCTTCATCAGCCAGAAGCTGCCGCGTTCCTGGTGCTCGGCCCAGTGTTGGTTGGGAGGCGTCTGGCTCATGGGCGCCACCGGCGCCAGAGGATCAGCGGCAGGCGCGCCAACATGCCGAAGAACAGCTTGGCGTGCATCTTCGAGATCAGCGCGTTGTCGTGGAACAGGCGAAAGTGCGAGAGGCCGTCCTGCGGGTAGTGCACCCGGGTCGGCAGCCAGTGCATGGGCTGGTTGCGCCAGGACAGGCGCACCAGGATCTCCGGGTCGAAGTCCATGCGCCGTCCCAGTTGCACCGAGTCGATCAGGGCCAGCGCCGCAGGCAGGGGATAGACCCGGAAGCCGCACATCGAATCGGGGATCTGCAGTGACAGGCTGTTGATCCAGACCCAGACATGGGTCAGGTAGCGGGCATACAGGCGGCCCTTGGGCACGCTGGCGTCGTACTGTGGATAACCGCAGATCAGCGCCTCGGGATCGGCCTGGGAGCGCTGGATGAAGTTATCCACATCCGTGAGGTCGTGCTGGCCGTCGGCGTCCACCTGCAGGGCGTGGCTGAAGCCCAGCTGCGCGGCTTCGCGCAGGCCGGCCATGACCGCGCCGCCCTTGCCCTGGTTGATCGCCAGGCGGATCAGGAACACCTGCTCGCGCTCGGCCATTTGTTCCAGCACCGCCGCGCAGGCCGGGCTGCTGGCATCGTCCACCAGCACGCAGGGCAGGCCCCGGGCCAGGAGCGCTTCGACCACGGCGGGCACGGCGGTTTCATGGTTGTAGACCGGGATGACGGCGCAGGGATTATGCATGGAGGCGGGCCCCTGCACGGTAGGCGCTGGCTTGCCAGCGAATCCCGGGTTCAACGCCCGACAACTTATCCACAGCTGGCCTCCAGCACGATGCGCCCGCTGGAACAGGGAACGCCGTCATTGAGGTAGGCGAAATACAGTTTCTGGCGCTGGGCATCGAAGCGCAGGTTGAGCTGGATGCGATCACCGGGGCGCACCAGTTGCTGGAACTTCAGCACTTCCATGCCGGCGAAGCGGCCCGGCAGTTCCAGCAGTTGCTGGCCCAGGGCCAGGGCCCAGTCCACTTGCACGACCCCCGGCAGCACCGGGGTGGCGGGGAAGTGCCCACTGAAGTAGGCCAGGTCCGGCGGTACCGCCAGTTGCAGTTGCCATTCGTCGGCGTGCTGCACCTGCTCCAGCACTTCCGGGGCTTGCGGACGCGGCGCCAGCAACAGGGTCTGGACCTCGGCCTGGGGCAGCTTGCCCTGGTTGTTCAGCGGCAGTTGCCGCACCAGGCGCCAGCGTCGCGGCAGGGCCAGGGCCTCACAATGCCGGGACAGGTGCTGGCGCAGGGCCTGGGTCAGGTGGCGCCGGCCCTGATTGCGCAGGGCATGCAGGCCGGACTCGCTGAGCACCAGCAGGGCGCCGAGGTAGGCGCGGTTGTCTTCGACCACCCCCAGGCGCGCTTCCGCCACCCAGTCGTGGCTTTCCAGGGCCTGTTCCAGCATCGGCAGGGAGATGCGTTTTTCTTCCAGTTTGACGATGCGGTCCAGGCGGCCCAGCAGCTCGAAGCGGCCGTCGGCGGCTATGCGCGCGGCATCGGCGGTGTGTTCGACATGCCCGGCCGGCAGATAGGGCGAGGCGATCAGCAGCGCGCCGTCACTGTCCTGGCTCAGTTGGACACCGGCAAAGGGCTGCCACGGGGTGTCGCCCTGGCGCCAGGCAATGCCGCCGGTTTCCGAGCTGCCGAGGATCTCCGTTGGCCATTGCTGCAAGCGTTGTTGCAGGCTGGCGGCGGCGTCGGCGGGCAAGGCGCCGCCGGAAGAAAATACCCGTCGTACCTGGCTCAGGGCCGGCCAGTCGAGGTTGTCGCCCATGCGCTTGAGCAGCGCCGGGCTGGCCACCCAGGCAAAGGCCGGGCATTCGCGGCTGGCCCGTTGCAGGTCTTCGGGGAAAGGCAGTTGGCGGCGCACGAAGGGGCGCCCGGCGCACAGCGGCCAGAGCACGCGGAACAGCAAGCCGTAGATGTGCTGGGTGGCGACGCTGCCGATGATCCAGGCCGGGCCCAGGTCGGCGCCCCACAGTTGTTCCAGGGCGCTGACCTCGTTGGCCAGCTGGCGCAGGCTTTTGTCGATGCGCTTGGGCTCGCCGCTGGAGCCGGAGGTGCACAGGCTCAACTGGCAGGCGTCCAGGTCCAGCTCGGCCGGCTCCAGGGGCTGGGCCTGCAACTGTTGCAGGTGGGTGTCCTGATCGGTCAGCCACAGGTCGACGTCCGCCGCCCAGCGCTGGCGGGTCTGGGGCTGCAGGTCGGCGGGCAGTAGCACGCTGACCCCGGCACGCCAGGCGCCGAGCAAGGCCACGGCCAGGTCCACGGCGTCTTCCAGGTGCAGCGCCAGGCGCTTCACGCCGCGCTGTTGCAGGGCGCCGGCCAGGCTCAGGGCCTGTTGCTGCAGATCCTGCAGGTTGATCCCGGGCTGGGCACTGACCACTCGCGGTGCTTGGGTCCTGAGCAACAGCCGCTCAAGGGCAATCCAGTTCATCTACGGCCTCGTACCCGTTGTCGTAAAAGCCATTCAATGGCAAACAGCAGACCCATCAGCCCGTAGGCGATCAGGCCGTTGTACAACGTCCACCAGCTCAGCGGCGCCCACAGGGTCAGGGCCGCGGCGAGCACGCCGTTACAGAGGAAAAACACACTCCAGGCGATGGTCACCTGGCGGGTATAGCGTATGGCTTTCTCCGGCAGGTCCGGCTCGCCAAGGCGCGCCAGGCGTTCCGCCACCGGTGGGCCATATTTCAGGCTCAGGCCGAACAGGCCGAGCATGAAGCTGCTGATCAGCACCGGGTACCAGCGCAGCAGCGCCGGGTTGTCGAACCAGGCCAGGAGCAGGCAGAAGACGATCGCCGCCAGGGCCATCCACAGGCTGCCGGGACGGCGTTCGCCGGTCAGCGCCCGGGCCAGCCACAGGCCGCCCAGCAGCAGGCCGAACTGCCAGGGAGCGAAGTGCTCCATGCCGAAGTACACCGCGAAGGGGTAAAGCAGGCCGGCCAGCAACAAGCCCAGGCCGATCAGGCGGCTCATGCGGCCGGCTGGACCAGACGGTAGACCGCCTCGACTACGTCGTTGACGGTGCGCACCGACTTGAATTCCTCGGCGGCGATTTTCTTGCCGGTCTGACGCTTGATGTGGTCGATCAGGTCGACGGCGTCGATGCTGTCGATTTCCAGGTCCTGGTACAGGTTGGAGTCCAGGCTGATGCTCTCGGGTTCCAGTTCGAAGAGTTCGACCAGGGCATCGCGCAGGGTGTTGAAGATGTCGTCACGGGTTTGCATGGTCGGTTCTCAAGCTGCCTGTTTTGCAGTGACGAACGCCGCAAGGCTCGCCACGTTACTGAAGTGGTTGCGGGTGTCCTTGGCGTCGGCATCGATCTTGATGCCGTACTTTTTCTGGATCGCCAGGCCCAGTTCCAGGGCGTCCACCGAGTCCAGGCCGAGGCCTTCGCCGAACAGCGTCTGATCGTTGCCGATGTCCTGGGCGCTGATGTCTTCGAGGCCCAGGGCGTCGATGATCAGCAGTTTGATTTCAAGCATCAGGTCCGGGTGTGTATCGCTCATCTCTGGCGAGCTCCTTAATGAAGTAGTGGTGCAAGTGCTCATTGAGCTTGCGCGAAGCCTGGGGCGCCGGGCCTTGGGCGGCAAAGGTCTGTGGGTCTATATCGGCACCGACGTGAAAACTGAAGTGCACACGGCGTGATGGGATGCGGTACCAGGGCTCGGCCTTGGTCAGGGTGCTGGGGCTGACCCGGATCACTACCGGAGTGATGATTTTCGCACCGCGCAGGGCGATGGCCGCGGCTCCCCGATGAAAGGCCGGGGCGCTGCCGGGCTGGGTGCGGGTGCCTTCGGGAAAGACGATCAGGGTCTGGCCCTCCTGCAGTGCCCCGGAGGCCGCATCGAGCATGTCCATGCTGCCGTCATTGCTGATGTACTGGGTGGCGCGCACCGGGCCGCGGGTGAAGGGGTTGCTCCACAGGCTCTGCTTCACCACGCAGTTGGCGTCGCGCACCAGGCCGATGAGGAACACCACGTCGATCAGCGACGGGTGGTTGGCGATGATCATCTGCCCCGGTCGCCCGAGCCGCTCGGCGCCCTGCACCTTATAGGTGAGCACGCCGCTCCTGGCCATGAAACGGATGAACAGCCAGAACAGCCGGCTGACGGTGTTGCGCGCCCGCTGGCGATGGCTGTGGGCATCGCCGGGCAGGCAGGCGAGCAGCGGGAAAATCACCAGGCGCAGGCACAAACCACCTATTCCGAACAGGGCAAAGCTCAGGGCGGTGGCCATCAGGCGCCAGTAGTAGGCATTGCGGCCCTTGGCACTCAGTGCTGGTGTTGCCAGGTCCATACACGATTCATCCAGGCATGTTGGCAAGTGTTCTGTGCACCGAGCAGCAGGCGCAGCAGGTTCAAGGCGTGGGGCCACGGGGCCTTGGGGGTTTGACCGTCGTCGCTGCCCAGGGACAGCTGCCAGTCGTCGCCTGGGGTCAGCAGCAGGCCCAGGGCGTAGGGAAAGGGCACGTCGTCGATCCAGTTGGCATAGGCTTCGGGCGGCTGTTCCTCGGTGATGACCAGGAGCACGTGGGGCGCGCCCTCGGCCAGCAGGGTGGCGGCTTCCAGCAGGCCGTGTTCCAGGCCATCGCCGGCGGCGGCCAGGGCGGTCATCTCGCTGGTTTCACCGCGCATGATCGACCACAGGCCGATCACCGCGTTGTGCACCGACAGGCTGAACTGGGTGGGCGACAGCGGCTGCTCGGCGGCCAGGTCGCTGAGGATCTCGAAGGTGCGCGGGGTTTCGCCATGCCGGGAGATGAACACCAGCGGCAACTGTTCCAGGCCCTCGGCCAGGGGCCAGCCGACGCTGAAGGCCATGCGCGCCAGGCGGCTGAGGCGCCGCCGTTGCATGGCGGGCAGAAAGGACACATCGGGAGCGGCATCGCTGCTTTGCGGCAGGGTCGGCTGGTGGCTCCAGGCCTGCCAGGCGTCCACGCTTTCGAGCCCAGGGGCCCACGCACGCCATTGAGCGATGTTGAACTTGATCACTTGATTTCATCCCGCCCCTGCGGGCTTCCTTGACGCGGTGTATCGCTTCGATTGGCGATTGACCTGAGTGACGCGAAGGCGTCAGTGGCGCGCATTATCCCGGTGCGACTGGCTTGTAGCAAATGCTGCTTGGGTTGTTGGTCGCAAAAGCGCCGAATGTGCCCTGGGCGAATGTGTCTATTTGCCACTATCGAGGGCCGCTCCGGGCGCAAACCGTCGTGACCAAGCCCTTGTCGGGCCCGGCCCTGCGGCGCCGGGACTGCGCAAACTCTTGCGCTGTCGAGGTAGCTAAGGGCAGACGAGGCCTACTACACTCGGTGATCTTTGATACAGGGAGGTCTAGACATGCGGCGTGTGGTGTTCAATCAGAAAGGTGGCGTCGGCAAATCCAGTATTGCCTGCAATCTGGCGGCGGTCAGCGCCAGCGAGGGCTATCGCACCTTGCTGGTGGACCTGGATGCCCAGGCCAACTCGACCCAGTACCTCACCGGCCTGACCGGCGAGGACATTCCCATGGGCATTGCCGACTTCTTCAAGCAGACCCTGTCGTCGGGGCCGTTCGCCAAGAAGAACCAGGTGGATATCTACGAAACGCCCTTCGACAACCTGCACGTGGTCACGGCCACCGCGGAACTGGCGGACCTGCAGCCCAAGCTGGAGGCCAAGCACAAGATCAACAAGCTGCGCAAATTGCTGGACGAGTTGGCCGAGGATTACGATCGGATCTACCTGGATACCCCGCCGGCCCTGAATTTCTACGCGGTATCGGCGCTGATCGCCGCTGATCGCGTGCTGATTCCCTTCGACTGCGACAGTTTTTCCCGGCAGGCGCTGTACGGGCTGCTGGCGGAGATCGAAGAGTTGAAGGAAGACCACAACGAGGAGCTGGAGGTCGAAGGCATCGTGGTCAACCAGTTCCAGGCCCGGGCCAGCCTGCCGCAGCAGATGCTCGACGAGCTGATCAGCGAGGGCCTGCCGGTGCTGCCGGTGTACCTGGGCAGTTCGGTGCGCATGCGTGAGTCGCATCAGGCCAGCATGCCGCTGATCCATCTCGACCCACGGCACAAGCTGACCCAGCAGTTCGTCGACCTGCACAACCTGCTGGAAAACGCCTGAGCCTCAAGCTGTTGTGAGCGCAGGGTCGGCCCTGCGGCTCAGATCCCCTGGCTGCGCAACCAGCCCAGGAGTTGTGGCAAAGGCAAGGCGCCACTTTGCCGGGCCACTTCCCGGCCGTTCTTGAACAGGATCAGGCTGGGAATCGAGCGAATGCCCAATTGTCCCGACAGTTGCGGATTGGCTTCGCTGTCGAGCTTGGCCAGCCGGCATCGGCCGCTCAGTTGCGCGGCGGCCTGGGTGAAGATCGGCGCAAAGGATTTGCACGGTCCGCACCAGTCGGCCCAGACGTCCACCAGCAACGGCAGGTCGCCCTTGATCTGGCTGGCATAGTCGCCCTGTTTCAAGTCAAAAGGCTTGCTCAGCAAGACCTCGGCCTTGCAGCGTCCGCACTTGGGGTGATCGCCCAGGCGTTCGCCGGGAATGCGATTGAGGCCGTTGCAGTGCGGGCAGGGAATCAGCAGTGGCTCGGACATGATGGGCTCCGCAAATAGGTAGAGCGCCTTAGATGGCGGCGCCCGGGGTGAATATCAAGTTGGCGCCCGCCCCGGGTTCACCGGCTCGGCGCGGCCAGTTCGACGCTGACCAGGCGATCCAGGCTGCGGCCCATGTGAAAGGTGAATGGCCGGCCTGTGGCCTGCATCTTCTGATTGCACAGCTCCTGCAGCTCGTCCTTGCGGGTGTCGAAAGGCAGGGCCGAGGTCAGGGTCTGGGCGCCGATGGAGCCGATGACAATGGCGAATTCGTCAAGGGGCACGGGGGCGGGCCGGGTGACTTTCGAGCTGGATGGCCAGGCCTGGACGGTTTTTTGTTGCAGGAGGCGGTTCAGGTCCGGGTCATCGAAATGCACCTTGAGCGGCACCTTGGCAATGCTGCCGCTGCGGGTCAGCAAGGAGATCAGGCCGCGCTCGCTGTTGTCCTGTTCAAGGGCCTCGTAGGCGACCAGTTTCAAGGGCATGGGCATGCTCAGGCGCGCGGTGATCTTGCAACTGACCGGGCCTTCGATTTCCCTCGCGTTGACGATGGCCTGCATGCTGTCTTCGTAGCTGCGGTCCAGCAGCATGCCGAACTCCGGCTCGAACGCCAGGCTGGCGTCGATGCTGTCCGGCAAGTCGCTGCTGCCCGACGGAGTGACCTTGGCCTGGGCGTTGTCCAGTTCCAGGTGCAGGTTCATCGAGCTGGCCTTGCGCGCCTCGGTGACTTGTTCGAAGACCGCCCTGAGACGGCCCCGCTGTTCCGGGCTCAGGGAATAGTCCACCAGGCGCAGGTGGATCACTTTGTCATCGTCCTTGTCGCGTTCCAGGGCGATGGCATCCGGGTCCAGGCCCTGGGCGCCGAGCGCCGTGTAAATACTCTGCTTGTACGCCTCGTGCACCAACTGATCGGAGTATTGCGGGCCGGCCTTGGGGTCGGAGCGCACCGAGTCCTGGAAGTGCAGGGTGGCGAAGTCTTCCTTGCACCCGGTCAGCCAGAGCAGCAGGGGTAACAGCAGCAGGTAGCGAGTTTTCATGGTGGGCTCTTGTAGGGCATCGACGGGGCTAGTGGCATGGGCGAGCGGTGAAAGTGGCAGCCAGGCCTTCAGTGTGTCACTGGGTCAGGCGATGCCCGTTGAGGCCGATGACCACGGCGAACTTCTTGGCGATCACCACTTCGGCCTGGTTGTTGTCGGCCAGGAAGCTTTCCATCGGGAAGGGAAATTCCACGGGAATACCGGCGATCGACATGTGCTTCACCGACTGGACCTGCAGCTCTAGCCCGTCGCTCGCGGTGCCGCCGCTGATCAGATAGACGCTGTCGCTGATCGGCTCGTAGGACATGCCGCCGCTGCCCTGGATACGTTGCAGGCTGGCGGTCTGTTTGGCCAGTTCGTCCAGTTCGGCCTGGGTAATGCGGCGATGCGGTTTACCGTGCAGGCGCAGGTCCTGCAGGTTCATCCGGTACTTGGCGCGGCGGCTCAGGTAGATGACGACCGACACCAGGCTGAAGACGCCCAAGGCCAGGGTGACCAGAGTGAAGAACAGGTTCATGTGCATCCTTGCAGGTACTGGAAATCAGGGCGCGGATTATCCCTGCCTGTCAGTGGCGGGTCCATGTGCAATCCCAGGTTGAGCCGGTGCTGGGCGGCAAGCGCCTGTTCAACCTGCGGCAGGTTCGCCGGTTGGCCGAGGGTTTCCAGGTACCGATGGACGGCTTCGCCCGACTCAGGACGAACAGCTGATTTCCAGGTGCTTGCCCCACTCCGGCGGGCGTTCGGCGTAGCTGTCCATGCCGGCCTGTTCCTCGAAAGGCCGGCTCAGTACCTGATGCAGGCGACGCACTTCGCTGTAGTCCCCGGCTTCCGCTGCGTCGATGGCCTTCTGCGCCAAGTAGTTGCGCAGGATGTACAGCGGGTTGACCGCGTGCATGCGCGCGCGGCGCAGGTCCTGGTCCTGGATCTGATCCCGGGCGACCCGTTCCCGGTACCGCTCGGCCCAGGCATCGAAGCCGTTGCGGTCGACGAAATCGTCCCGCAGCCGGGCCAGTGCCAGCTCCGGCGCCTCGTCCCCCAGGCGGCGGAAGAACAGGCTGTAGTCCACGCCGCTGTTCTGCATCAGTTGCAGCAGGCGTTCCACAAGTTTCTGATCGTCGTCCTCGGCCTGGGTGAAGCCCAGGCGCCGACGCATCAGGTCCAGGTAGTGGGCCTGATACAGCGGCAGGAACAGGCCGAGACTTTCCCGTAGCGCCTCGACGCTGATGAACGGCGTCAGGGCCTGGGCCAGGGCGCTGAGGTTCCACTGGCCGACGGGCACCTGGTTGCTGAAGGAATAGCGCCCCTGGTCATCGGAGTGGTTGCAGATGAAATGGGCGTCGAAATCATCGAGGAAGGCGAACGGGCCGAAGTCGAAGGTGATGCCCAGGATCGACATGTTGTCGGTGTTCATCACCCCGTGGCAGAAACCATAGGCCTGCCATTTGGCGATCAGCTCGGCATTGCGCTCGACGATCTCGCGAAACATCGCCAGGTAGGGTTCCGGCTGCTCCAGGCACTCGGGGAAGTGCAGGGCCAGCACATGCTCCCCCAGCTGCTTCTGCTGTTCGGCTTTCTTGGTGTAGTAGAAATACTCGAAATGGCCGAAGCGGACATGGCTCGGCGCCAGGCGCAGGACCATTGCCCCGCGTTCCTGCTTCTCGCGCCATACCGGGGTGTCCGAGCCAATCACGCACAGCGCGCGGCTGCTGGGAATGCCCAGGGCATGCAGGGCCTCGGAGGCGAGGAACTCGCGGATCGACGAGCGCAACACGGCGCGACCATCGCCCATGCGCGAGTAGGGCGTCTGCCCGGCGCCCTTCAGGTGCAGGTCCCAGTGTTCCCCCGCCTGGTTGTAGACCTCGCCCAGCAACAGGCCGCGACCGTCCCCCAGTTGCGGGTTGTAGGAGCCGAACTGATGCCCGGAATAGACCATGGCCCGGGGCTCGGCCTCGGCCCACAGCTTGTGCCCGCCAAACAGCTCGGCGAACACCGGGCTTTCGGCCACGGGCGGGTCCAGGTCCAGCAGCGCCATGGCCGCCGGGCTGGCGGCCACCAGCCTGGGGTTGTCGAGGGGTTCGGGCAGTATGTGGGTCGAGAAGGCGTCGCCCAGGCGGGCGAAGCGGTTGTCGAAGGTCAGTTCGTCGAGGGCTTTCAACGGCCATCTCCCAGCAGAATGTCCGAGCATTCTGCTGGGCAAAGACGCCTTAGTCGAGTTTGCTCGGTGGTGGTTCGGGTGCGCTCTTGTCCTTGGACGCGATGCTGCCGTCGGCCTCGATCGGCACCATCTTGTACTCCTGGCCGTGGAGGTTCTTCAGGTACACCTCCATCTGCCGGAACGAGATGTTGATGTGGTTCTTCTTGAACTCGCGGTTGATGAAGCGGTTGACCTCGTCCACCACCGGGTTGCGATCCCCCAGCTCGCGCACGTGCATGCGCAGTTCGTGGTCCAGGGTGCTTTCGCCGAAGTTGAGGAAGTACACCTGAGGCTCGGGTTCCTTGAGCACCCGCGGGTTGTCCCGGGCGGCCTTGAGCAGCAGTTCCTTGACCAGGTCCAGGTCCGAGCCGTAGTCGACGCCGAGCTTGAGGGTCACCCGGGTCACGGTGTCGGTCAGCGACCAGTTGATCAACTGCCCGGTGATGAAGGTCTGGTTGGGGACGATGATGTCCTTGCGGTCGAAGTCGGTGATGGTGGTGGCGCGGATGCGGATCTTGCTCACCGTGCCCGACAGGTTGCCGATGGTGATGGTGTCGCCGATGCGTACCGGCCGCTCGAACAGGATGATGATGCCGGAGATGAAGTTGGCGAAGATCGCCTGCATGCCGAAACCCAAACCTACCGACAAGGCCGCCACCAGCCACTGCAGCTTGTCCCAACTGACGCCGAGGGTGGCCAGGGTCGAGACGAAGCCTATGCCGGCAATGGCGTAGGACAGCAGGGTGGTGGTGGCGTAGGCGCTGCCCTGGGCCAGGTTCAGCTTGGACAGCACCAGCACTTCCAACAGGCCCGGCAGGTTGCGCGCCAGGGCGAAGGTGATGCCGACAATGATCAGCGCCCCGATCACGTCGCCGATGCTGATCGGCACCATGCTCATGTTGGCGCCGGTGCCGCTGGTGTATTCGTAGAGGGTGATGTTGTCCAGGTAGGAGAACACCGTGATCAGGTCCGACCAGACCCAGTACAGCCCGGCGATGAAGCCGCCCAGCAGGGCCAGGCGGATCAGGCGCAGGGACTGTTCGTTGACCTTCTCGATGTCCATGGTCGGCTCTTCGACCACCGCCTCGCCGCTTTCCCCGGCTTCCTTGGCCGCCTGGCGCTTGCTCAGGGCCCGCTGGTAGGCCAGGCGCCGCGCCGCCACCCCGAGTCCGCGGACGAAGGTGGCTTCGATCACCAGCCAGAACATCAGCAGGTACAGGGTGTTGATCAGGCGGTCGCTGAGCTTGAGCGCGGTGTAGTAGTAGCCGAAGCACACGGCGATGAACAAGGCGATCGGCAGCAGGGTGAACAACAGGCCCACCGCCTTGCGGAACAGCGAGGCATTCTCGTGGGCCGGGCTGCTCAGCAGCAGGCGACTCAGCAGCCAGGCCATCAGCCCGTAGCAGGTCAGCACCACGGCGATGCCCAGCACGTCATCGGCCAGGGCCGCGGGCTGGTGCTCGGCCACCGCCACCACGGCCACCAGCGCCAGGACCACCAGCCCCAGGCGGCGGACCCAGCCCTGGAGGAATTCCACCTGGGGTTTTTCCCAGCGGAAATGCAGTTCCGCCACGCCGCCGGGGGCGAGGATCCGATAGGCGGTATAGAACACCAGCCAGGCCTGGGCGATCTGCAGCAGCGCCGCGCCGAGGTTGGCGTTCTGTCCCCGGGCGTCGATCTGCAGGGCATAGCCGCACAGCGCCAGGCCCAGGGTCACCGGCATCGCCAGGAGAATGTTGACCAGGATCGCCAGCGGCGTGTGCCACTGACTGTCGCGTTTGAAGTGGCCGATGTCCTTGTGCACCTTGCTCAGGCGCGCGTAGAGGTTCTTGCGCCGCCACAGCAGGGCGCCGATCAGCAGCGCCAGGGGCAGGAACAGTAACGGCCGCTGCGCCAGGCCGTCGGTCAGTTCACTGAGGCTGGAGGCCCAGGGCAGGGTGGTGACCTGTTTCTGCAGGCGCAGGGGCACTTCCTGCAGCCACTCGGCGTCCAGCGGCTTGTTGCTGGGGATCCAGAACATCTGCTCGTCGAGGGTCGCCCGCAGGCTCTGGGAGGTGCTCAGCAGCTGCTTCTGGTTCAGCTGCAGGGTGATGGACTCGTTGAGCAGGGCGCTGAGTTCGCGGTTCAGGCGCTCCAGCAGATCGGCGCGGGTCATCGCCAGGTCGATCAGGGTCCGTCGCAGTTGCGGCGTGACCTGCTCCGGCGGCTGGCTCTTGAGCAGGTTGTCGACGTAGGTGCTGGGGCTGCCCAGCAGTTCGCGCTGCTGGTTGACCTCGAACTGATAGAGGCGGATATCGGCGATTTCGTCCGCCAGGTCGCGGTCCAGCTTCAGGCGTGGCAGGGCCTGCTTCTGTTTGTAGAGAATCTTCGACAGCAGCAGGCTGCCCTTTAGCACGTTGATCTGCTCGTCCAGGGCCGCGTCGCTCTGGGTCACGCTGTCCAGTTGCTGTTTGGTCTGCAGGTTCTGCTGGGTCAGTTCGTTGAGGCGGTCGGTACTCTTGAGCAGGTAGTCGGAGAGCTTGAGGTTGGTGGCGCTCTCGGTGGCCAGCAGGCTGCTGCTGCCGGCCTTCTGCGCCTCGATCGACTGCTGGGTCACGGTTTCCTGGGACTGGGCCAGGCGCTTCTGGTTGATCAGGGTCTGCAGGTCCTGGATTTCCTGCTCCAGGCGCGCGGTCTTTTCCATCAGCAGGTCATGCTGGCTGCTGCCCAGGTCCTGCAACTGGCTGTTGCCTGCCAGTTCCTGGCGACGCAGCGGAATCAGGGCGTTGATCGCCGCCAGTTCGGCATTCAGCAGATTGCGTTGATCGGCGCCGAGCAGTTTGCCGCCGTCCTTGCCGGACTTGAGTGCGGCGTTGATCTGCAAGATGCGGGTCTGACTGTTGCTGATTTCCGCCTGGGCCCGCTCGGGCCGGGTCTGGGCGGTGATGGTCAGGGTGTTGGCGTCGGCCAGGGCTTTTTGCAGCTCGCCTTGCAGGGTGGTGCGTTCGCTCAGCAGTTGCTCCAGTTGCGACACCCCCAGCGAGCCGTAGCGCTGGGCCACCGGTACTACTTTGCTGGCCTTCAGGCGTGCCAGTTCCCGCTGGTTTTCCGTGGTCTGGCGCGGTGCGTTGCTCAATTGCTGGCGCAGGTCGTTGAGGCGCCGTTCGTAGTCCTGCTTGTTGTTCAGCTGATTCAGGGTGTTTTGCAGCAGGGTCTGCAGGGCCTTCTGATCGGCTTCGGGCAATTTGCGTTCGGCGATCTTGTCCAGGCTTTGCTGGACCGACTCGGCACTGGGCGGATCGCCGCCCTGTGCGGCGCCGACAGAGAGACTCAGGCCCAGCAGGGCAACAGCGAAGAATTTACGCAGGTTAGGCATAGAAGTCGGTCAAGCAAATAGGAAAGGGGGGGCGCGTTGCGACCAGGTCCGACGCGCTCCGCAGTTTAGAGGAAGAGGCCGGGGCCGGGGCGACTTCCTTCGGGGAATCTGACGCCCACCTTGCCGATCTTGTTCCCGTCCATCACCGCCACGGTCCAGATGGTGTTGTTCCACTCCACCTGGTCGCCGACCACCGGCGCACCGCCGACCTTCTGCGCGATGAACGCCCCCAGCGGCATGTCCGCGTCCTGGCCGTCGAGCTTGAGCCCGTAGAGCGCCGACACCGCGCCCAGCTGGGCGTCGCCTTCGAGGACGAAGTCGCCGAAGAAGCGCAGGTCCAGGCCACGTTCCGGCGCCTGGCTGAAGAGTTTGCCCAGGGCTGGCAGGTTGTGTTCATGGCCGATCACGCACAGCAAGTCATCGGCTTCAAGCACGGTACTACCCGACGGATGGAGCAGTTGCTGGCCGCGAAACAGCGCGGCGATCCGCGTGCCCTCGGGCATTTTCAGCTCCCGTAGGGCGGCGCCGATGCACCATTTCTCCGCTCCCAGGCGGTAGACGAACATCTCCCATTCGCTGGTGACATGGACTTCCAGGGCCGACCGGGAGATCGGCGCCGGGTCCGGCGGCACCGTGACCTTCAGCCACTTGGCCACCCACGGCAGGCTGGTGCCCTGCACCAGCAGCGAGATCAGCACGATGAAGAACGCCAGGTTGAAGTACAGCTGGGCGTTGGGCAGCCCGGCCATCAACGGGAACACCGCGAGAATGATCGGCACCGCGCCGCGCAGGCCGACCCAGGAGATGAAGGCCTTTTCCCGGCCGTGGAAGGCCTTGAACGGCGCCAGGCCCACCAGCACCGACAGCGGCCGGGCGAACAGGATCATCCACAGCGCCAGGCCCAGGGCCGGCAGGGCGATGGGCAGCAGGTCGTGGGGGGTGACCAGCAGCCCCAGCACCAGGAACATGCCGATCTGTGCCAGCCAGGCCATGCCGTCGAGCATGTGCAGGATGCCGTGGCGGCTGCGCACCGGGCGGTTGCCGATCATCAGGCCGCACAGGTACACCGCCAGGAAGCCGCTGCCGTGCAGGGCGTTGGTCAGGGCGAAGACCACCAGGCCGCCGGCAATCACCAGGATCGGGTACAGGCCGTTGGCCAGGTGGATGCGGTTGACCAGTTGCAGCATCAGCCAGCCGCCGCCCAGGCCGATCACCGCGCCGATGCCGAATTCGCGGATCAGGTCCCCCAGCAGGCCCCAGTGCAGGCCGGTGTGGCCGCTGGCGAGCATGTCGATCAGGGTCACGGTGAGAAACACCGCCATCGGATCGTTACTGCCGGACTCAATCTCCAGGCTGGCGGTGACCCGTTCGTTGAGGCCCTTGCCCCCCAGCAGCGAGAACACCGCCGCGGCGTCGGTAGAGCCGACGATGGCGCCGATCAGCAGGCCCTGGATCAGGTTGAGGTCGAACAGCCAGGCCGCGGCCATGCCGGTCAGCCCGGTGGTGATCAGCACCCCCACCGTGGCCAGGGACAGCGCCGGCCACAGGGCCACGCGGAAACTCGCGACCCGGGTGCGCAGGCCGCCGTCCAGCAGGATCACGGCCAGGGCCAGGTTGCCCACCAGGTAGGCGGTCGGGTAGTTGTTGAAGATGATGCCGCCGCCGTCGACCCCGGCGGTCATGCCCACGGCGAGGATGATCACCAGGATCGGGATGCCCAGGCGCGACGAAAGTGAGCTCACCAGAATGCTCGCACCTACCAGCAACGCGCCGATCAAGAACAGGCTGTTGATGGTCGTCGCATTCAAAGGCAGTACTCCAGGGTGTAAAAGGCGGGCGCAAACTGACCATGCAGTCTGCGTGCCAGCGATTCTAACCTGTTGAAATGTGCCGCTGTCAAAAAGCTTTCAATGACCGCGGCCGACCCGGCGCAACAGCTGTGCGCCGGGGCTTTGCCGAGCCTGGTCCGGCGCTTCAAAGGCTGAAGCGCGCCACCAGGCTGTTGAGGTCAACGGCCAGGCGCGACAGCTCGTTGCTGGCTGCACTGGTCTGGTTGGCACCGGTGGCCGACTGCACCGACAAGTCGCGGATGTTGACCAGGTTGCGGTCCACTTCCCGGGCCACTTGGGCCTGTTCCTCGGCGGCGCTGGCGATCACCAGGTTGCGTTCGTTGATCTCGATGATGGCGCTGTTGATGGTGTCCAGGGACAGGCCGGCGCCACGGGCGATGTTCAGAGTCGATTCGGCGCGCTCGGTGCTGTTGCGCATCGAGTCCACGGCATGCTCGGTGCCGCTCTGGATGCTGCCGATCATGCGTTCGATTTCGCTGGTGGACTGCTGGGTGCGATGGGCCAGGGCGCGGACCTCGTCGGCGACCACGGCAAAGCCGCGACCGGCTTCACCGGCCCGGGCGGCCTCGATGGCCGCGTTGAGGGCCAGCAGGTTGGTCTGGTCGGCCAGGCCGCGGATCACGTCCAGCACCTTGCCGATGTCCCGGGATTCGTTGGCCAGGTCGCCGATCAGGCTGGCGGTGCTCTGTACATCGGAGCTCATGCGTTCGATGGCTGCGACGGTTTCCTGCACCAGGTCGCGGCCATCGCCGGCCGAGGTGGTGGCGTTTTTCGAGGCTTCGGAGGTGCTGACGGCGTTGCGCGCCACTTCTTCCACGGCGCTGGTCATTTCATTGACCGCAGTGGCGGCTTGCTCGATCTCGTTGTTCTGCTGGGTCAGGCCGCGAGCGCTTTCCTCGGTGACGCTGTTGAGCTCTTCGGCTGCCGAGGCCAACTGGGTGGCGGAGCCGGAGATGCGTTGCAGGGTGTCACGCAGTTTTTCCTGCATCTTGGCCATGGCCTGCAACAGGCGCCCGGCTTCGTCGCTGCCGTCGATCCTGATCGGTCGGGTCAGGTTGCCTTCGGCGATCTCTTCGGCGGCGCTCAGGGCGTTGGCGATCGGCAGGGTGATGCTGCGGGTCAGCAGCCAGGCGAACAGCAGGGTCAGGGCGGTGGCCAGCACCAGCAGCGTCACCACCAGGGTGAAGGCCGAGGAGTACTGCTCGGCGGCTTGCTGGTTGGTGTCCAGGGTCTGCTGGGTGTTGATCTCCAGCAGGCGGTTGAGCACGGTGTTCATGGCTTCAGAGTTGTTCAGCAGGTCGGTGTTGAGCAGGTTGCGCAACTCGTCCACCTGATTGCTGCGCGACAGGCTCTTCATCCGCTCTTCGATCTGCCGGTACTGGCCCAGCAGCTGCACGTACTGGTCGTAGGCGGCTTTTTCCGCCGGGCTGCTGATCAGCTTTTCATAGGTGGCCTGGGCCGTGCGGATCTGCTGGTTGCGCATGTCCAGCAGTTCCACGGTCTTTTGCTGGACATCCGGCTCGCGGTTGACCAGCAAACGGTAGGACAGCACCCGCAGGCGCAGGGTCAGCTGGGTGAACTCGTCGAGGCTCTTGATGCTCGGCACGCTGCTCTGGGTGATGTCCTCGGCGGCGCCGCGGATCTTGCTCATCTGGTTCAGGGCGAACACCCCCAGGATCAGCATCAGGCCGCCGATCATGGCAAAACCGAGGAAGGCCCGCGGAGCGATATTCATATTACGAAGGGACATGGTGGGTACCAAAGAAGGCGCATCCGTGCGGGGCTTGAGACTGATCTACCGTGACTTATCGGTCGTACGACTAAAGTCTTGAGTCTTGCCGCGGATTTAGCCGCTTGGTTGCGCCCCGTCCCGGGGGCGCCAACCACCGGCGATGCCGGCACCAGCCCCGCAATAGAGAGCTGGAGCCGGGCAGGCAGGCGGTTTTACAGCTGGAACCGGGTCACCAGATTGTTCAGATCGACGGCCAGGACCGACAACTCGCTGCTGGCGGAGCGGGTCTGGTTGGCTCCGGTGGTGGATTGCACCGACAGGTCGCGGATGTTCACCAGGTTGCGGTCCACTTCCCGGGCTACCTGGGCCTGTTCTTCGGCGGCGCTGGCGATCACCAGGTTGCGTTCGTTGATCTGGATGATGGCGCTGTTGATGGTGTCCAGGGACAGGCCGGCGCCACGGGCAATGTTCAGGGTCGATTCGGCGCGCTCGGTGCTGTTGCGCATCGAGTCCACGGCATGCTCGGTGCCGCTCTGGATGCTGCCGATCATGCGTTCGATTTCGCTGGTGGACTGCTGGGTGCGATGGGCCAGGGCCCGCACTTCATCGGCGACCACGGCAAAGCCGCGACCGGCTTCACCGGCCCGGGCGGCCTCGATGGCTGCGTTGAGGGCCAGCAGGTTGGTCTGGTCGGCCAGGCCGCGGATCACGTCCAGCACCTTGCCGATGTCCCGGGATTCGTTGGCCAGGTCGCCGATCAGGCTGGCGGTGCTTTGCACGTCGCCGGTCATGCGTTCGATGGCGGCGACGGTTTCCTGCACCATGTCCCGTCCGTCGCCGGCGGACTGGGTGGCGTTCTGCGAGGCTTCGGAAGTGCTGACGGCATTGCGTGCCACTTCTTCCACGGCGCTGGTCATTTCATTGACCGCGGTGGCGGCTTGCTCGATCTCGTTGTTCTGCTGGGTCAGGCCGCGGGCACTTTCGTCGGTGACGCTGTTGAGCTCCTCGGCCGCCGAGGCCAGCTGGCCGGCGGAGGCGGTAATGCGTTGCAGGGTGTCGCGCAGTTTTTCCTGCATGGTGAGCATGGCCTGCAACAGGCGGCCGGCTTCGTCGCGGCCATCCACGGTGATCGGTTGGGTCAGGTCGCCTTCGGCGATGGTTTCGGCGGCATGCAGGGCGTTGGCGATTGGCAGGGTAATGCTGCGAATCAGGCGCCAGGCGAACAGCAGAGTCAGGGCGCTGGCCAGTACCAGCAGGGTCACCACCAGATTGAAGGCGGTGGTGTATTGCTCAGCCGCGTCCTGATCGGCGGCGCTGGAGTAATGAGTGTTGATCTCCACCAGTTGGTTGAGGATGCCGTTGATCTTTTCCGCGCTGGTCATCAGATCGGTGTTGAGCAACTGCTGCATGCTTTCGAGCTGGTTGTTGTGCGACAGCTCGATCAGTTGGTCTTCCAGTTGGCGGTGGTGGGTCAGCAGCTCCATGTACTGATCGTAAGCGGCGCGCTCCTCGGGGCTGCTGATGAGCTGTTGGTAGCGGACGCGGGTTTCATCGATCTTCTGGTTGCGCTCGCCGATGGACTCCAGGGTCTTTTGCTGTTCCTCGGGATCGCGGTTGAGCAGCAGTCGATAGGCCTGGATCCGCAGGCGCAGGCTCAGTTGGGTGAAGTCGTCGACGCTCTTGATGCTGGGGATGGTGTCCTGGGTGATACGTTCGGTCGCCGCGCGAATCTTGCTCATCTGATTCAGGGCAAAGATCCCCAGAAACAGCATCAGGCAACCTATCAGGGCAAAGCCGAGGAATGCCCTCGGAGCGATATTCAGGGTACGCAGGGACATTGAACCTACCTCGGATGTGCGCGGCTCGCGCGCGTGGGGCTGGGAAGTACCTGTGCTATCGCGTTGAAAAAATGCTTCTTGAATCGTCAGGAGCAGTTTCAGAAAAATCTGAGTGCTCGTTGGGAAATGTCAGAAAAGTCCTGATCGCCCGACGGAGTGTCAGGAACCCAGGGGACGAATGACAGTCTCTAGCAGCTCTCGCGGAAGGGTCATCGCCAGTAAAATCAAGGCCTTGCGCCTGGATAGCCCTGGTATCCGAGGTGACTTTTCTTTATCGTACGCGCCCTTTGCAAAAAGCCTGGAAGATCAAAATGTTGGAAGCATCCCTCAGCCAATTGGAACAGCTGGTCAGCGACCTGGTGCTACAGAACCAGGAGCTGCTTGGCACGAACGCAGCCCTCAAGGAACAACTGAGCCAGGCCAAGGATGAAAACGAAAGCCTGCAACTGAGCCTTATGGAACAGGAAGAGAAACAAGGCGCGACCGCCGCCCGTATCCAGGCCCTGGTTGAGCGCGTCAGCGCAGGTCCGGTCACCCCATGAGGCACCCTATCGATGGGGTCAAGGTGATCTCGATCCTGGGCGAGGATTACTCGATCAAGGCCCCGGCCGGCGAGGAGCAGACCCTCATGGACGCCGCGCTGATGCTCAAGGCGGTCCTGGCCGACACCAAGCGCAAATACCCGACGCTGATCGGCGAGCGCCTGCTGGTGCTGGCGGCGATGAACCTGTGTTCGCAGCAGATCGAAATGAAAAAACAGCATGCCCAGGAGCTGGAGCGCTATCAGGAGCAGGTGAGCGCCACCGTCGAGGTGATCGCCAAGACCATTCAACAGAATTGATGGAAGTGCACACAGCCTGCGGGTGATGGGTTGGACAAGCAGAGTCATTGTTTGTATACAACCTTCCGCGGCTGGCGCGGTATCTCAGCCTCTTATAACCATAAGAAAGAGGTGTTCCATGCAATTCTGGCGACGCAGTATTCAATGGCAGCTGATCCTCAGCATGGGATCGGCCCTGCTGGTCAGCCTGCTGGTGGTAGTAGCCATCTACACGGTACTGATCAATCACCTGACCCAGAACTACCTGGTGGACAGGGCGCTACCTTCGAGCATCGAAGCCATGCGCAACGATATCGAGCGCATTCTCACCCAGCCCCTGACCGCCGCCCGCGACCTGGCCGGCAATGGCATGCTGCGCGACTGGCTGGCGGCGGGCGAAGACCCGGCCCAGGCGCCGCAGTACATCAGCTACCTGGAAGATATCCGCGCCGAGAACCAGGCCTTCACCACCATGATGGCCAGCCCGCTCAGCCATCATTACTACAACCAGAAAGGCCTGGACCGGACCCTCAGCCGGGACAATCCCAAGGACGTCTGGTTCTATCGCTTCATCGACGGCGGCAAGCCGCGGGTGCTGAACATCGATATCGACGTTGCCAGTGGCGAGCTGGCGCTGTTCATCAACTACCGGGTCGAGAAAGACGGTGAGCTGGTGGGTGTCACCGGCCTGGGCTTGCGCATGACCGAGCTGTCCAGGCTGATTCACGACTACAGCTTTGGCGAGCGCGGCCGGGTGTTCCTGGTGCGCAGCGATGGTTTGATCCAGGTGCATCCGGACGCCGAGTTCAGTGGCAAGCGACAGTTGTCCGAGCAGATCGGCGCGACCGCCGCCGAGGCGCTGATGGGGCATGAAGGCCTGACCAGCACTCATTTCCAGCGCGACGACGAAGATTACCTGGCCCTGAGCCTGCCCCTGCGCGGCTTTGGCTGGAGCCTGGTGGCCGAGGTGCCGCAGGCGCAGATCTACGCCGAGGCGCACCGCGCGATCTGGCTCACCAGCCTGATCGGCCTGGGCATTGCCGCGGTCTGCCTGGTGCTGGTGGTGCTGCTGGCCCGCGGCCTGGTGCGTCCGGTCCGGCAAGTGACCGAGGGGCTGGTGGCCATCGGCAGCGGCGGCGGTGACCTGACCCTGCGCCTGGACGCCAGCCGCGCCGACGAACTGGGGGACCTGGCCCGGGGGTTCAACCGTTTCCTCGACAGCCAGCGCGGCATGATCGGCGAGGTGCTGGCCACCACCGAGCGCCTGCGTTCCTCGGTGCGCCAGGTGGCGGCGGTGGTGGAGAACACCGCCGAGCGCTCCGGACAGCAGCAGGAGATGACCGACACGGTGGCCACCGCGGTGCACCAGATGGGCCTGACGGTCCAGGACATTGCGCGCAATGCCGGGCAGGCGGCGGACGCTTCCCAGGCGGCTCGGGATGAAGCCCAGCAGGCCCAGGAAGTGGTGGGCGGTTCGATCCGGCATATCGAGAGCATGTCCGGGGAAATCGCGCTGGCCGCAGGCGCCGTGGGCGAGCTGGCGGAACAGGTGGCCTCCATCGACCAGGTACTGGCGGTGATTCGCGGAGTTTCCGAACAGACCAACCTGCTGGCCCTCAATGCCGCCATCGAAGCGGCCCGGGCTGGCGACATGGGGCGCGGCTTTGCCGTGGTTGCCGATGAAGTGCGCACCCTGGCCCAGCGTACTCAGGCCTCCACCGATGAAATCCAGCAGATGATCCAGAGCCTCAAGCAAGGGGCGGAGAACGCGGTGACCTCGATGCATGCCGGGCAGACCGCGACGGGCACCGGTGTCGAATCCAGCCAGCGTACCGGCGCCTCGCTGACCGCGATCACCGGGCAAGTGGAGCGCATCAGCGACATGAATCAGCAAGTGGCCACGGCCACGGAGCAGCAGTCGGCGGTGACCGAAGAGATCAACCGCACGGTGCGGGGGATTTCCGATCTGGCCCGAGCCACGGCGGGCGAAGTGCATGGCTGTCGTGAAGATTGCCGGACCCTGCAGCGCCTGGCCGAGGATCTGGTGCGTCAGGTGGGCGGCTTCAAGCTGCACTGACCGTCAGAGGCGCGGGCCTGCCAGCGAACCGCGCGCGGTGTGTCAGGCCGCCTCGGCCTCAGAACCAGGCGTCCTGCATCTCCAGGCAGGTGGCGTCCCGCGCTTCCAGCAGGGTCAGTTCATGCTGGCAGGCCGGCACTTCCCAGGTCAGGAAGTAGCGTGCGGCCTGCAACTTGCCCCGATAGAAATCCCGATCCGCCGCCACGTCGCGGGCCAGTCCTTCCTCGGCCCTGATGGCTTGCTCCAGCCAGCGCCAGCCGACCACCGCGTGGCCGAACACCTTCAGATACAGCGCCGAGTTGGCCAGGGTCGCCGTGACCTTGCCACTGGCCAGGTCCCCCAGCAGACCCAGGGTCACGCTCTGCAAGCGCGACACCAGTTGCTCCAGAGGCTGACGCAGGGCATCCAGCGACGAATGGGCGCGGGCCCGCTCGCCCGTCTCGGCGATCAGGCGGATCAGGCGCTTGAGCCCGGCACCGCCGTTCTGCGCCAGCTTGCGTCCCAGCAGGTCGAGGGACTGGATGCCGTGGGTGCCTTCATGGATCGGGTTCAGGCGGTTATCGCGGTAGTACTGCTCCACCGGGTATTCCCGGGTATAGCCGTGGCCGCCGAGGATCTGGATCGCCAGCTCGTTGGCCTTGAGGCAGAACTCCGACGGCCAGGATTTGACGATCGGGGTCAGCAGGTCCAGCAGTTCATGGGCCTGCTGGCGCTCGGCCTCGTCGGCCAGGGTGGTGGTGTCGTCGAACAGTCGCGCCGCATACAGCCCCAGGTCGAAGGCGCCTTCGACGTAGGCCTTCTGGGTCAGCAGCATGCGCCTGACATCGGCGTGCTGGATGATCGATACCGGCGCGGTGCTCGGGTCCTTGCTGTCCGGCAGGCGACCTTGCGGGCGTTCGCGGGCGTATTCCAGGGAATACAGATAGCCGGCATAGCCGAGCATCACCGCGCCCATGCCGACGCCGATCCGTGCCTCGTTCATCATCTGGAACATGTAGCTCAGGCCCTGATGCGGCTGGCCTACCAGATAGCCGACGCAGTCGCCGTTATCGCCGAAGTTCAGCGCGGTGGAGGTGGTGCCGCGCCAGCCCATCTTGTGGAACAGCCCGGCCAGCAGCACGTCGTTGCGCGGCCCCAGGCTGCCGTCGTCGTTGACCAGGAACTTGGGCACGATAAACAGCGAAATGCCCTTCACCCCGGGGGGCGCGTCCGGCAGCTTGGCCAGGACCATGTGCACGATGTTTTCCGACAGCGGATGGTCGCCGCCGGAGATGAAGATCTTGTTGCCCTTGAGCCGGTAGCTGCCGTCGGCAGCCGGTTCGGCACGGGTGCGGATATCGGCCAGCGAGGAGCCGGCATGGGGCTCGGTCAGGGCCATGGTGCCGAAGAAGCGCCCGTCGATCATCGGCTGCAGGAAGCGTTGTTTCTGCTCCTGGGTGCCGAAGCTTTCGATCAGATTGGCCGCGCCCATGGTCAGGAACGGATAGGAGGTTGTGGCCGCGTTAGCTGCCTGAAAGTGCGCGAAACAGGCCTGGGACAACAGGGTTGGCAACTGCATGCCGCCGGCCTCGAAACTGCGGGCCGCATTGAGAAAGCCAGCCTCAAGGAAGGCATCCACCGCCGGTTTCACTTCAGGAATCAGCCTCGCCTGGCCGTCTTCGTAGCGTGGTTCGTTCTCATCGCCCTTGCGGTTGTGCGGGGCAAAGTACTTCTCGGCGATGCTGCGCGCGGTGCCGATGGCGGCGTCGAAGGTTTCGCGATTGTGCTCGGCAAACCGCTCGCGCTGGGTCAGGCCCTCGGCGTCGAGTACCTCGTACAGCTCAAAGGCCAGATTGCGGGAACTGAGCAGCGTCTCGGACATGGCGGCATACCTGTGGGATAGGGAATGGGCCGAGTCTAGGCGGGTGAATAAAGGCTGGATAGAAAGATTGATGAAGGTGATGGAGGGGCAGAAGCAGCAACAAGCTGCAAGCCGCAAGCGACAAGCAAGGGCCTTGCACCCCCACTTGCCGCTTGAAGCTTGCCGCTTGCCGCTGCTCTTAACCTATGGTCATCAGGCTGGCGTTGCCGCCGGCCGCCGCGGTGTTGACGCTCAGGGCGCGCTCGATCACCAGGCGCTCCAGGGCAATCGCCGTCTCGCCCTGGGACAGGCCCTGGACGCCGACGATGGCGCCGGCGCGCTGGGCTACTTGCTGGCAGACGCCGCGCAGTTGGTCGGAGTCGCCATGATGCAGGACGGCGTCGAACACCACTTCGTCCTTGGTCCAGTCCGCTACGCGTTGGATGCGTGCTTGCACATCCTTCGGCAGACGGCTGAACAGCGCCTTGCTGAGGTCGCTTTCCGGCCACACCGCCGAACCGCCGACGGCCAGTACTGCCGCCAGTTGGGTCAGCAGGTCGCCCTCAACCTCCGCCAGGCACAGCACGTGCTCGCGGGGCAGGATGGCGTAGCTGTTGCGTTCGCCGGTCGGGCCGGTCAGTTGGCGGGTGATGCCGCTTTGCGACTGGCCGGCGAACTGTTTGCACAGGGTCGCCAGTTCCGCCAGCTTGTTGCTCTCGGCCCAGGCTTGCAGGGCATTGAGCGGCTTGCCGAGGGCTTCGCGTAGGCGCAGGTCTGGGGCGTTCTCGGCATCGGCACGGGCGAAGGACTGCTCGATGGCGTCCACTGGACGGGTCGACAGCAGGCGGTACAGGTACAGCGGGCCGCCGGCTTTCGGGCCGGTGCCCGACAGGCCTTCGCCGCCGAACGGCTGCACGCCGACCACGGCACCGACGATGTTGCGGTTGACGTAGACGTTACCGGCGTGGACGTTGTCCACCACCTTGGCGATGGTTTCGTCGATCCGGGTGTGCACACCCAGGGTCAGGCCATAGCCGGAAGCATTGATCTGGGCGATCAACTGGTCGATGTCCTTGCGCTTGTAGCGCACCACGTGCAGCACCGGACCGAAGATCTCGCGTTGCAGCTCGTCGAAGCTTTCCAGCTCGATCAGGGTCGGCATGACAAAGGTGCCGCGCTTGCATTCTTCGCTGTCGGCAATGGCCATCTGGTACACGCTGCGACCTTTGTCGCGCATGGCCTGGATGTGCTTCTCGATGCCAGCCTTGGCTTCGGCGTCGATCACCGGGCCGATGTCCACCGACAGGCGCTCCGGGTTGCCCAGGCGGCTTTCGGCCATGGCGCCCTTGAGCATTTCGATCACGCGGTCGGCGGAATCTTCCTGCAGGCACAGCACGCGCAGGGCCGAGCAACGCTGGCCGGCGCTGTCGAAGGCCGAGGACACCACGTCGATGACCACTTGTTCGGTCAGGGCCGAGGAGTCGACGATCATTGCGTTCTGGCCGCCGGTTTCGGCGATCAGCGGGATCGGCCGGCCCTGGTTGTCCAGGCGCCCGGCGATGTTGCGTTGCAGCAGGCGCGCGACTTCGGTGGAACCGGTGAACATCACGCCCTTGACGCGTTCGTCACCCACCAGGCGGGCACCGACGCTTTCGCCCTGGCCCGGCAGCAGTTGCAGCACGCCTTCGGGAATCCCGGCTTCGAGCAGCAGGCGCACGGCCTGGGCCGCCACCAGCGGAGTCTGCTCGGCCGGCTTGGCCAGTACCGGGTTGCCGGCGGCCAGGGCGGCGGCCACCTGGCCACTGAAGATCGCCAGCGGGAAGTTCCACGGGCTGATGCACACCACCGGGCCCAGCGGACGATGGGCGTCGTTGCTGAAGTCGTTGCGTGCCTGCACCGCGTAGTAACGCAGGAAGTCCACGGCTTCACGCACTTCGGCGATGGCGTTGGCGAAGGTCTTGCCGGCCTCGCGAGCCAGCAGGCCCATCAGTGGCTGGATCTCGCCTTCCATCAGGTCGGCGGCGCGTTCGAGGATCGCGGCGCGTTCGGCCGGCGGCGTGGCCTGCCAGATCGGCGCGGCATTCAGGGCGCACTGGATGGCGTTGTCGACGTCTTCGACCGTGGCTTCCTGAACGTGGCCCACCACATCGCGATGGTCCGACGGGTTGAGGACCGGCGCCGGGGTTTCGTTGCTGGCGGCGCAACCGAGCATCGGCGCGGCCTTCCAGTGGTTGTGGGCGGTGGCCAGCAGCGCGCAGGACAGCGACGCCAGGCGGTGTTCGTTGGCCATGTCGATGCCCGCGGAGTTGGCGCGTTCGCTGCCATACAGGTCACGCGGCAGCGGAATGCGCGGGTGCGGCAGGCCGAAGCCGCCTTCCAGGGTGGCCATCTGCTCGATCTGCGCCACCGGATCGGCCACCAGTTCCTGGATCGAGATCGACTGGTCGGCAATACGGTTGACGAACGAGGTGTTGGCGCCGTTTTCCAGCAGGCGGCGAACCAGGTAGGCCAGCAGGGTTTCGTGGGTGCCGACCGGTGCGTACACGCGGCACGGACGGTTCAGCTTGCCATCGGCGACCTTGCCCACCACTTGCTCGTACAGCGGTTCGCCCATGCCGTGCAGGCACTGGAACTCGTACTGGCCGGGGTAATAGTTCTGACCGGCAATGTGGTAGATCGCGGACAGGGTGTGGGCGTTGTGGGTAGCGAATTGCGGGTAGATGACTTCCGGCACCGACAGCAGCTTGCGTGCGCAGGCGATGTAGGAAACGTCGGTGTACACCTTGCGGGTGTAGACCGGATAGCCTTCCAGGCCTTCGACCTGGGCGCGCTTGATCTCGCTGTCCCAGTAGGCGCCCTTCACCAGGCGGATCATCAGGCGGTGCCGGCTGCGGCGGGCCAGATCGATCACGTAGTCGATCACGTATGGGCAGCGCTTCTGGTAGGCCTGGATCACGAAGCCGATACCGTTCCAGCCGGTCAGCTGCGGCTCGAAGCACAGGCGCTCCAGCAGGTCCAGGGACAGCTCCAGGCGGTCGGCTTCCTCGGCGTCGATGTTCAGGCCGATGTCGTACTGCTTGGCCAGCAGGGTCAGGGACAGCAGGCGCGGGTACAGCTCTTCCATCACGCGCTCGTACTGGGCGCGGCTGTAGCGCGGGTGCAGGGCCGAGAGCTTGATCGAGATGCCCGGGCCTTCATAGATGCCGCGGCCGTGGGAGGCCTTGCCAATGGAATGGATGGCCTGCTCGTAGGAGGCGAGGTACTTCTGCGCGTCGTGCTCGGTCAGTGCCGCTTCGCCGAGCATGTCGTAGGAATAGCGGAAGCCCTTGGCTTCGAACTTGCTGGCGTTGGCCAGGGCTTCGGCGATGGTTTCGCCGGTGACGAACTGCTCGCCCATCAGGCGCATGGCCATGTCCACGCCCTTGCGGATCATCGGCTCGCCGCTCTTGCCGATGATGCGGCTCAGGGAGGAGGTCAGTCCGGCCTCGTTGTGGGTCGACACCAGCTTGCCGGTGAGCAACAGGCCCCAGGTGGCGGCGTTGACGAACAGCGATGGGCTGTTGCCCAGGTGCGGCTGCCAGTTGCCGGTGCTGATCTTGTCGCGGATCAGCGCGTCACGGGTGCCCTTGTCGGGGATGCGCAGCAGGGCTTCGGCCAGGCACATCAGGGCCACGCCTTCCTGGGACGACAGGGAGAATTCCTGCAGCAGGCCCTGGACGATCCCGGCACGGCCGCCGGCGCTCTTCTGGTTGCGCAGCTTCTCGGCGATCGAGGCGGCCAGCTTGTTCGCGGCTTCGGCGGTGGCGGCCGGCAGGCGCGCCTGCTCCAGCAGCATTGGCACCACTTCCGGCTCCGGACGCCGGTAGGCGGCGGTGATCGAGGCGCGCAGTACCGATTGCGGGAGGATGCTCTCGGCAAATTCGAGGAAGCATTGATGAGCGTGATCGGTCTGCACCTCGCCGGCGTCATCGCCGTCTTTGGCGGTGACACTGCTCAGCTCGGACAGGGTTGCACCACCCTCGAGTTTTTCCAGGTAATTGAAAATCGCCTGCTTGATCAGCCAGTGCGGCGTACGATCGATCGAGGCCGCGGCGGCCTTGAGGCGCTCGCGGGTTGGGTCGTCGAGTTTGACCCCGAGGGTGGTGGTAGCCATATTTTTATCCTCATGTTTGCCACGCACGTGTGGCATCAGCTGGCGGCAAGATTATCCGTGCGCCGAAATAGGTGCAACCGGGTGCAACCCATTTTCGGACGGAAAAAACCGCAGCTTGTCAGGAATAAAATTCCTGCCTGATCCGGCCTGCCTCCTGTTGGTGCATTTACTTCTGAAAAACCGCTTTCTTGCTCCAAAAAGGAGCAAAAGCGTCGTCGTCGGCCGATTATTCGACAAGGTGCAACTTAAACGCCGCAAATTGGTTGCACCTTGTTCATTTTGTTGCATAGGATTCGCGCCCAAGGTGCAACCGCCCCCCTTTTCGGGGTGGTTCATCGGCTGATGGCTTTCCTGGGGAAACATCAGTCATAAATGCGCGGCTCGCCTGACCGTCTGCCAAATACCATCGTTTGGCGGCGGCGGGCAGTGACCGCCGCACCATAAAAACAAAGCCAGGGCGTAACTCAATGAGTGCAAGCAATCCCACCCTGATCACCTTCGTGATCTACATCGCAGCAATGGTGCTGATCGGTTTCATGGCCTATCGCTCCACCAACAACCTTTCCGACTACATTCTGGGCGGCCGTAGCCTGGGCAGCGTGGTGACCGCGCTTTCTGCCGGTGCTTCCGACATGAGTGGCTGGTTGCTGATGGGCCTGCCGGGCGCCATCTACATGTCTGGTCTGTCGGAAAGCTGGATCGCCATCGGCCTGATCGTCGGCGCCTACCTGAACTGGCTGTTCGTGGCCGGTCGCCTGCGGGTACAGACCGAGCACAACGGCGATGCCCTGACCCTGCCGGACTACTTCTCCAGCCGTTTCGAAGACAAGAGCGGCCTGCTGCGGATCATCTCGGCGGTGGTGATCCTGGTGTTCTTCACCATCTATTGCGCCTCCGGCATCGTTGCCGGCGCCCGTCTGTTCGAAAGCACCTTCGGCATGCCTTACGAGACAGCCCTGTGGGCCGGCGCGGCGGCGACCATTGCCTACACCTTTGTCGGTGGTTTCCTGGCGGTGAGCTGGACAGATACCGTACAAGCCACCCTGATGATCTTCGCCCTGCTGCTGACCCCGATCATCGTGCTGCTGGCCACCGGTGGTGTCGACACCACCTTCCTGGCTATCGAGGCTCAAGACCCGACCAACTTCGACATGCTCAAGAACACCACCTTCATCGGCGTGATCTCGCTGATGGGCTGGGGCCTGGGCTACTTCGGCCAGCCGCACATCCTGGCGCGCTTCATGGCGGCGGATTCGGTGAAGTCGATCGCCAAGGCACGTCGCATCTCCATGACCTGGATGATCCTGTGCCTGGGCGGCACCGTGGCCGTGGGCTTCTTCGGTATCGCCTACTTCTCGGCGCACCCTGAGGTGGCCGGTCCCGTGACCGAGAACCCTGAGCGGGTGTTCATCGAACTGGCCAAGCTGCTGTTCAATCCGTGGATTGCCGGTGTACTGCTGTCGGCCATCCTGGCGGCGGTGATGAGTACCCTGAGCTGCCAGCTGCTGGTGTGCTCCAGCGCCCTGACCGAAGACTTCTACAAGGCCTTCCTGCGCAAGCACGCCTCGCAGCTGGAACTGGTATGGGTCGGTCGTGCCATGGTGCTGGTGGTGGCATTGATCGCCATCGCCATGGCGGCCAACCCGGAAAACCGCGTACTGGGCCTGGTGAGCTACGCCTGGGCCGGTTTCGGCGCCGCCTTCGGTCCTGTGGTGCTGATCTCGGTGATGTGGAAAGGCATGACCCGCAACGGCGCGCTGGCCGGGATCATCGTCGGTGCCGTCACCGTGATCCTGTGGAAGCACTTCGCTCTGCTGGGCCTGTACGAAATCATCCCGGGCTTCATCTTCGCCAGCTTGGCGATCCTGCTGGTGAGCAAGATGGGCACGCCGACCGCTGGCATGGTTCAGCGTTTCGAAGCGGCCGAGAAGGACTTCAAGCTCAACCACTGAGTGCGAATGCCTGGCCCTGACTTCCCAGGGCGCTGAACAACGGCCCGCTGCGTTACCGCAGCGGGCCGTTTTTTTTTGCGCTTCGGCTAGCCGCTGGCGTGGCCTCGCCATGGCTCTGCGGTGCAGAGGGTCAGTGCAGCTCGGCGTCGGGCTGGTTGAGGAAGATCAGCACCCCCAGGATCGCCATGTAGAACTTGAAGGCGGCGTCCTGGCCGTTCCAGGCCTTGGACTGCCACATCATGAACCACTCGCCGCCCACCACCATGAAGCCGAAGAACCAGACACAGAAGCCCAGGCAGAAGCCGGCAATCGCCCAGCCCTTGGAGCGGTTGAAGTAGCTGGCGACGCCGTGCCGTGCCAGCCACAGGCGCAGCGCGCCGACCACCAGCAGCACCCCGGTCAGGGCTTCGCCGCCGATGATCAGCCAGTAACCGAGATTCCACAGCAGTGGCAGGGTCACGGCGCGGTCGGTGGCGGTGTTGTCGGGGAACACGCTGTCCATGCTCAGCACATGCTGGACAAAGGCGAAGTTGGAGCCGTAGTCGCTGATGTTGTTGTAGGCCACCAGCAGCGCGAAGGCCGCGACAGACAGGGTCATGGTGATCTTTACGTAACGCACAATCATGGTTGAGTCCTTTGCGGGTAAGGGAGGGTCCTGGGGGCTGTCTGGCT